>NZ_JBHWCC010000014.1:0-164410 GCF_042735715.1 Streptomyces sp. NPDC059582
GGTGCCGAGGCGGTGAGCAGTTCACGGACCGGGTGACGGGCCAGGACCGCGTCCACCTCCGGCGTCAACGCCGCCGCCAGCCGGGACGCGGCCGGCAGGGAGTCGTCGAGCAGTTTCCTGGCGGCCTCCTTCACCACAGCGCGCCCGGGTCCCTTGGGCACCCTGGTGGCGGCCCGTTCGTAGAGTCTGCCGCCCTCCTCCAGGACCAGGCCCGTGTCGATCCCCGCCGGGACCTTGATCCCGGCGTGGTGCCGCCAGGTGGTGACGGGGTCGGACCACGCCTCGACCGTGTAGGTCCAGCGTCCCGTCGCGTCCGGCGTCACCTCGGCGCCCCACAGGTCGGTGCCCGGGGCGAGTTCACGCATCGGCGTCCACGGGCCGCGCCGGCCCTCGGGGTCCCTCAGCACGACGTTGGCGGCGACGGCGTCGTGACCCTCACGGAACACGGTGGCGGTGATCTGGAACGTCTCACCCACGACCGCCTTGGCCGGGCGTCCGCCGCACTCCACCCGAGGGCGGACCTCTCGTACCGGGATCCGGCCGATGGCCCTGGTGGACTTCATGTGTTGACCTCCGCCGTGCTGGTCGACGGGCCGTTCACGGCCCGGCTGTCGGGATGTCCAAGCTGCATCGGGAGGGCTACCGCTCCACCGGGGAATGCCCGTGCGCGAGCGCTCCGTTGTACGCGGGAGTCTTCGCCCTGCCGCGTACGCTCCGCTCCCGGAGATAGGTCCCGGTGCCGGTCCGCAGATAGCGCTCGGCGGCGTCGGCGGCCTCCCGCGCACAGCGCTTGCCCATCAGCACGCACAGGGTGTAGCCGGAATCCTCGAAAGTGGCGCGCAACGCGCGGTCGCCCGGAGAAGCGAGCGTGGCGCGCTCCCACGACCGGTAACGCCTCAGGTGCCGGGCGACTTCGGCTTTCGCGGGTAGCAGCATGGCGCTGTTCTCCTTCCGGGATAGCGAGAGGTGCGACGCCCGGAAGACCGGGCACGCAGAGGCACCGGTCGGGCGCGGCTCTCGAGGCTTTCACTTATGGTGCACGCGCGATGACCCAGCGTCCTGTTGGATCTTGGTCGTGGTGCGCTCGTGTTGCACGAATGGCGTAGCAACCGCACTGTGGATGTGACTCAGGAGCCATAACCGTTCACGCTTCGTGTTCGGGGTCTCGGCCCGCAGGGTCGAGGAGGAGCGCGTACCTCGCCGGTGAGGAGCCAACGACGATGAAGACCGCAGTGCCCTGTTACTACCACCTCGACGTGGAAGTGAGCCCGGACCGCGTGGGTCAGGTCAGGCGCATCCTGGCCGCCCACCTCCGGCTCTGGGATCTCGAAACACTGGTTGAGCCCGTCTGCCGAGGCACCGAACTGCTACTGCAGGCCATCGACGAGCACGCCTCGGACAAGAAGGCGTCGATCGAGATGTGGTGGAACCGCCAGCATCTGATCACCGCCATCGGGGAGAACGACTGCCATCTGCGCCCGGACCAGGACCTGCGCGGCTGTCTCGAGCACATCGCCGAGATGAGCGACGGCTGGGGGTGCTGCGCCACGGAGACCGGTGCCAAGGTCATCTGGTTCTCCCAGCGCGCCCGGGCCGGCGGCCGCGTCCCGCTGGTACCCACCGTGCCCGAGCCGAGCCTGCGTGAGGTGCTGCAAGTACCCCGCGCGATCCCGGTCGCGGCCCTGGCCGCCCCGGTCAAGCAGGCGGACGGCGTCCTGGTGGACGCACTGTGACCGCTGAGCCACGTCGCCGAAAGGCAAGGACGAAGGCCAAAGCGGGGGCGGGGGTGCCCGTGCCCGTCTGGAGCGGGCACCCCTATCCGTTGGGTGCCGAATTCGACGGGACGGGTACCAACTTCGCGTTGTTCAGCGAGGTCGCCGAACGCGTCGACCTGGTCCTCGTGGACGACGACGGCACCCACCGGCAGTTCCCCCTGACCGAGGTCGACGGTTTCGTCTGGCACGGCCATCTGTCCGGCGTCGGCCCCGGGCAGCGCTACGGCTACCGGGTGCACGGGCCGTGGGACCCCGGCTCGGGCCACCGCTGCAACCCCGCGAAGCTGCTGCTGGACCCGTACGCGAGGGCTGTGGACGGGCAGATCGACGAGCACGCCTCGCTCTACGAGCGCGCCGCCGACGGCCCGGACCCGGCCGACAGCGCGGGGCACACCATGCTCGGCGTGGTGACCGACCCGGGCTTCGACTGGGGCGACGACCGCCCGCCCCGCCGGTCGTACGCCGACACCGTGATCTACGAGGCCCATGTCCGGGGCCTGACCCGCACCCACCCCGACGTCCCGCCCGAACTGCGCGGCACGTACGCGGGACTCGCACACCCCGCGATCGTCGAGCACCTGACCGCACTGGGTGTGACCGCGGTCGAACTGATGCCCGTGCACCAGTATGTGCAGGACGGCGTGCTGCAAGGCCGTGGGCTGTCCAACTACTGGGGTTACAACACCATCGGTTTCTTCGCCCCGCACAACGCCTACGCCGCCCACGGCACCCGGGGCCAGCAGGTCGCCGAGTTCAAGACGATGGTGAAAGCGCTGCACGCGGCCGGCCTGGAAGTGATCCTCGACGTGGTCTACAACCACACCGCCGAGGGCAACGAACAGGGCCCCACGCTCTCCTTCCGGGGTATCGACAACGCCTCGTACTACCGGCTGGTGGACGGGGACTGGTCGCATTACTACGACACCACCGGTACCGGCAACAGCCTGCTGATGCGGCACCCCCACGTGCTTCAGCTGATCATGGACTCGCTGCGGTACTGGGTGACCGAGATGCACGTCGACGGGTTCCGCTTCGATCTGGCGGCGACCCTGGCGAGGCAGTTCCACGAGGTGGACCGGCTGTCCGCGTTCTTCGACCTCATCCAGCAGGATCCGGTGATCAGCCGGGTCAAGCTCATCGCCGAGCCGTGGGACGTGGGCGAGGGCGGCTACCAGGTGGGCAACTTCCCGCCGCTGTGGTCGGAGTGGAACGGCAAGTACCGGGACGCCGTACGGGACTTCTGGCGCGCGGAGGAGCACACGCTCGGCGAGTTCGCCTCCCGCCTCACCGGATCCTCGGACATCTACGCCCGCAGCCGGCGCAAGCCACGCGCCAGCGTCAACTTCGTGACCGCCCACGACGGTTTCACCCTGCGTGACCTCGTCTCGTACAACGAGAAGCACAACGAGGCCAACGGCGAGGGCAACCGGGACGGCGAGAGCGACAACCGGTCCTGGAACTGCGGTGCCGAGGGCAGGACAGGCGACCCGGCCGTGCTGGAGCTACGCACCCGCCAGCAGCGCAACTTCCTGGCCACACTGCTGCTGTCGCAGGGCATCCCGATGCTGGGTCACGGCGACGAGCTGGGCCGTACCCAGCGCGGCAACAACAACGCCTACTGCCAGGACAACGATGTCTCCTGGATCGACTGGCGGCTGAGCGAGGAGCAGCGCCGGCTGCTGGACTTCACCCGGAACGTCATCGCTCTGCGTACCGCGCACCCCGTGCTGCGCCGCCGCCGCTTCTTCCTCGGCGAGACGGTCACGCACGCGGACCAGCCGCTGCCCGACCTCGTGTGGCTGCTGCCGGACGCGCGCGAGATGACCGACCGGGACTGGAAGCGCGCCGACGCGCACTCCGTCGGCGTGTTCCTCAACGGCGACGCCATCGCCGAACCGGACCCGCGGGGCAGGCCGGTCGTCGACGACTCCTTCCTGCTGCTGCTCAACAGCTACTGGGAGCCGGTCGACTTCCGGTTGCCGGGCCCCGCCTACGGCGAGCGCTGGACGACCTTGATCGACACCTCGGAGCCGGACGGCACCCCGGACGAGACGGAGCACAAGGCGGGCACCCGTACGAGGGTCGAGGCGCGAAGTCTGGTGCTGCTCACCCGGCCGTCCCGCCGGGCGGCACCGTCCCGCCGGGCGGCGAAGAAGAAGTCAGCGCGCGTGGTGTGAGGTCACGGTGAACTGAGCGCCGTCGGTGTCGCGCAACACGACCTCGCCGGCGCTCGTGCGCAGCACGCTGCCGCCGTGCCGCTCCGCCGCCCGCGCGCACTCCGTCACGTCGGCGACCGCGAAGTGCACCTGCCAGTGCGGCCGGATGGTGGGATCGGGGGCCGCCTCCAGCGCCCCGGACACGATGCGCGCCACGACGTCGCCCCGGCTGCGCAGCACCACCTCGCCCCCTTCGTAGTGGACCTCGCAGCAGCCGGGGCGCTTCGACGCCCAGTCGAGCACCTCGCCGTAGAAGATCGCCGCGTCGAACGCGTCACGCGTGTGCAGCCGGATGAAGGCGGGTGACGCCTGCCGCCAGGTCTCCCAGTCGGAGAAGAGCTTCCCCTCCCAGATCCCGAAGGTCGCGCCGTCCCGGTCGGCCAGCAGCGCCGCCCGCCCGGGCGGGAGGGAGATCGGTCCGACCGCCGACGTGCCGCCGCGCTCCCTGACCCGGGACACCGCCTCGTCCGCGCTGCGTACGGCGAAGTACGGCGTCCACGCCACCGCCATCTGCCACATGTCGGCGACCGCGGCGATCCCGGCGACCGGGACGCGGTCCACCAGCGCGATGCGGAACCGGTCGCCGAGCTTCGCCCTGCGCCACTGCCAGCCCAGCACCGCCGCGTAGAACTCCTCCGTGGCCTCCACGTCGCGACTGGTCAGGCTCACCCAGCAGGGCGCTCCGAAGACGGAGTCCGTCGACAGGACGTGCTTCGTGGAGGCGGAGGGAGTCGTGTAGTGATTCATCGCAGTCGCGTTCCGATCTCGTCGCCCGGAGGGGGGCCGCCGGTCCCTCCAGTGTCCGGCCGGAACGGCCCCCGGCGCCTGCCGAGTACCTCCGGTGGCGTGGGAGCGCAGCGCACACCGGCCCTCACACCGATCCCGGGCACACCTCCAGTCGGGTGACGCGGAGGTCGGCTGACGCGCGCGCACGGCACGCTCAGTCCGCCTCCGGCCCCACCCGCGACTCCGCCTCCTCGCGCGTCTCGCTCCCCTCGTGCGCGTCGGTCCCGTCCCCTGCCTCGGCCCCGTCCCCCGTCTCGGCGAGGATCTCCTCGCGCAGGTGGGCGAAGCAGCCGCTGAGCAGCCGGGAGACATGCATCTGCGAGATGCCGAGCTCCTCCGCGATGGTGCTCTGGGTCATGCCTCCGAAGAAGCGCAGATACAGGATCGTGCGCTCGCGTTCCGGCAGTGCCTGCAGGCAGGGAGCCACCGACACCCGGTCCACGACGGTGTCGTAACCCGGATCAGGGCCGCCGATCGCGTCGGCGAGGGCGTAGCCGTCGGTGCCGGGCATCTCGGCCTCCAGCGACAGCGCGGTGTAGCAGTCGAGCGCCTCCATGCCGGTGCGCACCTCGTCGCCGGTGAGCCCGGTGTACTCGGCGATCTCGGTCACCGTGGGAGGGCGGCCCGGAATGGTCTGCGACAGCTCCTTCGCGGCCTTCCGTACGTGGTTGCGCAGATCCTGGACACGACGCGGAACGTGCAGCGTCCACATGTGATCGCGGAAGTGGCGTTTGATCTCGCCGGTGATCGTCGGCACCGCGTACGCCTCGAAGGCGCGGCCGCGCGCCGGGTCGTAGTGGTCGACGGCCTTGACGAGCCCGAGGGCGGCCACCTGGTACAGGTCTTCGAGGGCCTCGCCGCGACCGCGGAACCTGACGGCGATGCGCTCGGCCATGGGCAGCCACAGCCGGACCAGTTCGTCCCGCAATGCTTTGCGCTCGGGACCGGCGGCCAGTTCCGCGAGCCGTTCGAAGAATTCGGCGGTGTCCGGGGCGTCGTCGTGCGGATGCTGTTTCGTTCTGATGGCGGTACGCATCTGCGCGCCTCCCTCAGCTGGTGCTGGGTGGACAGTCACACGGGGACGCGCGCGCCCGGGCCGTATGGAGGACGGCCGGGGGCCGGCGAGCGGATTCCCGCGGGCGTGCCTCCTGTCCGAAGCACTGGAATTCCAATTCCCTCTACGAGTGTATCCAAAACAATTACTTGAATAGTTACCGAAATGCCACTCCATGAATTCGGGGGAATTCATGGAGTGAAATTCCCCGGGTGAGGAGGGGTCGGCCGCCGCCGATCTTGACCCGCTCTTGGTGCGATACCTCTGACACAGAGGTAATCTCGGCGGTGTGGAAGAGGAGACCTTCCCCGAAGACCTGGCCGACGCGCTGGTCGGGGTGCAGCGGCTGATCAGGCGCCGACTGCGTGCCGGACTGACCGCGCCACGGCTGCGCGGCGCCGAGGTGGAACTGCTGCGCCTGGTCGAGGCGCGGCCCGGCATCGGCGTCTCGGACGCCGCCAAGGAGCTTTACCTGGCGGGCAATTCGGTGTCCACGCTGGTCAACCAGCTGGTCCGGGACGGCTACCTGCTCCGCGAGACCGACCCCGCCGACCGGCGGGCCGCCCGGCTGCTGCTGACCGGGGCCGCCGAGGCCCGGCTGCGCGCCTGGCAGGAACGCCGCGCCGACCTCGTACGACGGCACGTGGCGCGGCTCGACGAGGCGGACCGGCAGGCGCTGGGCGCGGCCCTCCCGGCCCTGCGCAAGCTGGCCGTCACCCTGCGCGAGGAGGCTGAGGACTCATGACCCAGGACGCTGCCGCCGAAGCGGCCGAGGCCGTGACCTGCGCGGGTCTCGCCTACGCCTTCGGCGCGACGAACGCCGTCGACGGGCTCGACCTGACGGTCGGGGAGGGCGAGATCTTCGGGCTGCTCGGCCCGAACGGCGCGGGCAAGACCACCGCGATCCGCTGCATCACCACCCTCCTGCCGGTCCCGGCCGGCATGGTCCGGGTCTTCGGCCACGACGCGGCGCGCGAACAGATGTCCGTACGGCGCCTGCTGGGCTACGTGCCGCAGCAGCTGTCCGCCGACGCCGGCCTCACCGGCCGGGAGAACGTCGCCCTGTTCGCCCGCGTCTTCGACGTGCCGCGCCGCGAACGCGCCGAACGCGTCGGCCAGGCTCTCGCCGCGGTGGACCTGGAGGACGCCGCCGACCGCCTGGCGGGCACCTACTCCGGCGGCATGGTCCGCCGCCTCGAACTCGCCCAGGCGCTGGTCAGCGCGCCCCGGCTGCTGATCCTGGACGAGCCGACCATCGGCCTCGACCCGATCGCCCGCACCGGCGTCTGGGACCACATCAACGCCGTACGCGCGGCCACCGGGATGACCGTCCTGGTGACCACGCACTACATGGACGAGGCCGACCAGTACTGCGACCGGGTCGGCCTGATGCACCACGGCCGCATCCGGGCCCTCGGCACCCCGGTCGAACTCAGGCAGGGGCTCGGCGAACGCCGGCGCGGCGAGGGCGCCACCACGGACACGCTGCCGACGCTGGAGGACGTCTTCCGTGACGTCGCCGGCAGCGGCCTCGACGACCAGTCAGGAGACTTCCGCGATGTCCGAAGCACCCGCCGCACCGCGCACCGCGTCGGCTGACCGAGTCCGGCACAAGGACATCGGCCTGCTGCTCCGGCCGCCCCGGCCCCGCGCGGGCTGGCGACTGCTGCCCGCCCGGGTGGTGGCCATGTGCGCGGTGGAACTGCAGAAGCTGCGCCACGACCGCACGGAGTTGTACACCCGCGCGGTCCAGCCCGCGCTCTGGCTGCTGATCTTCGGTCAGACCTTCACCAGGATCAAGGCGATCCCCACCCAGGGCATCCCGTACATCGACTACCTCGCGCCCGGCATCATCGCCCAGTCCGCGATGTTCATCGCCATCTTCTACGGCATCCAGATCATCTGGGAACGCGACGCGGGCATCCTCAACAAGCTGCTCGTCACCCCCACTCCCCGCTCCGCCCTCATCACCGGCAAGGCGTTCGCGGCCGGCGTGAAGTCGCTGATCCAGGCGATCGTGGTCGTCGTCATCGCCGCGCTCCTCGGCGTGGCCCTGACCTGGAACCCGCTGAAGCTGCTCGGCGTCGCCGTGGCCGTGATCCTCGGATCGGCGTTCTTCTCCTGCCTGTCGATGACCATCGCGGGCATCGTGCTCAGCCGCGACCGGCTGATGGGCTTCGGCCAGGCGATCACCATGCCGCTGTTCTTCGCCTCCAACGCCCTCTACCCGGTGTCCATCATGCCGGGCTGGCTCCAGGCCGTCAGCAAGATCAACCCGCTCAGTTACCAGGTGGACGCGCTGCGCGGCCTGCTCCTCAGCACACCCGCGCACCTCGGCGCCGACTTCGGGGTGCTCCTCGTGGCCGCCGCGCTCGGCATCGCCGCCGCCTCCTCGCTGCTGGGCCGACTGGCCCGCTGAGCTCACCCTCCGGAACGTGATGTGCGGCACGCCGTGCGCGGGGAACCGCACGGTCCGGAGGAGGATTGTTCCTGCGCACGGCTTGATCAACGATCAAATGCGGCGAATTCCCTGGCCACAGCCCATTCCGCTCATTTGACAGTGCGCTGAGCACACGGATAGGAAGCAGCCTCAGAGGTCGAGAGGTAGGACTGTGTACGAGCCGAACGTGGTCGGGGACTGGCACGAGTACGACGAGCATGCCGGTCTGCGTGTCCGCGTCCACGGACTGGAGCCGGCCGAGCCGCCGCGCGGTCGTGACGACGCCGCCGAGGGGATGACGTACTTCCGCCTGCGGGTGACCGTCGAGAACCGGGGCGAGCGGTCCTTCGGCATCCACCTCGAGGACGGCCAGATCGACGTGCGGATCGGGCCCGACGGCGAGAGCGCGTTCGTCGACTGGCGTAACACGCAGTTCATCGAGGGCTTCGACGTCTACCCGCTGCGCCGGGCCACCGCCGTGCTGTACGCCGCGGGCCCCGAGTCCTCCCTCGGCCAGATCGACGTCCAGATCCAGCTGCGGGTCGACGAGGAGTGGGCCGACCGCCGCCTGTGGAGCGGCGGCCTCGGCCTGCACGAGGGGTCCGCCGGAGCCCCCGCCGGCGCCGGGCGCGACAGCCTGGCCCGTCAGGTGAGCAACTTCCTGCGCGACCAGGCCGAAGAGGGCACCGCCTGACACGGTCCCGCCCGGCGCGGTCGTGTCGGTGGGGGTCGTGTCCGTGACGGTCGTTACCGAGGTGGTCACGCCCGGCGCGGTCGTGCCCGGCGCGGCCCCGTCGTCGATGCGGCTCGGCCGCCGGCGCGGCTCCCCCTCGGTGCGGGATGCCGTCGTGCCCGACGCGGCCTGGTCCTGGGTGCGGCTCGGCCGCCGGCCTGGTCCGCCACCGGCCTGGTCCGCCACCGGCCTGGTCCGCCACCGGCGCGGCTCCGCCTGCGGCGCGGCTCCGCCTCAGTGCGGGATGCCGTCGATGATCTCCCGGGCGCCCTGCCGGAGCAGGGCCACGGCGACCGACGTGCCCAGGGTGGCCGGGTCGAGCCGCCCCGCCCACTCGTGGGCGTTCAGCCGGACCTTGCCGTCGGGCGTGAACACACAGGCCCGCAGGGACAGTTCACCGCTGCGGTCCATGCGCGCGAACCCGGCGATCGGGCTGTTGCAGTGCCCCTGGAGCACATGCAGGAACATGCGTTCCGCGGTGGCCTCCCGGTGCGTGGCCGGATCGCCGAGCCCGCTGACCGCGTCGATGAGCTCGGTGTCGCCCTCACGGCACTGGAGCGCCAGGATGCCCGCACCGATCGGCGGCATCATCGTCTCCGGGGACAGGACCTCGCTGATCACGTCCGTGCGGCCGATGCGCTCCAGACCGGACACCGCCAGCAGCAGCGCGTCCGCCTCACCGGCCGCCAGCTTCGCCAGCCGGCGGTTGGCGTTGCCGCGGAACGGCACGCACTCCAGGTGCGGGTGCGTGGCGGCCAGTTGGGCGACCCTACGGACCGAGGACGTACCGATCCGGGTACCGGCGGGAAGCTCGTCGAGGGTGAGTCCGCCGGGGTGGACCAGGGCGTCGCGGATGTCGTCCCGCTTCAGGAACGCGGCGAACACCGTGCCCGCCGGCAGCGGCCGGTCGGCCGGGACGTCCTTGACGCAGTGCACCGCGAGATCGGCCTCCCCGGCGAGCAGCGCCGCGTCGACCTCCTTGGTGAACGCGCCCTTGCCCTCGACCTGGGCCAGGTCACCCATCCACTTGTCGCCGGTCGTCTTCACCGGCACGACCTCGGTCCGCACACCGGGGTGCAGCACTGCCAACTCGGCCCGCACACGCTCCACTTGGGCGAGCGCCATGGGCGAGTCACGGGAGACGACACGGATCATTTCGGGGACGGACATGCGGGACACCATAGACCCTCGCGGGGGTGCCTCAGACGCGAACCGCACTCAACGGGACACCGGCAGGCTGTAGCGCACCTTCTCCAGCGCGCGCCCCCCGAGACGGTCGTAGAACCGGATCGCACCCTCGTTCCAGGCGGGGGTCTGCCACTGCACCTCGCTCAGCCCCCGGCGGCGGCCCTCGGCCACCACCGCGTCCATCAGCAGGGCACCGAGCCCCAGACCACGACGGCCGGGCGCCAGGAACAGACAGTCCATGTGGAGGTACTCGCGGCCGTCCCAGGTGGAGAGCACGGGGGAACACGTGGCGTAGCCGACGACCTCGCCGCCGGGCAGTTCGGCCAGCAGACAGACCAGCCGGGGCGCGGGGCCGTCCACGCCGTCGCGGCCGTCGAAGAGCAGGGCGGCCAGACGGTCGGCCAGGTCGGGAACGGGTGGCTCGGCCCGCTCGTAGCGCGCGTGCTGGGCGGCGAGTTCGGCGACGCGCGGCAGATCGGCGCGCTCGGCGCGCCGGACCCGGGCGGCGGAGGTCATCGCAGCTTCCCCTCGACCGTGTCGGAGCCCCAGGCGGCCAGACGGTCCGCGAGAGTGCCGGTGCCGTCGAGGACGTGCCGGGAGAACGCGTCGCGCTCGTGGGACAGCACGGCCGCCTCCCACACGCACGGCGCCAGTCCCGCCCGGCCGGGCCGCAGGGCCTCCGGCCGACCGGCCGGTCCCGTGAAGATCGCCAGGTCCGCCATGTGGCCCTCGATCCAGGTGTGCACCAGGACGTAGTCGCCGTCGCCGCCCGCGTGCACCAGCAGCACCGCGAGGCCCAGCGAGCCCCGCAGGCCGCCGAGCGTGAGATGGGCGGCCGCGGTCCGCACCGCGGCCTCGGTGTCCCGCTCGGTCACCGTGCGGCCCGGCGCCTCGATCGCGTACGTCTTGACCAGGTGCCCGGCCGCCTCCCGCGTGCCGGTCGCGCGGGTGACGCGGGCGTGGTGGCCCTCGGACAGGGCGAGCAGGGCGTCCGCCTGGACGGCCGAGTGCGGTGCGTCGTGAAGATCCATCCGCACATCATGCGGTGCCGGTGCGCGCGCGTCCATGGCCGTGACCGCCCTCGGCGAGCGGCGCCGCGGCCGACACCGGCCAGGTCGGCACCGCGAGCGCGGCCACCGTGAGCAGCCCGCCCACCAGGAACGCCCCGCGCGCCCCGACCACGGGCAGCAGGGCACCGCCCAGCAGCGCACCGGCGGCCACCCCCGCGTTGAAGGCCGCGGAATTCGCCGCGAGGGCCGACTCCGTGCGCCCTGGCGCCACCCGCAGGCTCTCGTTCTGCGTCGCCATGAACACCGGACCCACCGACGCACCCAGCAGCATGACCAGCGCGACGACGGCCACCTCGCTGCGCGCCCCCGCGGACAGGCCGAGCAGGGCCGCCGCCTGGGCCGCCACCGGTACGGCCAACGTGGCGCGTGGGAACCGGTCCAGCAGCGGCCCGGCCACCGAGACACCGGTCAGCCCCGCCGCCCCGAAGGCCAGCAGCACCGCCCCCACCGAGTCCGCCGCGAACCCGGTCACGTCCGTGAGGAAGACGGCGACGTACGTGAACCCGGTGAAGGCCCCGGTCACCGACAGCGCGGTGGTGGCGAGCACGACGGCGAACCGGCGCCGGTCGGGAGCGGCACCGTACGCCGCGTGGCTGTCCTGTGGGCGGGACGTCGGCAGCAGGACGGCTATCACCACCAGACAGAGCGCGGCCAGCGCCCCGAGCACCGCGAACGGCGCCCGCCAGCCGACGTGCCCACCCAGCCAGGTCCCGGCCGGCACCCCGAGCACCGTGGCCAGCGACCCGCCCACGGACAGCAGCCCGATGACCCGTCCCCGGCGCTCCGGCGGGAAGAGCCCGACCGCGACCGGCCCCATCACGGCCCAGAACAACGCCTGCGCGAGCGCGGTCACCAGCCGGGAGGCCAGCAGCAGCCCGTACGACACGGTATCCAGCGCCGCGGCCCAGCAGGCCAGGGCGAGCAGCCCCAGCAGTCCGGTGAGGAGACGGCGGCGGGGTACGGACCGGGTGGCGTGCGCGACGGGCAGCGAGACCACGGCCACGGTCAGCCCGTAACCGGTGACCAGCACGCCCACCGCCGCGAGCGGCACCCGCAGGCCGGCCGACATGAGGGAGAGCAGGCCGACGGGGAGGTTCTCGGTGGTGTTGAAGGTGAACGCCGCCAGCATCAGCGCCGCGACGACCGCGGCCCTGCGCCAGGCGGGCGGACGTGCGCTGCCCATGGATGTGCCCTTCCACGACGGGGTCGACGGCCGACGGCAAGCGTGCCGGGGCACGTCCGGGGCCTCTACTCTTTCGGCCGGGGACGAATCGCTCACGGAGGCCGCCTTGCCGCTGACCCTGCACCTGGGCACCGACGACCTCACGCGCTGCCGGTTCGCGATCTCCCCGCTGTGCCAGACCCACGAGGCGCTGCGGCTGCTGCGCCGGCCCGCCCGGCACGGCTACCACCGCGCCTGGCTGCGCCGGACCGCACGGACCGTGGCCGGACTCGACCTGGCGCCGCTGTGGCTGTTCGTCCCGCGTCCCGGCGGCTACACCCCCGACTTCCTCGGCGCGCCCCCTTCGGAGCCGTACCCCTCCATCGAGGACGAACTGGCCCGGATGCGCGCCACCGACCCCGGCCTCGCCCATGCCGAGATGGCCCGCTCGCTCGCCTGCGCGCCCGGACTCGCTCAGTCGCCACCGGGGCGCGCCGCCCTCGACGATCCCGCCGGGACCGTACGACGGCTCGCCGACCTCACCGAGCGCGCCTGGCACGCCCTCCTCGCCCCGGACTGGCCCCGCCACCGCGCCGTCCTGGAGGCCGACATCGCCCACCGCTCCCGGCAGAGCGCGGACGGCGGGCTGGCCACGCTGCTCACCGGGCTGCACCCCGGTATCGACTGGGCCGGTGACACCCTCACTCTGCGGATGTACGGCGATCTCGCCGACGCGCAGGGCGCCGACGGCCGGGGCGTGCTGCTGATGCCGAGCGTGTTCGTCTGGCCGGACGTGGTCAGCGGCTTCGCGCGTCCCTGGCAGCCGACCGTGATCTACCCCGCCCGTGGCATGGGCCGGTTCCACGCGGCTTCGGTGCCACCCCCCTCCGAAGCGCTCGCCCGCCTGCTGGGCGGCGGACGCGCGGCCGTCCTGGCCGGTCTCACCACGCCCGCCTCGACCACGGAGCTGGCCCGCCGGCACGCGCTGGCGCCGTCGTCGGTCTCCGCGCATCTGTCGGTCCTGCGGGAGGCGGGACTCGTCGAGTCGCGGCGCCAGGGCTACTTCGTGCTGTACCGGCGGACCGGGCTGGGGGACGCGCTGGTGGACCGCCGCTGAGGTCCCCCGGGGGCGCCTCCCACTCCTCCTGCCCGTTGTGGCGGTCAGCTCTCGCGGTCGCCGTCGAGCGTGAGGTGGACCGTGTGGTGCCCGGATCCGCCGGCCGGCAGGACGGGTTCGGCCGCCCCGCCGTCGATCGCGCAGGAAGCCACCCGGCTGCCGTGGCCGGACAGGCTGATGTCGAGCGTCATACCCCGGTACCGCAGGCCGCGCAGACTCACCGGCCCCCAGGACCCGGGCAGGCAGGGGCGCAGGCGCAGTTCGTCCGGGGTGAAGGTCAGGCCGAACAGGCCCTCGTGGACCAGTCGCAGACAGGCCGTCGCCGACCAGGTCTGGTCGGGCTGGGACACGAAGTGCTCCGGCCGGCCGCTGCCGCCCCGCTGCCAGCCGCCGTCGACGGCGCCGCTCACGGAGTCGTACACCTCGTGGAAGCCGCCCGCGGCGAACAGACCCGCCAGCAGGTCGACGGAGCGCTCGAAGAGCCCGGTGCGGCCGGCGTCGGCCGTGGCCAGGCCGTACAGACCGTGCACCATCGGCCAGAGCATGACGTTGTGCCGGCCCGGCTTGCGGTCGTCGAAGCGCGGGTAGTGCGGCCACACGTTGACGATCCCGTGCGGCTGCCAGTGGGTGCGGTCGAGGATCAGACCGGCCCGGCGCCGGTCGGCGACGCCGAGGAGCAGGGCGAGGGCCAGTCCGGCGCCCTCCTGCGCGGTGTCGGGCCGTCCGTCGTCGTGCAGCAGGTAGGCGTACGTGCCGGCCTGCTCGCGCCACAGATGCCGGTCGATCGAGGCGCGCAGCCGGGACGCCTCCGTGCGCAGGGGCGCGGCGGGCTGCCCGAGGGCCTCGGCCATGTCCGCCAGGGCCGACAGGGCGCCGTGGTGGAGGCAGTTGGTCGACAGGCACATCAGCCGGTCGGTTGCGGGGTGGTCGAGGACGAAGGAGGAACGGACGTCCTTCGACTCGGGCGGGGCGGGGTAGCCGGAGATGCCGTCGTTCATGAAGCTCGGCCCCCGGAAGAGACCGTACGCCGGATCGAAGTGCCGGCTGCGGCGCGAGGCCAGGGTGTTGACGGCCGTCTCGTGGGCCTTGGCCAGGAAGTCCCGGTCGCCGGTGACCCGGTAGTGGTGCCAGGCGGCCGGGACCCAGACGACCTGGTCCCACCACTGGTTGTCCTGCTGCACGACGAGCCCGTCCGGGCCGCGGTCGACGACCGACCAGAGCGTGTTGCGGCCGACGGCGGGCGTCAGGAGGCTCGCCGCGCTCCACGCGTTGACGGCCGCGTCCCGGGTCCACCGCTGCGGCTGCGGGTACCCGCCCCCGGCCCGTACGAGGGTCCCCGGCGGGTCGGTCAGCAGCCCCGCCCTGTCGTACACCGTCCGGTCGGCGGTCACGGTGTTGGTCTCGGCCAGGTCGGTCAGCGCGGCCGCGTACAGACTGCCGAGCCGCCGCTGGGTGGCGGGGTCGGCGAAGGCGAGTGAGGGCATGGTGACACCGTTCCCCGGGGCCGCGGGCCGTGCACCGGCGCCGACGGCTCCCGCCGCGCCCAGAACCGCGAGGAAACCCCGCCGTGAGACTCCGCCCCGTCGTGTGCCGACCGCCGCCACGTCACGTCCTCCCCGCTCGCGCCGCTCCGTGCTCCCGGAGCCGTGGTGACTCCGGGAGCCTGGAGAACGAGCGGGACGGAGATCGGTGGCGCGGTCAGGCGTTGGGGTCGAACGTGATTCCGGACGGCTTCGCCGAGGAGAGGTGGGAGGCGAAGCTGGCGTCCTTCAGGCCGAAGTTGGCGCTGCCGAAGTTGTAGGAGCTCAGCTTGTCGCGCAGGCCCGCCGGGTAGCCGTTCCAGCCGACCAGCGGGGGGTACTGCCAGGTGCCCTTGTGGTTCTCCGGCGGCTCGTCGTTGGTGTTGGCCAGCCGGAAGCAGTGCGTGCTGATGCCGTCCTTGTGGTAGACGATCTTCGCGTGCGTGCCGTCGAAGCGGACGGTGGACGCCGCGTGCACGGTGAACGAGCCGTGGTTGGAGGTCGAGACGTACTGCACCTGGTTGTTCTGCACCCACACCACGACGTGCTCCCAGTCGTTGCGGTGGCCGCCGAGGCTGGTGCCCGCCAACGCCTGGTCCTTCTCGAAGTACAGGCCGTATATGTACGCGCACCAGCCGTTGTTGCACTTGTAGCGCGAGTAGCTGTTCGTGTTGTCGAGGTCGGAGGCGTCCCGGCACGACCCGTTGAGGGCACCGGTCGGGTTGAGACCGGGGTTGATGGTGCCGTCGGGGCCGATGGCCGGCGTGGAGTAGCAGCCGTCCGTGTCGTAGTCGAAGGCGGGCTGGTAGGTCAGTTCCGCGGCCTCGGCGTTGCGGGGCAGCGCCTGGGGCGGGGCGGCGAAGGCGGCGGCGGGGAAGGCGATGACGAGGGCGGCGGCCCCGGCCAGGCCGGTGAGCCATCTCCTGCGGTGGGCCTTGAACTTCTGTGACGACACTGCGTCCTCCTCTGTCCGGGCGCAGCCCAACGGCTGTGGGGGAATGGGGAGTTCAGCTTCCCGGGTTTTCCCATCCGAGCCAAGGGGTCACATGCGTACCGGCGGTGAAGCGCAGCCCAATATTTGAATCATGACGTGGTGTCAGGCGAAGTCGTCCGGCAGGTCGGCCGCCGACTCCTCGGGCGCGAGGTCCGGGCGCAGTCGCAGCCAGGACGGCTGGCGCAGCAGCCCGGCCCGGGTACGTGTGCTGAAGCGGACCTCGCCGACCAGCCGCGGCAGCACCCAGTGCGCGCCGGTGACCGGCGGCACGGGGTCGAAGGGGCACCGGTCCGTCGCCGCGGTCCGCAGCAGCGCGGTGAGCTCGGCCCGCTCGGCCTCGCTCCAGCCGGTGCCCACACTGCCGACGTAACGCAGCCGACCGGCGGCGCGCTGGCCGACCAGGACGGCGCCGGGCAGACCGGACAGCCGCCCCTTGCCGGGCAGCCAGCCGCCGACGATCACGTCCTCGCTGCGCAGGTTGCGGATCTTGACCCAGGCCCGGGAGCGCACCCCGGCCTCGTAGACGGAGTCCAGCCGTTTGCAGACCAGGCCCTCGAGGCCGTGCTCGCGGGTGGCCCGCAGGGCCTGCTCGCCGTGGCCGACGAGAGCGGTCGGCGTCGACCAGTACGGTCCGTCGAGGCCGAGGTCCTCCAGCTCCCCGCGCCGTCTGCGGTACGGCTCGGTCAGCAGGGATCTGGCGCCGAGGTGCATGACGTCGAACAGGACGAGATGGACGGGGACTTCGGAGGCCCGGCGGGCCGCCCTGCCCGGCGCGTGGGCCAGGCCCATACGTGACTGGAGCAACTGGAAGTCGGCACGGCCGTGTTCGTCCAGCGCCAGGACCTCCCCGTCGAGAACGGCGGGCGTGCCGTCCAGCGCACCGCCCAGCGTGCGCAGCTCGGGGTAGGCGAGGGTGATGTCCTCCCCGGACCTGGCCCGCAGCAGCACACCGCCGTCCCCGGCCAGGTAGGCCACCACGCGCTGGCCGTCCTGCTTGGTCTCGTAGGCCCAGTGCGCGTCCTGCGCGGCGGGTGGCAGGGTGCCGGACGTGGCGAGCATGGGGGCGATCAGCGGCAGGGTCACGGGTGAGGTGTCGACGGCCCGGGCCCCCCTCACGCGTGCCACCCGCCGGTTTCCCCTGAACGGCGCCGTCCGGACCGCCGACGGTGGCCTCAGTCGCCCGAGTACCCGAAGACGCCGAGGTGGGTCGGCCGCTCGCCGGTGTACAGGACGACGTACACACCCGTCCATCTCATCCCGCACTCGTCCAGCAGCGTCCGCGGCCGGGTGTCCGGCGGACCGGTGTGCTCCAGCGACCGGGCGAGCAGGTCGCGGAACAGGGCCGGCGCCGGCCGCTCGGTGCCGAAGTGGTGGGCGACGCGGTCGACCGGGAGGGGGTGCAGGGTGCCGTACTCCGCGGGGTCGAAATCCTGTGGCGGGGCGCTGGTGCGCTCGACGCGCCGGATGTCGAGGATCGAGTGCGTGCCCTCCTCGCCCATGAACTCCTCGTCCGCCCAGAGTTCGTCGAGGCTCGCGTACGTGTCGTCGTCGCCGTAGTCCTCCTCGAAGACGCGGGCGTGCAGAGCCTCCAGGCACTCCTCGACGCTGCCCGTGTACGACGTGACGTAGTCCCAGCCGCTCGCGCCCATCGCGCTGCCCTCCCCAGGTGAGATCCATGAGCCGGGCGAAACCCTAGGCGGAGCCGCTGACAACGGCCCCGGGCGTGGGCGCGGGGCGCCCACCTGCGTTCACAGGCGGTTGCGTAGGCTTGACGTCCCTGGAGACCGCCGGTGCGGCGGCGGACCCGGGACGGCACGGGGACTGGCCGTCCCAGGGCGGTGCGCAGTCCCGGAGCGGTGGTGGTCATGGCGGGCAGGGCGGTGCGGGCGGAGCAGTCCGGCGCGACGCGCGAGCTGATCCTGACCGCCGCGGAACGGCTGTACGCCGAGCGCGGGGTGTACGCGGTGTCCAACCGTCAGGTCAGCGAGGCCGCCGGCCAGGGCAACAACGCGGCGGTCGGCTACCACTTCGGCACCCGTGCCGACCTGGTCCGGGCGATCGCGCGCAAGCACGCCCGGCGCGTCGAGGAGGAGCGGGCCCGGCTGGTGGCCGAGGCCGGCGACTCCACGGACCTCCGCGACTGGGTGTCCTGCCTGGTGCGCCCCCTCACCGAGTACCTCGCCGAGGACGGCGGTCCCACCTGGTACGCGCGGTTCTGCGCGCAGGTGATGACCGACCCCGCGCTCCACCAGATCATGATCGAGGAGTCCCTGACCTCGCCGTCGCTGCGGCTGGTCCTCGACGCGCTGGACCGGTGCCTGGCCGAGCTGCCCGCCGAGGTGCGCGCCGAACGCGCCACGATGGCCCGCCATCTGATCCTGCACACCTCCGCGGAGCGGGAGCGCGCCCTCGCCGAGCACCTTCCCACCCCTCGCGGCACCTGGCACGACGCCGCCACCGGCCTGATCGACGCGATCGTCGGTCTTTGGCTGGCCCCGGTCACCCGCACGTCCTGACGCCGGGGTCCGCCTGACGGCCGGCGTGGACGGCCTGCCCTGCCCTGACCCGCCTTGTCCGTCCGGCCGCCGTCGGCTCGGCCCGTCGCGAGCCCGTAGTGGCGGACCAGTCCATTTACTTGAGTTACGCAACAAGATGGTAAAGTGCCGCGTATGCCCACGTCACCGCTTCCCGCCGCCCCCGCCGCCTCCCCGGAAGTGGTCGAGATCGAGCGGGCGCTCACCCGCATCACCTACCTGAGCACCCGGGCCCGGCAGCACGAGCGGCTCATGGCCCTGGCCGGGGTGCCGCTGGACCGGGCCGCGGTGGCGCTGCTGCGACAGGTCGCCGAATCCGACCCGCTGAGGCCGGGGGAGCTGGCCCACCGGCTGGGCGTGGAGGCCTCGCACGTCACCCGCACGGTGCAGCAGCTTCAGAAGTCCGGGTACGTCACCCGCGTACCTGATCCCGACGACGGCCGGGCGCAGCGGATCCAGCTGACCGACGCCGGCCGGCGGGCCGTCGCCCGGGTCCGGGAGGCCGGTGCCCGCGGGATGCAGCTGGCGCTCGCCGACTGGTCGCCGAAGGAGCTGCGCGAGCTCGCCACGCTGTTTCACCGCATGGTCGACGACTTCCTCTCGTACGCCGTCGACGACGAGGCCGATCAGTAGACCGCGACCCCGAGGGGCGCTGTCCGACCTCGCTGGGCCCCGCCGCTCTACCGTCGAGTAATATCGCGCGGCAGGTCGTCAGAGGAGGAACCGTGTCACGGTCCGAACGCTCGTCCCTGCTGCTCGCCGGTCTGTTGGCCACCGCGGGCACCGCCCACTTCGCCAGGCCACGCCAGTTCGATGCCACCGTGCCTCGCGCGCTGCCCGGCTCGCCCCGGACGTGGACGTACGCGAGCGGTGTCGCCGAACTGGCCCTCGCGGCCGGACTCGCGGTGCCACGGACCAGGCGCGTCGCCGCGCTGGCCGCCGCGGCGTTCTTCGTCGGCGTGTTCCCCGCGAACGTGAAGATGGCCGTCGACTGGCGCCACCGTCCCACCCCGCAGAAGGCCGCCGCCTTCGGCCGTCTGCCCCTTCAGGTGCCCCTCGTGCTGTGGGCCCGCAGCGTCGCCCGGAGTGCGGAGGGCCGGTCATGAGCACCCAGATCGAGGTCGGCACCCGGGTCGAGGACTTCTCGCTCCCGGACGAGACCGGCACCGTACGCAGCCTGTCCGAACTGCTCGCCGACGGACCTGTCGTGCTGTTCTTCTACCCGGCCGCCCTGACCGCCGGCTGCACCGCCGAGGCCTGCCACTTCCGCGACCTGGCCGCCGAGTTCGCCGCCGCGGGCGGGCGTCCGGTGGGCATCAGCGGCGACTCCGTCGACCGGCAGCAGGAGTTCGCCGGCCGCCATACGCTCGGCATGCCCCTGCTGTCCGACGCCGACGGCACGGTCCGGGAGCGGTTCGGTGTGAAGCGGGGGTTCTCGCTGGCGCCCACCAAGCGGGTCACCTTCGTCATCGCGCAGGACCGCACCGTCCTGGAGGTCGTGCGCAGCGAGCTGCGCATGAACACGCATGCCGACCGCGCTCTGGCCGCGCTGCGCGCCCACCGGGGCTAGTGCCGTGGCAGGCAGCGTTCGCCCGTGAAGGAGCGGCGTCCGGTGCGTGCTCTCGGCGGGCCGGCCGGACGTCCTCGTACTGGTCGTACGTGGGCTTTCGGCCGGTGCGGCGAGAGGAAGTGCCGGACGTCGCGACGGGGCGAACGTCGCCTGTTGTGGCACTAGGTGTGCTGTCCGGCCGGCCGGGCGGCCCGGAGGGTCGCTGATCGCTTCGGTGCCCGGTCGGCGCGGGTGAGCGGGGCCTGGCGCGGCGGGCCGCACGGCGGAGCGGCCGCACGGCCGGACACGACGCCCTCGTCCGTCGGGGGCGCCGTATCACCCTCCGTTCCCGCGCCGCACCGCCTTCCGCCGTGCGGCCGCACCGTCCCGCGCCTTGCGGCCGCACCCGTCCCGCGCCCTGCGCCGTATCGCCTTCCGCCCTGTGGCTTTCCGCCTTCCGCTCGCGGTCGCAGCACTCCCGCCGCGCTGCCGCACTCGCTTGCGTCGACCGGCCGGCCCCGTCACGCGTGGCGACGTGATCCGCCGGACCTGTCCCGGGTGCTTCCGGGCGCCTCGGGTTGCCCGGCGGGAAGCGGAGACGCCCGCGCTTGATGCGGTGGGACAATCGGATCATCCTGGATGATATGGAGCATGTCGCCGCCGTGGCGATCGTCGACGTCCGGGGTGTCGTGACCGCTTGGAGCGAGGGTGCCCGCGCGCTGACCGGCCATGCCGCCGACGAGGCCGTGGGCCGTCGGGCACGCGACCTGCTCGCCGAGGACGTCCCGGCCGGCTTCCCGCCCGCGCTGACCGGCACCGCCGTACTGCGGCACCGCGACGGCTCCACCGTCCTCCTCGACCTCACGGCCTGCCCCGTGCTGGGCACGGACGGCACGCCCGGCGGATACGTGATCACCGCCGAGCGCAACGGCGGACCGGGGCCCAGCCTTGCGGAGCAGGCCTTCCAGCAGGCGTCCATGTCGATGTCGATCTTCGACACCGAGCAGCGCTACCTCCGCGTCAACGAGGTGGCCTGCCAGGTGATGGGCATGCCCGAGGAGGCCCTGCTCGGGCGGCACCTCCTGGAGACCGTGGAGGACGTCGAGGAGAACCAGGGATTCCTGGACCATCTGCGCCAGGTCGCCGAGACCGGCCTGCCGGCCCGCTACCAGAGCTTCGCGGGCGCGCCCGCACTGAACCGGGAGCACGCCTGGAGCATCGAGATGTGGCCCGTGCGGGACCCCGCCGAGGAGCTGACCGGGGTCGCGCTCGTGGCGCTCGAGAGCACCGAGCAGTACTGGGCCCAGCGACGGCTGTCACTGCTGAACGAGGCGGCGGCCGGCATCGGCACCAGCCTGGACGTGGTGCGCACCGCCGAGGAACTCGTGGAGCTCCTGGTACCGAAGTACGCCGATTTCGCCAGCGTGGACCTGCTCGAATGGGTCCTCGGCGCGGACGAACCGCCGGGGGAGCCGGACGCGGACGACATCGTGCTGCGCCGGGTCGCCCACCGCTCGATCAACGACGGCACACCCGAGACGGCCGTGCACCTCGGCGAGGCGGACGTCTGCCCGCCGACCTGCCTGCAGGCGCGGGCCCTGCTGGAGGGGCGGGCGGTCCTCGGTCAGGCGGGCGAGCCGGAGTTCCTGAGCTGGCTGGAGCAGCGCAACGCCCGCGCACCCGCGGGACGCCCCTTCCGCCGGGGCGCCCACTCGATGCTCGCGGTGCCGCTGCGGGCCCGCGGCACCACGCTGGGCGTCGCGGTGGGCGTCCGGGTGGCCCACCCCGACCAGTACGCGTCCGACGACATCGTGTTCGCCGAGGAACTGGCCAGCAGGGCCGCCGTCTGCATCGACAACGCCCGCCGCTTCGCCCGCGAACGGGCGACCGCGCTCGCGCTCCAGCACAGCCTGCTGCCCCGCGGACTGCCCGGACAGGCGGCGGTCGAGGTGGCCCACCGCTACCTGCCCAGCGGGTCGCTCGCGGGCGTCGGCGGCGACTGGTTCGACGTGATCCCGCTGTCCGGCAGCCGGGTCGCCCTGGTCGTCGGCGACGTCGTGGGACACGGCATCCCGTCCTCGGCGACCATGGGGCGGCTGTGCATGGCCGTGCGTACCCTCGCCGACGTCGACCTCCCTCCGGACGAACTCCTCACCCATCTCGACGACCTGGTCACCCACCTGGCCACCGACGACGCCGACGACGATGTGGCCGAGCTCGGCGCCACCTGCCTCTACGCCGTCTACGACCCCGTCACGCGCCACCTCACCCTGGCGTCCGCCGGGCACCCGGCCCCCGCCGTCGTCCTGCCCGACGGCACCGCACACCTCATCGAGGCGGCCCCGGGACCCCCGCTCGGCGTCGGCGGCCTGCCCTTCGAGGCGACCGAGGTGGAGCTGCCCGAGGGCACGGTCGTCGCCCTCTACACGGACGGTCTGATCGAGGACCGCGACCGTGACGTCGACAGCGTCACCACCGAACTGTGCCGGGCGCTGACCGCTCGTACCGATACCCTCGACACCCTCTGCGACACCGTCCTGAAGGCCGTGCTCTCGGAGGAACCGAGCGACGACGTCGCCCTGCTGCTGGCCCGCACCCGCGCCCTGGGCGCGGACCAGGTCGCCACCTGGGACGTCCCGACCGACCCGGCGCAGGTGGCTGTCACCCGGCAGGACGTCGCCGACCAACTGACGGCCTGGGGCCTGGAGGAGACCGCCTTCGTCACCGAACTCGTCGTGAGCGAACTCGTCACCAACGCCATCCGGTACGGCGAACCGCCCATCCAGCTACGGCTGATCCGTGACCGCGCCCTCATCTGCGAGGTGTCCGACGGCAGTTCCACCTCCCCGCATCTGCGCCGCGCCCACGTCTTCGACGAGGGTGGGCGTGGTCTGCTGCTGGTGGCCCAGCTCACCCAGCGCTGGGGCAGCCGGCAGACCGGCAGCGGCAAGATCATCTGGGCCGAACAGCCGCTGCCGCCGGAGTGATCACTCGAACGGGCAGCCCGGGTTCGGCGCGTCCTCGGAGAACGGCGCACCGTGCGGCAGCACGTAGAGCACGTCGAGGACGACCGGGGTGTCTCCGAGGTTGCGGCCGATGTGCACGTTGCCGGACCCGGCCGGCTCCTGGATGGCGCTGCCCGCGCGGTAGACACCGTCCGACGCGCAGCCGGAGTCGAAGTGGCTGAGCGTGCCCTGCCGCACGAAGCCGTAGAGGGGCCCGTCGTGGTAGTGCCAGCCGGTGGCCTGGCCGGGCGGAATGGTGATCTCCCTGAGGACGTAGTCGGTGCCTCCGACGGTCCTCTGGGCGATCAGCCGGGCCGAGACCCCGGGGCCGCCCGGGGTGGCGTGGGCGGTGCCGCAGGCGAGGACGGTCGTTGCGGCGACCGCCCCGGTCACGAGGGTGCGGAACAGGGTGCGCATACGGAAGGCCTCCTGGGGTGCACGGTGAGCGACGGGCATGTCGCTGTGAACATAGAGGCCCAGACGGCCGGTTGGAGGCGGATTCCGCTGATCTCCGTCGGTGGTGCGGGGGGCGGCGGCCACGAGCGGTTCCCGTACCCGTACGACCGTGAGCCGTTCCCGTACCCGTACCCGTGCGACCGTGAGCCGTTCCCGTACCCGTGCGGCCACGAGCCGTTCCCGTACCCGTGCGGCCGTGAGCGGTTCCCGTACCGTCCGGCCCGGTCCGGGAACCGCTCGTGCCCGGCACGGAGTCAGAACTCCTCGTGCACCTCGGGGTCCCCGCCCAGACGCCGGTGCGGGTGGTCGGCGATGGCCGACATCTGGGCCGGCCCGAGTTCGAAGCCGAAGACGTCCAGGTTCTCCCCCTGGCGTTCGGGGCTGGCCGACTTGGGGATGGGAATCGCGCCGAGCTGGGTGTGCCAGCGCAGGACGACCTGCGCCGGGGTCACCCCGAAGGCCTTGGAGACGGTGACGATCACGGGGTCGTCCAGCAGTTGACGGCCGCGGCCCAGCGGACTCCAGCTCTCGGTTCGGATGCCCTTGCGCTCGTGGAAGGCGCGCAGGTCGTCCTGCGGGAACAGTGGATGCAGCTCGATCTGGTTGACGGCCGGGAGCACCCCGGTC
This sequence comes from Streptomyces sp. NPDC059582, assembly GCF_042735715.1. Lineage (NCBI taxonomy): Bacteria > Bacillati > Actinomycetota > Actinomycetes > Kitasatosporales > Streptomycetaceae > Streptomyces > Streptomyces sp. NPDC059582. Next base: position 24,227 of record NZ_JBHWCC010000014.1, read on the forward strand.
CGCTCTTCGATGAGCTCGATGTGGTCGGCTGTGAAGTTGGAGACGCCGATCGAGCGGACCAGCCCCTCCTCACGGAGTTTGATCATGGCGCGCCAGGAGTCGACGTACTTGCCGACGCGGGGCAGCGGCCAGTGGATGAGGTACAGGTCCACATAGTCCAGCCCGAGGCGGGCGCGGGACTCCTCGAAGGAGGCGAGCGTCTCCTCGTAGCCGTGGTGCCGTCCCGGGAGCTTCGTCGTGACGACGATCTCCTCCCGCGGGATGTCGCCGGCCGCCACACCGCGGCCGACTCCGGTCTCGTTGCGGTAGTTCGTGGCCGTGTCGAAGAGCCGGTAGCCCAGCTCCAGCGCGTCGACCACCGCCCGCTCCGCCTGTGCGTCGTCCATCGGCCAGGTGCCCAGACCGAGGGCGGGGATCGTCCTGCCGTCGTTGAGCTCGTGCGTCGGAATGCTGATCACCGTCGGACCTTCCCTTGACTGCGTTCCGCGTCCAGCCTCGTGGACAGGGGCAGGAATGATCAACCGGGCGGACGGGGGACGAGGACCACGGCCATCGGGCGGCGGCCAGCGGCCAGCGGCCAGCGGACGGCACGGGCCGTGCCGCGGGCAGGCCGACGAGGAGGCCGGTCGCCAGGCCCGGCGTTCGCTGTCAGGCTCTGACCCGTAGGTGAAGGCGACGAACAGCGGAGTGCGCATGACGACGGACAGCCGTACGACGGACGAGGCGATGCGGCGCGCCGGGGTGGCGGTGACACCGGTCGCCGGGCACATCGGAGCCGAGATCGAGGGCGTCGACCTGGCGGCCGGCCCGGACGACGCGCAGGTGGCCGTGATCCGGGCGGCGGTGCTGCGGTGGAAGGTGGTGTTCTTCCGGGGGCAGCGACTCGACCACGCCGGGCACGTGGCGTTCGCGCGCCGGTTCGGCGAGCCGGTCGTGCCGGGCAGGCGGGGCGGCGCGTCACCGCCCGACTTCCCCGAGATCGAGACGACCGCCGACCGGCTGGAACTGGGCGGACGGTTCGGGATGGAGCACCAGGAGTGGCTGGAACGCCGCCGGCACACCCTGCTGCGCGGCTGGCACTGCGACCACGGCGCCCGCGTCGACCCGCCGGCCGCGACGATCCTGCGCGCCGAGACCGTGCCGCCCTACGGCGGCGACACCACCTGGTCGAACCTCGCGGCCGCGTACGCCGGACTGTCCGCGCCGGTCAAGGCGTTCGTCGACGGGCTGCGGGCCGAGCACCGGCTCGGCGTCGGCTACCAGCCACGTCCGGGCGACGACGCGTACGTCCGCCACCTGCTGGACCATCAGGTCGCCTCCGTGCACCCGCTGGTGCGCGTCCACCCGGAGACGGGCGAGCGGGTGCTGTACGTCAACGGCTACTACGTCGAGCAGATCGCCGGTGTGTCCCGCGCGGAGAGCCGGGCGCTGCTGGACATGCTCCTCGAACAGGCCGTCCGGCCCGAGTACACCGTCCGCTTCCGCTGGGAGCCGGGCAGCGTGGCCTTCTGGGACAACAGGGCCACGATCCATCTGGCGCCCGCTGACAACGCCCACCTCGGCTTCCCCCGGACCATGCACCGGGTGATGCTCACCGGTGACGTACCGGTCGGCGTGGACGGCAGGCCGTCGCGGCCGGTCGTCGGGACCGAGGCGGGCCGCTGGTGAATCAGCCGGTGGGGCCGGTGGCGGGCCGGCCGAGCGCGGGGCCGAGCCGGGTCGCGATGTCGGTGAGGATCTGCACGTAGTCCTCGTGCTCGAAGGTGAACGGCAGCGCGAACGCCACCTCGTCGACCTCGCGGAACGCGGCGTGCGTGTGCAGGCGTTCGGCGATCTCCTCGGAGGTGCCGACCAGGTCCGGCGCGAACATCAGGCGCGCCGGGCCCTGGGGCGCGGCGGTGCGGGGGGTGCGGGCCGCCGCGAACTCCTCGTACTTCGCGCGCTGTTCGGGGGTGGCGGAGTCGGTGGGGACGACCACCAGTCCCTGGGAGACCCGGGCGGCCTCGCCGTCGGGGTGGGCGGCCCGGAAGGCGCGGATGTGGGACAGCTGGATCTCGGCGAAGTCACCGGGCTCGGCCGGGTCCTCCGGCGCCTTGACGACGCTGCTCGTCAGCAGGTTCATGCCGTGCTCGCCGGCCCAGCGCGCCGAGCGCGTGCTGCCGCCGCCGTACCACAGGCGGCGGCCCAGCCCCGGGGACTGCGGCTGCACCCGGTCGGAGAACACCTCGAAGCCCTCGACGCCGCTGAAGTCCGTGACGGGCTTGCCACGCACGTGGTCCAGCAGCCGTTCCACCCGGTCGTAGCCGAAGTCCTCGGTGTCCGCGGTGTCCGGGTACAGCGCCCCCTTGACCTGGTCGTAGTGAATCGGCGGGCCGACGCTGACCCCCGGGTTGAGGCGGCCCCCGGACAGGATGTCGACCGTCGCCAGGTCCTCCGCGAGGCGCAGCGGGTTCTCCCAGCCCAACGGGATGACCGCCGTGCCCAGTTCGATCCGGCTGGTGCGCTGCGAGGCCGCCGCCAGGACGGCGACGGGGGAGGAGATGCCGTACTGGAGATGGCGGTGGCGGACCCATGCGCTGTCGAAGCCGAGCTGCTCGCCCAGCTCGATGATCTCCAGCGTGGACTCGTGCCCCCGGCGCGGGTCCGCCTCGTCGAACAGTCCGATGGTGAGGAAGCCCAGCTTGCGCAACGGGCGTGAGATGGGCGGCATGGGTTCCTCCGTCGTCCACGGCCCGGCGGGCCGTACCCCGGTCGTCTCTTCGCTCTGCCTCTTGATTGTCGCAGGTGGCCGCCGGAGCGGCCGGTCAGGCCAGCGGGATGACGACGTCGTCCTCCACCGGCGGGTCCGCCTCCTGGGCGCGGTTGCCGGTGGCCGCGAAGCAGCGCAGCCGGACCGTCTCCGGGGTGACGTCCAGCCGGAGGAAGCACTTGAAGAAGGGCGGGCTGTACGTCGCCGAACCCGGCGAGAACAGCTGGGTGTAGATCTTCCGTACGGGCAGGCGGAAGCGGGAGGTCCGGTCAGGGTCGCCGCCCGCGCCCAGGAGACTCGCGACCAGGCGGATGCGCCGGGTGACCCGGACGGACGGGCCCGTGGCACGGACCGGGGTGATGCCCAGCCGCTCGGCGAGCACGGCGGTCGCCTCGGCCTCGGTGAGGGTGAAGAAGCGGCGCAGGCGCAGGCGGCGGCCGTAGAGGCGGCTGTAGAAGGCGAGGGAGTCGCCGCGCAGCGGATAACAGCGGAAGTCCTGCTCGCCGACGTTCGCGACGCTGACGCGCGGAATGGTGTGCGTGGCGTGCATGAACGCCCCGCCGCCGCCCGAGACCACGTACTGGACGGTCCGGCCGTCCACGTCCACCGGATAGCGCTGGTAGTTGTGGATGTCGCCGCCTATCGCCGCCACGTAGTGATGACCGGGGTCGCGGACCACGTCGTCGACCGTGCCGCCGCCCTCGATCGGGCAGGGGTGGTGCTCGCCGTCCACGTACAGGGGCGAGCCCGTGACGAGGATCTTCGGGCGGGACCCCTGGGACACCTCGCGCAGCCACGCGCCCTGCTCGGCGTCGATGGTGCCCAGCAGACCGGTGTCGATGCCTATGATCCGTACCGGTCCGGCGTCGATCGCCCAGTACGGGCCGGGCTGGACGGCCTGTTGGTCGGGCGAGGACCGCAACTTCCTGGCCTCGTCCAGGTGCTGACCGTCCGCCGGACGCGGCCGGTGCCACAGCAGGTGCCGCAGCCAGGCCCGGGTGAGGGGGCGCGGGGCGGGCTCGGCGGGCAGGGGCGGGGCGTCGTCGCAGAAGACGCGCATGAACGCGCCGAGATCCTCGTACCAGTCGTGGTTGCCCGGAATCGCGTAGATCGGCGCGCGATAGTCCTGGTACGGCCGGAAGAACTTGCCGTTGTAGTCGTCGGCGCCGCCCACCGGATAGATCACGTCGCTGGCCAGGACGGTGAACCGGGTGTCCTGACCGGCCTTCAGAAATCCTGGCACGACGGCGTACTGGGGTGCGTCGCCCTCACCGGTGTCGCCGATCACCATGAAGGAGAACCGCTCCGGGTCGTCCCGCCGGATCACCTTGTCGGCGGGTGCCCCGGCCGCCGCCTGCTGAGCCGCCCAGCGGCCGCGGGTACGCCCCGTCGGATCGCCGAACCAGGAGGCCAGGATGCCGTTGCGGGCGGCCCACAGCGTCCTCGGGTTCAGCCACGACAGCTTCTCGACCTCCGCCGGCATGAGCTGCTGGTACGCACCGCGCTCGGTGGCGCCCCAGCCCGCGCCCTCGGCTGTGTCGCGTGAGGAGTCAGACATCGGTGCACCGTAGCAACGATCTCCGCACGGCCTGTCGGCGGCCCGCCCTGTCGCGCGGCTCGGACGTCCGGCGTCCGGCCGGCCGGACAGTCCTGACAAGTCCGTTTCCCGACGGGGTAGTTCCGGCCGAGATCACCGCGCACGGACGCAGTTGTCGTGCGGCGCCGGTCCGATCTCCCGGCCGAGCGCCGACGGGGGGCCTCCGGGCACCCGCCCGTACCCCCGGGCGCCCGGCACACCTTTGCGTGTCCGTGCCTACGCCGGACCGTGCCGTGTCCGCTCCCGGTCGGGCTGTTTCCGCCGCCGTCCGGCTGGGCGTGCCGCGGTCCGCGACCGGGGCTGTCCGTCGGCCGCCGGGCGGGCCGGCCGCGCCCAGCCGGCGCGCCGCGGGCCGCTCGCACCGGAGGCGGTCGCGGCTCGCGGCGGAGCGGAGTCGCGGTTCCACTCGCCCTCGCCGAGGACGAGAAGCGGGTCGAACACCACCACCACCGCTGCCAGCAGCAGGAAGATGACCGGCCCGATGAGCATCGGCAGCAGCAGCGAGGTGGCCGCGTCACCGGCCCGGGCGTCCGTGGTGCCGTGCAGATGGACGCTGACGGAGGCCATGGCCGTGTAGTGCATGCCGGACACGGCCACGCCCATCACCAGGCTGGCCCCGAGGCTGGCCAGGAAGCCACGGATCGTGACGGCGGCCCACAGGGCGGCGGTCGCGGCGGCGATCGCGATCAGCACGGAGAGGGAGACGGTCCACGAGGCGTACCGGATCGTCCCGTTGACGTGGATCGCCGCCATGCCCAGATAGTGCATCGCGGCGATGCCGAGCCCGGTGACCACCCCGGCGACGGCCAGCGCGACCCGGCCCGCGCCCCGGTGGCCGACGATGAACACTCCCGCGCCGACCACCACCACGGCCACGACGAGGCTCAGCACGGTGAGCGTGACGTCGTATCCGATCCGGGTCTCCTCGACCTGGAAACCGATCATCGCGATGAAGTGCATCGTCCAGATACCGCAGCCGATCGACGCGGCCCCGAGTGCCAGCCACCCCGACCTCCACCACTGGGTGTCGAGCAGTGACCGGACGGTGCAGCGCAAGCCGAGCGCACCGCCCAGGCAGGCCATCAGATAGGCGGCGACCGGGGTCACGATCCCGTAGCGGAAACCGTCGACCGTGCCTTGCATCCTGCCAACTCCCCCCAGAGCAACGGCTGTTGTGGAGGCAGGTCTACGTGTAAAGGCCGGGTGGGGCAATGCTTCGTCCCGAGTCTTCGGTTAACTCTTGACTACTTCTCCTTCGCTCGTGCCACAAAGGGCTGAATTCCGGTCAACATCTTCCGGGCGCTCCGGCGAGTACATGTAGGGGTCACGCGCGCAGAGGGATAACCCTCGATTGCCCCGGACCTGGCTGACATGGCTTGGTCAAGCCTGTCATTCTCGCCACTGTCGCTGCACACGACCGGCACCGCCCCTCCACGCAGCAACGGTCCCGCACAGCTCGGCTCGTCCCGGACAGCACACCCGTCTGCCCGGTCTGTCATCGGCCGCACCCCGCGGTCGCAGCAGTAGGAGAACGAGTGAGACGCATCCCCCGCAAGCGGACCGCGGTAGGAGCAGCCCTGCTCTCCACCGCCGCCTTCCTCGCCGTCGGCATCCCGTCCGTTCCGGCGTCGGCACAGCCTGCTTCCCCCCACCCCAGCCCCCTGCGCGCCGGTGGCCTGCCGGCCGATCTCACCCCGGCCCAGCACACGGCACTCATCAAGAGCGCCGCGCGGCAGACCACCCTGACCGCGCAGAGCCTCGGCCTCGGCGCCAAGGAGAAGCTGGTCGTCAAGGACGTCGTCAAGGACAACGACGGCACCGTCCACACGCGGTACGAGCGCACCTACGACGGTCTCCCGGTCCTCGGCGGCGACCTCGTCGTGCACACGCCGCCGGCCTCGCAGGGCTCCGGCACGGTCAGCACCACCTTCAACAACAAGCGCACCGTGAAGGTGGCCTCGACCGCCGCGACCTTCACCAAGGCGGCGGCCGAGACCAAGGCCCTGAAGGCGGCCAAGTCCCTCGACGCGCAGCAGCCCGCCACGGACAGCGCCCGCAAGGTGATCTGGGCCGCCGACGGCACCCCGAAGCTCGCCTGGGAGACCGTGGTCAGCGGACTCCAGGACGACGGCACGCCCAGCCGCCTGCACGTCGTCACCGACGCCACCACCGGCGAGGAGCTCGGCCGCTTCCAGGACGTCAAGACCGGCACCGGCAACACCCAGTACAGCGGTTCGGTCACCCTGAACACCACGCTGTCGGGCTCGACGTACCAGCTGTACGACACGACCCGCGGCGGTCACAAGACGTACAGCCTCAACAACGGGACCTCTGGCACCGGCACGCTGATGACGGACGCCGACGACGTCTGGGGTACCGGCACCGGCTCCAACACCCAGACCGCCGGTGCGGACGCCGCCTACGGCGCCCAGATGACCTGGGACTTCTACAAGAACACCTTCGGTCGCAGCGGCATCAAGAACGACGGCGTCGCCGCCTACTCCCGCGTCCACTACAGCTCGGCGTACGTCAACGCCTTCTGGGACGACGACTGCTTCTGCATGACCTACGGCGACGGTTCCGGCGGCACCCACGCGCTGACCTCGCTCGACGTCGCCGGCCACGAGATGAGCCACGGCGTCACCTCCAACACCGCGGGCCTGAACTACACGGGTGAGTCCGGCGGTCTGAACGAGGCCACCTCCGACATCTTCGGTACCGGCGTGGAGTTCTACGCCAACAACAGCAGCGACGTCGGTGACTACCTCATCGGCGAGAAGATCAACATCAACGGCGACGGCACGCCGCTGCGTTACATGGACGAGCCGGACAAGGACGGCGGCTCCGCCGACAGCTGGTACTCCGGCGTCGGCAACCTGGACGTCCACTACTCCTCGGGCCCGGCCAACCACATGTTCTACCTGCTCTCCGAGGGCAGCGGCACCAAGACCATCAACGGCGTCACCTACAACAGCCCGACCTCCGACGGTGTCGCCGTCGCGGGCATCGGCCGGGCCGCCGCGCTCCAGATCTGGTACAAGGCGCTGACGACGTACATGACGTCCAGCACCAACTACGCGGCCGCGCGCACCGCCGCGCTGAACGCCGCGACGGCGCTGTACGGCGCGAGCTCCACCCAGTACGCGGGTGTCGCGAACGCGTTCGCCGGCATCAACGTCGGCAGTCACGTCACCCCGCCGACCAGCGGTGTGACCGTCACCAACCCGGGCAGCCGGACCTCCACCGTCGGCACCGCGGTGACCCTTCAGATCTCGGCCAGCAGCACCAACGCCGGCGCCCTGACGTACGCCGCGAGCGGGCTGCCCACCGGGCTGTCGATCAACAGCTCCACCGGCGCGATCACCGGGACCCCGACCACCGCCGGGACGTACAGCACCACGGTGACCGTCACGGACAGCACCGGGGCGACCGGCACGGCGTCCTTCACCTGGACCGTCAGTTCCTCCGGTGGCGGCACCTGCACCTCGGCGCAACTGCTCGGCAACGCGGGCTTCGAGTCCGGCAACACGACCTGGACCGCGACCAGCGGCGTCATCACCAACTCCAGCAGCCAGGCGGCCCACGGCGGTTCGTACAAGGGCTGGCTGGACGGCTACGGCTCCACGCACACCGACACGCTGTCGCAGTCGGTGTCCATCCCCAGCGGCTGCAAGGCCTCCTTCACCTTCTACCTGCACATCGACTCCGCGGAGACCACCACCAGCACCCAGTACGACAAACTGACGGTCACCGCCGGTTCGACCACGCTGGCGACGTACTCCAACCTCAACAAGGCCACGGGGTACAGCCAGAAGACCTTCGACCTGTCCTCGTTCGCCGGCACCACCGTCACCCTCAAGTTCAGCGGTGTCGAGGACTCCTCCCTCCAGACCAGCTTCGTCGTGGATGACACCGCCGTGACGACCAGCTGACCGTTCCCTGTGGAAACGGCATCCCGCACCCGGGCTCCCTCCGGGTGCGGGATGCGGTCGTTCAGCTCAGCGGGTCCAGGGTCAGGTAGGCCTGCTGAGGGTTGCCGTCGTGGACCAGCGACTCCTGGTTGCCGACGTCGTCGAAGGCGAACGCGTACGCCTTGCCGTCGGCCATCTGGGCGTGGATGGCACGGGCGTAGTGGTTGGTCACGGCGTCCCGGTAGAAGTTGGCCGTCGTGGTGTCCGGCTGGTTCGGATTGACCAGCAGGGTCGAGCGGTTGAAGCCCGCGCACAGCGTGCGCGAGATCGGGCCGCGTACGAGGTCGTTGGGGGCGTCCAGCAGCTTGTGGCAGCCGAAGACGCTGGACGCGTCCGGCTTCTGGAAGCTGGTGACGACCGCGCCGGAGCTGTTGGTGAAGTTCATGACGTTGCCCGACACCCGGCCGAAGTAGCGGGTGTTCGGCTGGTCGGTGAACGGTGTCACCGTGAGTGTCGTCGTCGTGTACTTCTGCCAGACCCGGTTGATGTAGTCGTTCAGCACGGACGCCGGAAGCGCTCCGGTCTCCAGTCCGTATCCGGGGGAGAGCGCCCGCAGGACGGTCCCGTCGGACCGCGTCTGGATCAGACCGGCCCAGCCGCCGGGCTGGGACCGCAGGGTGTTGAAGACCCCGTTGTATCCACCGGACTTGAGGTGTCCGGTGGTGCCGACGCTGCCGTCGGCCCGCTGGACGCCCACGGCGTAGGGCGCGGAGAACATGTCGACCTGGGTGCTGTTGAGCCACAGACCGGAGTCGTTGAGCGTGTACTCCGACCAGTTGAAGAGGATGGAGCGGTTGGGGTCGGTCGGGTTCTGCACGGCCGGCTGCACCAGGCCGCCGGTCGTGAGCCGGAATACGAGTTTCTGTCCGTAGGAGAAGTAGATCCGGCCCGAGAACTTCGGCATCCGGATGGTCTTGGACTGCCCGGCCGCCGGGCCCGTGATGGACGCGTCGGGCGCGGGGGTCGGCGGATTGCCGCCGGCCGGCCAGGCGTGGAACGTGCCGTTCTCGTCCGCCCAGCCCTGCTGGCCGGTCGTCAGGAGCGTGCCGAGGTTGTACACGTAGACCGGCTCGCCGCGGCCGGAGTTGTTGGTCACCTTGAGCGGGATCGTGGTGGGCACCGCGGCCTCGGCCGGCGCGCCGAGCGTGAGCAGCGCGCCGACGAGAGCGGCCACCGCGGCCGCCGCGCCCCATCGGGACATGAGCTTTCCGAACACTCTCCACCTCCGTGCGGGTACAGCTGTGGGGTTGGTCCGTACCAGTTCTTGAGAGCGCTCTCAAAGTTGCACTCGGTCGCGTTCATGTCAATAAGAAGCGCGCGGCTGCCCGCCGCGGTCCGGGCCCCGGTACCGGAAGGCGCCGCCGGCGCCCCGGGCCGCGGCCAGGACCCGGTGGGCCGGGTGGACCAGACGGGCCGGAAGGTGTCGCCGCGGTCCGGCCGCCCGCCGGGATCAGAAGGTGCGGGCCAGCAGATCCAGCAGCGCCGCCCAGTGCCGCTCGTCGCCCTCCTTCTGGTACGAGGCGGTGTCGGCCTGGGTGTAACCGTGCTGAGCGCCGGGGTAGACCTCGCAGCGGTGGCGGACACCGGCCGCGGTCAGCGCGTCCTCCAGGCGCCTCATCTGCTCCTCGGGCAGGGACGGGTCGTCGTCCGCGTGGCCGAAGTACAGCTCGGCGGTGATGTGTTCGGCCGCCAGGTGCGGGCTGTCGGGCGCGTCGGTGGCCAGTTGCCCGCCGTGGAAACCGGCCGCGGCCGCCACCCGCTCCGGGTAGGCCCCGGCGGTGCGCAGCGCCAGCCGGGCACCCATGCAGTAGCCGGTGACCGCGACCGGCCCGTCGGCCACCAGCGGGCTGTCGGCCAGCCACCGCAGATAGGCGCCCGCGTCCCGCAGGGCGCGCTCCGGGGTCAGCTCCTGCATGACCGGGCCGATCTGCCCCCAGACGTCGGGGCGCGAGTCGAGGTCGATGAACTCGGGAAGGTCGAAGACCGGTGTCCGCCCGTGCCGGTAGAAGACGTTGGGCACCAGGACCGTGTATCCGGCCGCCGCGAGCCGGTCGGCCATCGACCTCAGGTGCGGACGGATTCCGAACGCGTCCTGATAGAACAGCACGCCGGGGTGGGGGAGTTCGTCGGCGGGGCGGGCCAGGTAGGCGTCGGCGGTGCCGTCCTCGGTGGGGATGTCCACGACTGTGCCCTGTACGGAGGTCATGGGTGGGGGTGCCTCTCTGTGCGGTCGACGACGAGGGGACGTCGGCCCGGCGGGCCGGGTCGCGATCATGGTTGCACGTGCCGGCCGGCCGGCCGTGAACGGCCCCGGCGGCACGCGACTGCGTGCCCGGCCTCACTCGAACCGCGTGACGTCACCCGCCCCGCGCCGTACGATCTCCGCCTCGCCGCTGGAGAAGTCGACGACCGTGGTCGGCTCGGTGCCGCAGTCCCCGGAGTCCACCACCCCGTCCAGCACATGGTCGAGCCGGTCCTTGATCTCCCAGCCCTGCGTCAGCGGTTCCTCCTCGTCCGGCAGCAGCAGCGTGCTGGACAGCAGCGGTTCGCCGAGCTCGGCGAGCAGGGCCTGGGTGACGACATGGTCGGGGATGCGCACGCCGACGGTCTTCTTCTTCGGGTGCTGCAACATGCGGGGCACCTCCTTCGTCGCCGGGAGGATGAAGGTGTAGCTGCCCGGGGTCGACGCCTTGACCGCCCGGAACACGTCGTTGTCCACCCGGACGAACTGGCCGAGCTGCGCGAAGTCCTGGCACACGAGGGTGAAGTGGTGCCGGTCGTCCAGCTGGCGGATGGACCGGATGCGGTCGATGCCGTCGCGGCTGCCCAGCCGGCAGCCCAGCGCGTAGCAGGAGTCGGTCGGATACGCGATCAGCGCCCCCGCGCGGACGCTCTCGGCGACCTGGGCGATGGTGCGCGGCTGCGGGTTCTCGGGGTGCACGTCGTAGTACTTCGCCATTCGACGAGCTTATGCCGACGCGGGCGGGGACGCCGCGCGGCCCCGCGCCGACGCCGGTCAGGCCCGGCGGCGTACTCACCCTGTTGGCATAGGTGAGGCGCGGCCCTCATCCAGCGCCTCGGTGCCCGCGTCACCCTGCCGCTGCACACGGTCGTCATGGGCGTCACCCGGCCTTCGCCGACATGCCCGCACAGCTCGGAAGGCCCTGGTGGAGGGCAGCGGACAGGCCTTCATGAACGGCGTGCACACCGCCGCCGTGGTGAGCGGCGCGCCCTGCCCCGCGCGAGCCGCCCTCGCCGCGGCCGGGGTGCGCAGCCCCGCGGTGGCGCCCCCGTACCGGCCGAGGGCACACCGCGACAGGCTCCGCCCCGGCAGCCGCCGGCACGGGCGGAGCCGTCCGGCCCGGTGTGGGGTAACGTCCCCGACCAGGAAAGCGGAGGTCAAGGGCAGGAAGGCGGCGAGGCCGACATGACGGGCGGCGACACCTCGACCTGGGCGGAGGAGCTCCTCGGCCATCTACGCCCCACCGGGCGCGACGTCCGCAAGGTCGTCGCCTGGCTCGCCGACGCGGTGGACGCGACCGTGTCCCTGCGGGACGACACCGGCACTGTGCTCGCCGGGCCGCCCACCCCTCTCGACGAGTTCCCGGCCGCCGACAACATCGTCGCCGGGCGCATCGCCTCCGCCGCCTGGGAGGGCCAGGGCCGCCATGTGCGGCTCGTCAGGGTCGAACTCCAGCGGCGGACGTCGGTCGGCCTGTTGACGGTGGAGCGTGCCGCCCCCTTCGACCGCCGTGCCTCCGACATCGTCACCCACACCGCGGCCGTCCTCGAAGTCCTGCTCCGGGCCCGCGAGACGACCACGACCGGACGCCGGCTCAAGCGCGCCGCCGCCGATCTGCGGCTGGCCATCCTGCAACTGCTCATGGTGGAGGACACCGTCTCCGCGCGCCGGGTCGCCGCGGGACTCTGGCCCGGCCTGCTCGACACCGACAGCGCCAGCGTCTACGTCGTCGAGGGCTGCCCCGAGGAGCGCGACGAACTCGCCGAGCAGTGCCTGGACGTGACCGCGGAAGCGGCCCTGGTGGTCCGCTGCCCCGCTGTGGACGCCCACCTCATCGTCGTCACACCCCAGGAGGTCACGGGCGCGGAACTGCGGGCACTCGTCATCGGCCGTCCCGGCACCTACCTCGGCGGCAGCACCCGGCAGAGCCTCGCGCGCATCGCCACCGCCTACGGGCAGGCCGTCAGCGCCCTCGCGGTGGCCCGCTTCCGCCCGGACAAGGCGGCGGTGTACGCCGAACGCACCCACCCCGAACGCCTGATGGACCCGGCCGTCCTGCGGACCTGGACATCGGCGCTGCTGCGCCCGCTCGACGCGCTGCCCCACCACACCCGCGCGGAACTGCTCGCGACCACCCGGCTCGGCCTGGAGTTCACGGCCGTCAGCGCGGCCAAGATCCTCGGCGTCAGCCGCAACACCGTCCGTGCCCGGATGGAGCGCGTGGAGTCCCTGCTGGACACCGACTTCTCCGCACTCACCGTACGGGCCGCCGTCCATCTGGCGCTGAACACCCAGGTCGGCCTGCCCGCCGACGGCACCACTCCGCGCGCGGCCCGCGCCGGCCTCCGGGACCTGCTCGCCGGGCCCCCGATGGGCGCCTGGGCGCACGACCTCCTGGGCCGTCTGAACACCGATCCCCGCGACCTGCGCCGCACCCTGCGCGCCTGGCTGGCCGCCGGGGGCAACGCCGAACGGGCCGCGCAGCTCGTCGGCGTCCACCCACAGACGGTCCGGGACCACGTCCGCAGCGCGGAACCCGTCCTCGAACGCCGACTGCTGACGGCGGGGAGCGACCTGTACGAGGTCGTGCTGGCCCATCTGGCGACCGGAGACCTCGATCGTCCTGCCCTCGACCCCGCTCATCGGCCGGACATAGAGGATCATCCGGACTCACCTGTGCACGAGTGAGTCCCACGGGCCGCGCACCGGGCACGCGCGCGATTCACAACCGCTGCGCCGTCCACATAGGTTCGGGGGACCGCCGGGGCACGACCGGAACGGGGGACCGATCGTGCCCCGGCTGTGCGACTCAGCCGCGCAGCCGGACCGGGATCTCCTGCCAGCCGAAGGCGATGAACGACGGCACCTGGCGCAGTTCGTCGGCGTCGACGGCGAGCGCCAGGTCGGGGAATCGCTCGAACAGCGCGGGCAGCGCGGTCAGCGCCTCCATCCGGGCCAGCGGCGCGCCGATGCACCGGTGCACGCCGACACCGAACGCCAGATGGTCCTCGGCCCCGCGCGCCGCGTCGAAGCTGCCCGCGTCCGGCCCGTAGTGCCTGGGGTCCAGACCCGCGGCCGCGTACGTCGTGATGATCGCGTCCCCGGCCGGGATCGTCACGTCGCCGACCTTCAGGTCACCGACGGCGAACCGCAGCGGCAGCGAGGCGATCGACGGATGCACCCGCAGCGTCTCCTCGACGACCGCGTCCCAGCCGATCTCGCCCGCCCGCACCGCCGCCAGCTGCGCCGGGTCCTTCAGCAGGGCGACGACCGCGTTGCCGACGAGGTTCACGGTCGTCTCGAAACCCGCTCCGATGACCAGCAGCAGCGTGTACAGCAGCTCCTCGCCGCTGAGCCGGTCGCCGTCCTCGTCGCGCACCCGGATCAGCTCGGTGGTCAGGTCGTCGCCGGGGTGCTCGCTGCGGTGGGCGATGAGCGAGCCCAGCACCGTACCGATCTGCTCCTGTACGAAGGAGGCGTGCTCCGGAGTCGGGTCGGAGGTGTCCATGATGGCCGCGATGAGCCGGCCGGTCGCGTCCTGCAACTCGTCCGGCACACCGAAGAGTTCACAGATGATCCGCATCGGCAGCGGGTGGGCGAGACCCTCCTTGACGTCGACGGGCCCGCCGTCCGCTGCGGCGAGGTCCAGGGCGTCGAGCAGTTCCGCGGTGATCGCCTCGACCCGGGGCCGCAGCGCCTCCGTGCGCCGGTGGGTGAAGCTCGGCGCCACCAGTTTGCGCAGCCGGGTGTGGTCGCCGCCGTACGTGGAGAGCATGTTGACCACGCCGACCCAGCCCAGGATCCAGCCCCACGAGGGGTGTTCGCCGATCTCGGGCCACAGTCGCCAGTGCAGCCGCGGGTCTCTGCTGACCTGGGGGTCGAGGATCAGTTCCTTGAGGGTGTCGTAGCCGGTGGGCGCCCAGGCGGGGATGCCGCCCGGCAGCTCCACCGGCACGATCGCGCCGAGCGCGCGCAGCCGGGCGCTCTCGGCCGCGATATCGGTGCCGAACGGGTCTAGGGCGATGCGATCGGTGACGTTCACGACGGATCTCCTGGCTGGTCGGGGGAGCGGGGGCTGAAGCGCACGGGCAGCGATGTCAGTGAGCGGTGGAAGGGGCCGGGCCGCCAGCTGAGTTGCTCGCGGGGCAGCACCGGCTCGATGTCGGGCAGCCACTGGGTGAGCCGTTCGATCGCCTCGGTCACCAGGAGCAGCGTGTGCTGCCTGACCGGACAGGCGTGCGGCCCCGCACCCCAGGACAGGTGTGAGGCGTCGCCCGGGTGCCGTTCCTGGGGGACCTCCCGCTCGGCGAAGTGCCCGAGCGCCCCGTACGAGACCACCACCGGCACCGCGGCCCTGATCCACGCCCCGTGGAACGACAGCGGCCGGACGGCGTAGTAGATGCCGTAGTTGGCCAGCGGCGTCTCGTGGTGGAGCACCTCCACCACCGCGTCCATGACCGGCCGGGCACCGTTGGTGAGGGTGGAGTAGTAGCGGGGGTTGCCGAGGATCCTGGACAGCGAGTTGGACAGCAGGTTCGAGGTCGGTTCGAAGCCGGCTCCGAGGGTGAGGAACACCTGCCAGGTGACCTCCTCCGGGGTCAGCCCGGCCGGGTGGTCGAGGAGCCGGCTGGGCAGGTCGTCGCCGCGCCGCTCGGCCTTGGCCGCGATGAGCTCCAGCACGTACTGGGCGTACGTGGCCTCGCCCTCGGCGGCCTGGGCGCCGCCCTCCATCATCTTGCCGAGGCCCTCGTTCAGCCGGTCGCCCTGACTGTCCGGCAGCCCGAACAGGTTGTTGAGCACCAGCGCCAGCAGCGGCCGCGCGAAGTCCTCCACCAGGTCGGCCTCACCGCGCGGCCCGAATCGGCTCACCAGCACGTTCACCGCGCGGTGCACCCGGGTGCGCAGGTCGTGCGGTTCGACCTCGTCGAAGACGTCGATGAGCGTGGTGCGGTAGCGGATGTGGGCGGCACCGTCGGAGAACAGCGCGTTGGGCCGCCAGCGCATCATGCCGAGCACCGGCGAGTCGTCGGGGACCGTGTTCTCCCACGGCCGGGGGTCGTGCGAGAAGGCGTCGGTGTCGCGCAGCACCTCCAGCGCGGCCCGCCGGTCCGTGACGACGTACGCCGGTACGCCCGGCGCCAGTTCGCCCCAGCCGACGGGCCCCTGGGCGCGCAGCGCGGCGTAGTAGCGGTCGGGATCCAGGGCGAAGCCCTCCTCCCACAGCCGCACGGGCGCGGAGAGGGAGAAGGTGTGCTGGGCGGGGGGATGGGTGGTCACCGGGTCTCCGGGGGGTCGCGGTCGATGAGGTGCTCGACCAGGGCGAGCAGCGCGTCGATGGAGGAGTTCGCGTCCCGCGCGTCGCACGTCACCATCGGTGTGCCCGGCTCCAGGTCCAGGGCGGCGCGCAGTTGCTCGGGGGTGTGGTGGCGCGGGGCGTCGGGGAACGCGTTGAAGGCGACCGCGTAGGGCAGTCCGGTCTCCTCCACCAGTCCGAGCACGTCGAACGACGCGTCGATGCGGCGGCTGTCGACCAGCACCAGGGCACCCAGCGCGCCGTACGCGATGTCCTTCCACAGCGACCGGAACCGTTCCTGGCCGGGCGTGCCGAACAGGTACAGCACGACGCCGCCCGGCAGGCTGATCCGGCCGAAGTCGATGGCGACGGTGGTGGTCGACTTCTCCCGCACCCCGTCGAGGTCGTCCACCTGCGCGGAGGCCTCGGTGAGGTGTTCCTCGGTGTGCAGCGGCCGGATCTCCGACACCGAGTCGATCAGGGTCGTCTTGCCCACCCCGAAGGGCCCCGCGACCAGGATCTTCACCAGGTCGCGGGCGGTGTCGGGGAGGTGGATGCCGCTAGTGCTTGAGGGTGCGGAGGCCATCGGCCACTCTCTTCAGCAGGTCGGGGTCGAACCGTTCGGCGGTCGGGATCGGCGCACGGGCGAGGACCAGGTGGCGGTCGACGAGACCGGCCGTCAGGACCCGCACCGCGGAGACCGGCAGCCGCAGCAGCGCGGCCGCCTCCACCACCGTCAGCGAACCGCCCTCCAGGGCTTCCAGCAAAGACAGTTGAGCTGCCGTCAGATCGGCGGGCGGAGGCTCTCCGCTTCCGGTGAGCACCGACAGCCGCTCCAGCTGGGGTCGGCTGGGCCGCGCCACACCGCCGGTCGACAGGTACGCGGGAACCAGGGGACGGCCGCCTGGGCGGCCGGTCATGCCGGTGTGCTGCCGTCGGCTCCCCGGGGCGCGGCGGCCATCGCCTTCTCGCCCAGTCGCGCCACCTGCGAGTGGACCCGGTGCCCGAGCAGGTCCAGACGGGCCTCCGGGTCCCCGTACGCGGCCACACAGGTGCCGTGGTCCGTCGGCACGATCAGTACGTAGCCGTGGTCGGACTCGATGACGACCTGCCGTATCTCCGCCCGGTCCCGGTCGGCGAAGGCCGCCGCCGCGGTCCGGCACGCGCCCTGTACGGTGCTGGTGATGGCGGCCACCCGCTCCGCCGACGGCTGGGACAGCGCGTCGGTGTACCCGGTGACGAGTCCGTCCCTCGTCAGCAGGACGGCGGCCACCACGTGCGGTACTTCCAGGATCGGCTCCAGCACCCATGCCGTGTCGCTCGTGTCGCGGCTGGTCATCGAGCCGCTCCCCCTTCGTAGTCGGTCTGTTCGGTGTCGTCGGCCGCGCCTTCGGCGCTGCTTCGTGCGCGGACGGGTTCGGGCTCGGCGTCCGGTGCGTCGGCGGCGTCCGGGCCGGTCGCGGAGCGCGCCGCGGCGGTGCCGGACTGGAGCGCGCCGAGGGCCGCGGCGGACTCCTCGGGGCGGCGCGCGGGCCGGGCCGGTGCGGACGCGGCCGTGCCGGTCACGCGCGGCCGGCGGCGGCGCTGCGGCAGCCCGCCGGTCTCCCGGGTCGTGGGGGAGACGTCGTCCTGAGCCGTGCCGTGGTGCCCGGAGCCGGCCGGCACCGTCTCGTCGTCCTGCTCGGTCCCGTAGCCGTGTGACGGACTGGCGGGAGCCGGTACGGCGGGGGCCGGATCCGGCTGCGCGGTGACGCGGGTCGAGCGCGGGGCGCTGGCCGCCGGCGGCTTCTCGCTGGGGTCGATGCGGCTGAGGAGATGACTGTCGACCCGCAGCACCGCGCGCACGCCGCCGTAGGGCGAGGGCGAGGACACGTCCACACCCAGGTCGAACTGCCGGGTCAGCTGGCCGATCGCGGCCAGTCCCATGCGCGGCGGGTCGCCGAGTTCGGTCAGCAGGATCGGCTCGCGGCCGGCCACCAGCCGCTGGGCGCGGGCACGTTCGTCCTGGGTCATGCCCAGGCCCGCGTCGTCGATCGTGACGCACACGCCGTGATGGACGTGCTCCAGGTTCACCACGATGTCGGTGTCCGGCGCGGAGTGCCGCAGCGCGTTGTCCAGCAGCTCGGCGACGATGATCGCGACCGGCTCCACCGCGTGCGACACCAGCGCGGTGCCCGGTTGGAGGTGGTTGTGCACCTTGACCCGGTGGTATCCGGGGAGCCGGGCCTGGCCGCCAGTCACCGCGTCGATCAGATGGGACTCCTCGCGGGCGAGCCCGACCCAGGCCCCGCACACGACCGCGGCGACCTGCGCGCGGCGCAGCGACTGCTCGTTCTCGTGGTCCAGCTGGAACAGAGTCTGCGCCAACTCGGGCTCGTCGTAACGCTGTTGCAGTGCGCGCAGGGCGTCCTGGAGACGGTACAGGGCAGCCTGGATCTCCCGGGTGGCACCGCGCATGCCGGCCTGTGCGGCGGCGTCGATGCGGACGGCCTGTGCGGCCAGTTCGATGCGCAGGCCGTCCAGCACGCTCTCCAGCGCGGCGCCCAGCGGGGTATCGGCGGTCTGTGTCTGCACCGGGCCGGGGACCGTGACGTGCGCGTGCGCCTGCTGCCGGGCCGCGGCGGGCAGGCGGCGCAGCGCGAGGTGCTCGACCTCGGCGGTGAACACCTTGGCCCGGCCGTCGAGTTGGGTGCGCAGGGCGGCCGTCTCGCGCCGCTGGCGGGTCAGTTGCCGCCGTGACCGCAACAGCACCCCGCCGAGGGCGAGTGCGGACAGCGTGCCGGCGGTCAGACCGCCGGCCACCAGGTCCGGTAGTTCGATCATCGAATCGGTTCCAGGGGGAGTCGGGCAGGGCAGAGTGGCCAAGCCCCTCTGACGGGGCACGCTCGCAGCACAGTACACACTGTCATCGACCGCTCTCGCACGGTCGAGTGCTACTTCGCTCCGAATCTGCCCGGGCTCTGTTCGCATCTGTGCCGACTGTGCTGAATTGCCTTGTGCTGACGATGAGTTGAAGATCGACGGCGCGTCGGAACAACCCGTGGGGAAGGATCGCCGCATGTCCGTCGATCCTTCCCGCGTGGAGCCTCTCGTGGGCGAGCGGGGCCTCGTCGAGCGCGCGGGTCTCGGTGTGCGCGGAGACGGCACCCGGGCGGCCGGCGCCGGCGCCTCGATCGGCGCGCCGCGGCTGCCCCGGTAGGGCGTGGGACGTGTCCCGAGGAGACATGAAGCGGAATGTCCGACGAGGGGATGAGCCGATCAGCGGATACGGCCGAACGGGGGGCGTGCTCACCCGACCCGGTGAGCGCCGGGGCGCGTGCGTACCGGCGGAGCCGGCCCGGCGTTGCTCCGGCATGGACCGAACTTCCCGCGTGCCGTGTCGCACGCCCGGGAGCGACCCGGCTCCCGGCCCCCATGCCGAACCGGCCCACGGCCCCTGGTGCCGTGCCCCGATCTACGCCGGACTCGTCGCGGAGTGGCGGGCCCGGGGCCGGACCGTGCCCGCGCGGTCGCAGGTGCAGTGGGTGTCGTCCTTCGCGGGCCTGGCGGCCGGTCTGCGGGGCGACGGCGAGGATCCGTCCTGACGGCTCAGTCGTCGAGGACCGGCGTCAGCGTGGCCAGAGCGCCGTGCGCCTGACGCAGCGCCCGTTCCAGCGTGCTCGGCCGGTGCAGTGCGCCCGACCCGTCGGGCGGGACCAGCCACTCCAGGTACCGGGCGGGCCGGTACGGCGGTGGCACGGCGACCCAGGAACCCCGGCCCGCGTGCCGCAGACCGGCGCCGATCCATCTGCTGTCCGGTTCGGGCGGCAGGAAGAAACCCACCCGGTGGGCCACGGTGTCGACGAGCGTCGGCCCGGGAACGGGCAGGGCCGGCTGCCAGAGCAGGTCCAGCGTGAGGAGACCGAGCCGGTCCGGCACGCTGAGCACGTCCCAGAACCGGCCCGCCGCCAGCAGCGCGATGCCCTCGCCCTGGTCCCAGGCCCGCTTGCAGGCCCGGGGGTCCAGGGCCGCCGCCGCGAGCCACTCCACGCCGTGTCCCCACTTCGCATCGCTCATGTCCCGCTCCGGGTGCAGCTCGGCCCGTCAGGGCGAAGGAAAGGCCAACGCCGGTCGTGGGGCCGTCTGCGGCCCGCCGACCTGGCATATGCATGCTGGTAGATATTTCTACCTGGCGGAAGGGGTGGCGAGGCCTGGCGTTTTGGGCCCGTTCGCGTCAGTGGTACTTCGTCAGGCGCAGCTCGAGCAGGTCCACGCCGTGATCGTCGCCGATCGGCGTCCGGACGACGGTGTGGATGTGCTGCTGCGTCGGCGTGGCGTTCGGGCCGCCCGTACCGCCGCTGTTCCTGGTGCCGTACGCCGGCGGGGACTGCGCGTCGTACTCGATCAGCACGACCGGGCGGTGCCCGCGGCGGGAGAACGCGGAGCTGTCCTCGGTCTCGCCGATCCGGAAGAAGTACGAGTCGCTCAGGTGGTCGTTCACCTCCTTGAGGCGTACCGCGGCATGCCCCTCGTCCGGACAGCCGACGTACCGGCGCCTCCTCTCATGGTCGTCGTGGCGGCACCACCACCGGCGCAGCGCCTTGTCCATGAACCAGCGGCGGCCGCGCCCGGTTTCGGGGGTGCGTGGCCGATGTCGTGCATGCGTCGCAATCTCCACGGCGGAGCTGACGAGCTGCCGGGCGAAGTCTGCGCGCGGCCGGTGAAGGGCGCACCGGACGCGGAGGAGGAGGCGGACGAGGCGGCCCGTGGCCGTGATCACCGTGCGACCGCTGTGCTGCCACTGTCGGCCCGCCCTTCCCGCCCGTAGACTGACAAGTCGCCGACGTGCGCGCGCTGTTGAGGGGGGAGCCGACATGTCCGGGGACTGGTACGGCACGCATCAGAACGGTTTCGTGGTGCCACCGATGCCGTCGGCACCGCCACCCGCTCCGCCGGACGGCGCGCGGGCTGTCGCGGTGGCCGTGCTCAACCTCAGCGGGCTCGGCCTGGGGTACGCGCTCGTGCGCAAGTGGGTCCTCATGGCGGTGTGCTGGGCCGCGACCGCGGTACTGCTGCTCGTGGCGCTGCCGGCCGACCCGGACGGCGTCCCGGGGACCGCGCTCGTCCTGTACGCCCTGTTCCTCCTCGCGGTGGCGGCACACGGCGCGGTCGTGGGCCTGCGCACCCGGCTCGCCTGGCCACCGCGCGCGCCCCTGGCGCTCGGACTGGGCCTGGTGCTGCTCGCCGTGCCGGCCGGCGGCGTGGTGCTGTACGACGACGCCCGCGACGAGGCCGTCGAGCAGATGCTCCTCGAACGCCTCGACGGGGCCGACCGGTTGGTGACGGCGAGCCGTGGCCAGGCGTTCGACACCGCACGCGCCGACTACCGCAGGGCCCTGACCGTCTACGCGGACCTGCTCGCCGACCACGCCGGTTCGCGGGCGGCGGCCCAGGTGCCCGACCGGATGGGGACCTTCTACCGAACGGTCGGTGCCACCTACGGCAACGGCGAGTACTGCGAGGCGATAGCGCCGCTGACGTATCTGCGCACGGTGCCGAAGAACCTGCCGGAGGCGGACCTCGGCGACCTGGCCGCCTGGCCCGACGACCGGTTGGCCACCTCGCTGTACGAGTGCGCGTCGGACCACCTGACGGGCGGCGACGCCACCTGGACGACCCACTTCGGCGACCTGCTCACCACCTTCCCCTCGTCGGCGCAGGCCGCGAAGGTCGAACCGGCCGTCGCCGCGGCCGTCGGCGCCCAGGAGAAGGCCGTACGTGGCAGCGAACCGTGCGCGGCCGTCGAGCGGCTGGGGACCCTGAGCACCCAGATCGAGGGGCTCCCGGGGGAGAAGGCCGGCATCGTCGACGACCTGGCCAAGGACGCCCAGCGCGCTCAGGGCAGCGCCGACTCGGGCACGTACACCTGTGGCGTCGACCAGTACAAGGACGGCGACTTCGACGCGGCGCAGACCACCATGACCACGTACGCCGCCGCCCACAAGAACGCCGGGAACACCGCGCTGGCCAAGAAGATCGCCATCGCGGCCGAGGTCGCCCAGACCGTGCCGGCCGCAGGCAAGCACCTGCCCACCAACCGCTCAGGCGGCAGCATCTCGGTCACGGTCAAGAACGACAGTCCCGACGAGATCACCGTCCTCTACACGGGCCCGGTCACCGGCAGCTTCACCCTCAAGGCCTGCGGCAGCTGTAGGACATACCCCTTCAGCAGCACCATCACTCCGGGCTTCGACCCGTGCAGCGCCAGCGGCAAGAAGTACCCGCAGCGCACCATCAGCCTGCCGGTCGGCACCACGTACTTCGTGCACAAGCCGAAGAAGGACACCGTCTCCTCGCCCGGTTCGGACACCGCCAAGCTCCAGTCCGGCTACATCTACACCGAGTGCGCCTACACCACCGAGGGCCTGGGGAGCAGCTATTGAGCCGGCGCGGGTGCGCCCCTTTCACCCGTCCGACCGGGACGGCGTCGCGGACGTGTGCGTGCGCACCGCGCACAACGGCGGTGACTCACGGCGCGTCTACGGCGACCGGCAGCTCATGCCGACCCTGTTCGCCGACCCCTACTGCCACCTCGAACCCGAGCTCGCGTTCGTCCTGGACGACGGCAGCGGCGGCGTCGGCGGCTACGTCCTCGGCACGGCCGACACCGAGCGGTTCGCCCGCGACTTCCGTGACCTGTGGATCCCGCGCGTCGCCGACCGCTATCCGCCGCTGTCGGGACCGCCCGGGACACCCACGCAGGAGATGATCGGTCTGCTGCACCGGCCCGAACGCATGGTTCTCGCCGAACTCGAGGCGTATCCGGCGCACTTGCACATCGACCTGCTCCCCGCACGGCAACGCCGCGGCCACGGACGGCAGTTGCTGGACACCTTCCGTACCGCCCTGCACATGCGAGGTGTCCCGGCCGTCCACCTCGGCATGGTCACGGTCAACACCGGGGCACGCGCGTTCTACGACCGGCTCGGCTTCCACGAGATCCCGGTGGCGGACCCGGGAGCGCTGACCTACCTGGGCCTGGCCATCGACCCGCGCTGACGCGGGCGACGCGACCACCGCGATCGACGTGCGCGGGGCGATCGGCGGCCCGGCGCGATCGACGTGAGCCACGGCACTCCGGCGAAGAGGCGGGCGTCATGTCGCCCTGCCCGGCGGCGCGTTACGTTGCCCTGCGACACCTCTGTCCCTCGCAAGCGGCTCGGACGGTCCAGCAGTGCAACCAGATCTCTCTCCGATCGTGGCGGCGACCGCCGAATGGCTGACCCGCGCCTATCCCTCCTGCGGCGGCGCGCTCGCCGCCGCGCTGTGCGAGGTCCAGGCACGGCAGGCCGTGACCGTCGCCGCCTGGTTGCGCTACCCGACGTCGATGGATGCCGCCCTGGTGGGAATCGCGGGTCCCGGCGGCTCCGGCCGGCTCGACCGGATCGTGGGCCTCCCGGACGCCTCCGGGTACGACGACGCGGCCGCCGACGCCGACGCCGACGCGTGGCTCTGGCGCAGTTGGGTGGACGAGGTCGTGGCGAGTTGGGCGGTGTGCCTGCTCGCCGACCCGGAACTGGCCGGCCGCGCGGTGGCCGCGATCGCCGAGGGCCCTGACGAGACCGGCGGGCGCGTCGACTTCCGGCGTCTCCTCGCCCCCGACGAGGACGACCGGCGCGCGGCGGCCCTGCTGCGCCACCCCGACCTCGTCGCCCCGGTGGCCGAGCTGCACCGTGCCCAGCTCCTGGAGCGCCTCGGGACGGGAGGGACGCCGGTCGACTGAGGCGGCCGGCCGCCGGTGACACCGCCCCCCGCCCGCCCCGCCTCAGTAGGCCCGGGGTGCCGTGTCGGGCCAGGCGTCCCGCCGTACGAGATCGAGCACGAGCGCCGCGATGTTCCAGGCGTCGTCCTCCCCCCGGTGGTGCCGCCCCTCCAGCGGCAGCCCGGCCAGCCGCAGCGCCTGGGCCATGCCCGGCTTCCTGCGCAGACCGTAGGCCTCGGTGAACACGGCCTTGGCGTTGGTGTGCGTACGCTCGGCGGGATGGCCGAACGGGTACGCCACCCGGTCCGCCCGGCACTGGCGGGTGAACTGGTTCCGGTCGTAGTCGCCCCAGCTCGCCCAGGGCCGCGCCCCCGCCCCGTGCCGCTCGGCCAGCATCGCGCACGCCTCGGCGAAGCCGACGCCACGGTCGACCTCGTCCTGGGTGAGGCCGGTCAGCTCCGTGCAGAACGCGCTGACCGCGGACCGGACGGGCCGCACCACGACCCGATGCCGCTCCGTCCGCCGCCGGGCCCGCAGGTCCACCACGGTGAGCCCGATCTCGATGACCTCGCTCACCGAGCCGGGCGGCGGCTGCCCGTCCCAGCAGGTCGCCTCTAGGTCGATCACGTTCAGCAGCCCGTCGGCGTGCGTGGTGTCCATGCCGTCACGTTAGGGACGCGCAGCCCCCTCGAGCATCCTGTTTTCCGGTGGGGCGTCAGTACCGCTGGGCTTTCGCGAGCCGGGCGGTGAGCTTCATCTCGGCGGACTGCCTGCTGAAGACGATGGGTTCCTTGCGGGCGCCGGGCGCGAGGTCCTCCGCACCGACGTACTTGGTCTCCACCACCTTGCCGTCCGCGTCCTCGAAGTCGACCTGCACCGCGTACGAGGCCTTCGCGTCGGTCTTGTTGGTGATGCGGACCAGGACGGCCAGCACGCCTCCGGTCTGCGCCTTCGGTACGCCGCTCATGCCGACCTCGGACACCGCGTTGCCACGTCCCTGGACGTTCGCGAGCTGCTTCTTGGCGGCGGCGCTCGCCCGAGCGGTCTCCGCGTCGACCGACGCCTCGAACTCGGAGGCACGGGCGGCGGCGGACGACGCCGCCGCGGACGCGGAAGCCTGCGCGGAGGCGACGGCGGACGCCGCGGAGGACGCCAGCGCGGACGGCGGCGTCCCGGTGAACGAGCCGGTGTCCGGGGCGGACGGGCGGCTCGTCGTGGAACCCGTGTCCGTCCCGCTGTCGCCACCGCACCCGGCGAGCGAGCCGACCGCGACGACGCAGGCGAGGGCGACCACGGCCGGAACGAGTGAACGTGACCTGGGGGCGCTTCCGATGGGGATACGGGTCATCGCGGTGTCCTCGGCGGTGGTGGTGAAAGGGGTCGCACCCATCGTCGGCGGCCCCCGCCGCCGCCGCGACTCGGCCACGGCCATTCGGACCGCTCACTCGGCGGACCGCGCCGTCCGCAGGGCCCGGGCCGTCATGGAGGGGTGGTAGCCCTCGGGGACGCCCTCGACGAGGAGGATGTCGCCGTCCATGTGCCGGGAGCGCAGCGGGATCAGCTCCTGGTAGGCGGGGGAGTCGTACCAGGCCCGCGCGTCTGCGAACGAGGGGAAGCCGATCACGACGAGCGCCTCGGGCCAGCTGCCCTCCGGCACCGCCCGCCGCGGTGCCCCGTGGACCAGGAACCGCCCGCCGAAGGGGTCCAGGGTGTCCTGGATGCGCTCGATGTACACCACCACGTCCTCGTGCACGTCGGCGGTCGGCCGGAGATTGCCGAGGGCGTAGGCGGTCATGGTGTCTCCCTGTCGGTGGTGGTGTCCGGGGCGGAGCCGCCTCGGTGACGTCGACGGCCCCGGATTCCGGGCCGCCCCCGCCCGACCCACACTGCCGGGCCGTGCGGCCGGGGTCGATTACGCGGGAGGTAATCCCGGACCGCCGCCGCCGCCGCCGCCGCCGCCGCCACCGCCGGCGCCGTCGCCGGCGGCGGGCCACCCGTCACTCGCATGGACCAGCCGGGCCCGCGCGGCCACGGGCCCGGCGCCGCAGTGGAGATGCGGTCGTGCGCCGCAACGGGTCAGATGGGGGTCGTGCGAATACCCCTGCGCGCGGCGGTCGGCCGCCTACGTCTGCTCGTCACCGGCATGCTGGTCGGCGCGCTCTCCGTCCTCCAGCCACCCTCCTCGATCGCGTCCTCGACCGACGGCTCACTCGAGCGCGGCCACGCGTACATGGGCGTGGGAGTCGAGGTCCACGACGGGCACGGCGGCCTGCCCGCCGGTCTCAGGTCCACGCAGACCGAGGGCGTGGACGTCGCCAGTTATCAGGGCGACGTCGCCTGGTCGACGCTGGCGGCCGGCGGGGTCGGATGGGCCTACAGCAAGGCCACGGAAGGCACGTACTACAAGAACCCGTACTTCTCGCCGCAGTACCGGGGCGCGTACGACGCCGGTCTGATCCACGGCGCGTACCACTTCGCCACGCCCGACACCACCAGCGGTGCCACCCAGGCCGCCTACTTCGTCGACCGCGGCGGCAGCTGGTCGGGCGACGGCAGGACGCTGCCCGGCGTCCTCGACATCGAGTGGAATCCGTACGGGGACGCCTGCTACGGCAAGTCGAAGACCGAGATGGTGAGTTGGATCCGCGACTTCCTGACGACCTACAAGCAGCTCACGGGCCGGGCGGCCGTGATCTACACGGCGACCAACTGGTGGACCGACTGCACCGGCAACTACAGCGGCTTCGCCGCCGACAACCAGCTGTGGATCGCCCGGTACGCCTCCACTCCAGGCCCGCTCCCGGCGGGCTGGTCCACGCACACGATGTGGCAGTACACGTCGTCCGGGACGACGGTCGGCGACCACGACAGGTTCAACGGGTCCCTGGACAAGGTGCGGGCCCTCGCCACCGGCTGACGCGCGCACCCCGGGACGGTCAGGCCCGTCCCGGGGTGCGCACAGGTCCGTCAGGCTGGAGCCGTCACGGGAACTGTGTGAGCTTCGACGGCACGGTGTCCGTGCCCGACGTCGGCGCGCCGGTGCTGTTGGCCACGTGGGCGTACTGTCCCTTGCCGCCCAGGGAGATCACCAGCACGTCGTGCAGCTTGATGCCGGACTTGACCGGGACCTGGAAGCCGTGTGCCTGGACGATCGTCGGATCGGCCGTGTAGTTGCAGTAGCTGCCCAGCCCCCAGGCCTCGTGCACGTTCACCGTGTCGGCGACCTTGTAGGCCGCGTACCCCACGATGCCGTCGTGGCTGATGGCGGCGGCGTTCGGGGCGTCGTAGGCCTTCTCGTTCTGGAAGAAGATCGTCCGGCCGCGTTCGCCGCTCCACAGCACGTCGTACTTGTTGAAGTGTTCGACGAACAGTCCGGTGGCGAGGACGTCGTCGCCGTTGACCCGCAGTCCGTAGTCGGCCCGGTTGGTGTCCCAGCCGACGCCTTCGCCGTGGTCGGCCCGCCAGATCCAGGTGTGGTCCACGACGACGTCGTCACTGTTGACGACGACGGAGTTGGTGGCCAGGCCGGGGCCCGCGCCGCCGATCCGGACGAACACGTCCTGCATCGTGGTGGGGTTGGCGGAGTGGTCGGCGCTCGACGCGGCCGGTCCGATCTGCAGGAGCGTGTCGGAGTTGGCCGATCCGGCGTCGATCAGGAAGCCGGCCAGCCGGACGCCGTCGACGTCCGCCACGTGCACGGCGTCGACACCGCCGTCGGGCACCAGGGTGGCGAGGCCCAGACCGAGCACCACGGTGTTGGCGCGCGTCACGTCGATCGTCCGGTCGAGGTGGTAGACACCCGGCGTGAACAGCAGGTTGAGGCCCTGGGCGAGCGCGGTGTTGATGGTGGCGGCCGTCGCGCCGGGCTTGACCACGTAGAACTGGCTGAGCGGGAGCGACGTGCCACCGGCGTTGGCCGGCCAGGACACTCCGCGCGCGTTGGTGCGCTTGCCGGGCACGAACACCTTGTACTCACTGCCGTCCAGGTAGAGGAACGGCTTCTCGCGTGAGACCGGGGTGGTGTCCAGGGTGGTGTACGGGCCGGTGTCGAAGTTGGTCGCCGGGGCGCCCTGGACACCGGTGAACGTCATGTTCCACACGCCGTTGGTCCAGCCGCCGACCGAGCTGTCGCGGGTGTACCACTGCTGCTGCGAGTACGGGCCCACGGTGCCGTCGATCCTCGAGTCGGCGATGTAGCCGCCGGAGGCCCAACCGTAGCCGTTCGGGGCGAGGTTGAGGCCGCCCTTGACGTGGATACGGCGGAACGGCGCGGCCTGGGCCACGGCCCAGCGGTCGGTGCCGTTGGACGGTGTGACGGCCAGGTTCTCCGCCGAGCGCCAGAAGTTCTGGGTCGCGTTGCCGTTGAACCAGCCCGCGTCCACGGTGATGTCACCGTTGATCTGGGTGTCGTCGGGGTTCAGCCCGAGTCCCGAGATGGAGGTGTAGAAGCCGAGCTGGGCGTTGATCCCGTTGTAGGTGCCCGGCTTGAGGAGGAACTGGTAGCGCCCGGACCCGAACTGTGCCGACTCCTGCTGGGCGAAGACCTGGTCGAACTTCTGCTGGAGGTTGGGCGTGGAGGGGTCCACGACGATGACGTTCGGACCCAGGTCGCCGCCGCCCTGGACGGGGCCGGTGCCTCCTCCGGAGCCCGTGTGCACGGCGATCCCCCACAACGAGTAGCCGTAGCCGGTCGCGCGGACCGTCCCGTTGACACGGAGGTAGCGGCCCGAGCCGCTGACGTCGTAGGAGACCGAGCCGCCGGTCGCGCCGGTCACGCTCTTGAGGGTGCTCCAGGACTGCCCGTCGGCCGAGGCCTGGATCTGGAACTCCCTGGCGTAGGCGGCCTCCCAGGTCAGGTCGACCTTGCACAGGCTCTGGACCGAGCCGAGGTCGACCTGAACCCACTGCGGGTCCGACGCCGCGCTGGACCAGCGGGTGCCCGGGTCGCCGTCGAAGGCGGCGGAGGCGGGAGTGCCCGCGTTCTCCGTCGAGGAGGCGGCGGCCGGCTTGCCCTTCGCGGCGTCGGCCGCGTCGCAGGAGCCGGGCTGGCTGCCGCCGCCGGTCCCGAAGACCTGGAACTCCCAGAGCGAGTAGCCCCATGCGGTCGCGCGGTGCACGCCGTACATTCGGACGTAGCGGCCCTGGCCGGACACGTCGAGGGTGTCCGTGCCGCCGTCACCGCCGGTGACGGACTTCAGGTCGCTCCAGGCGCTGCCGTCCGCGGAGATCTGGACCTTGTAGTCCTTGCCGTACGCGGCCTCCCAGTTGAGCACGATCTGCGTGACGGACGACGTGGCGCCCAGGTCGACCTGGAGCCACTGCACGTCGCTCGCGGCGGACGACCAGCGTGTCGCGGTGTTGCCGTCCACGGCGTTGGCGGCGGGGGTGCCGGCGTTCTCGTCGGACGACGACGTCACCGTCTTCCCCTGCGACAGCGGCGTCTCGGCGGCGGAGGCCGGCGTGTGGGCGGGAAGGGTGACCAGCGCTGCCGTGGCGGCGAGCGCGACACCCAGGGATCTGAGTCTGAGTCTCATGGGTTGGCTCTCTGCGGGTGTGGTGAAAGGGAACGTGCTGAGAGGAACGTGCTGAGATCGCGGTGCTGTGATGGCGGTGCTGAGACGGCGGTGCTGGGAAGAACGTGCTTACACGGCGCCTTAGTTCAGGATTTGATTTAAGTGATGAGGCAATGCGGGGGCAAGCCCCCGGTACGGAATTTCCCTACAGGGAAGCCCACTTGGGCGAGTCGGGACGCGAGGCTCACCCGGCGATCGGCGTGTGGAGCCCACGCGAGGGCGGATGTGCCCCGTGGTGGTGAACCGGCCGTGGCCCGGGTCGCTCCCGGATCCGGGCGGGACGTCAGGCGGCGCGAAGCGTGCGCTTGGCCAGTTCGTAGGCCGGCAGCATCTGCTGGTGTTCCTCGGTGTCCAGGCCGCCGAGGTGCAGGACGACCGGCCCGTCGGACGTGACGACGGCCAGCGCGTGTTCCTTCTTCGACTCGTCCAGGACCTTGTTGGTGTAGGTGTACTCCACCTCGGCACCGGCGAGGCCGTCCGCGTCGAACGTGCGGTACTTCTGGCCGCTCACCTGGCCCTCGGCCGTAACGAACGCCTCCAGCACACCTCGGGCGTCGGCGTCGCCCGCGGCGCCGGTCCAGACGCGCAGGAAGCCGATGTGCCCGGCGGGCTTGGCGTCGATCTCGCAGACGGTGGTGACGGGCCCCTGGTGGAGGAGCGCTTCGAGGGCGTCGTCGGTGGCCGAGCCGCCCGAGCCGTCCGCGTCGGACTCGACGGCCTCCGCCTTCCAGTTCCGGGCGATGTCGAAGGTGACGGGCAGCTCGCAGGCCGAGCCGTCCGCGCCGACGGTGCCGCCGCGCTCGGCGGTCGCGGTCACCGACGGGCGCGCCGACGCCTTGGCGTCCTGCTCACCGTCCTCGCCCTGGCCGCACGCCGTCAACGCGCCCACCAGCACCAGCGCCTGCGCCAGTCCGCGCCACGCCGTCCCCGCCCCGATCCGCATTCCCGTGTCTCCCCTCGATCCGGACGAGCCAGCGTATCCGAGGGCGAGGTCGGCTCCTACGGGTGGCCCGGCGGCTCGCCCGCCGTCCGGAGCCAGGTGGTCAGCGCCCACCACCAGTGCAGCGCGTGCACCGGGCCGGAACCCCCGGCGGACGGGAGGTCGGCGAGGGAACCGCCGGTGATCTGCTGGAGCCGGCCGAGCCGGTAGCGGATGGTGTTCGGGTGGGTGAACAGGGCCGCCGCGGTCTGGTCGAGACGGCGCCCGCAGTCCAGGAACATCAGGGCGGTCAAGGCCAGTTGCCGGTGGAATCCGTCCGTGGGGTCGAGCGCGCCGAGGAGCCGGCGGCTGAGGTGGGCGCCGAGGAGCGGCTGCTCGGCGAGCGCGAGCTCGGCGGCGAAGTCGGTGAGGTCGTACAGTCCGTGCCGTCCCTGACTCCTGCCGAGGTCCAAGGCCCGCACGCACAGCCGGTACAGCGCGTGCAGCCCGGCCGGGGGAGCGGCGGGCGCGACCACGACCAGGCTTCCCGGCGCGATCTCCTCGGCTCTCGGCGGGCGGGGGCTCAGGCCGGCGAGGTGTCCTTCCAGCCGTGCGGTGGTCGCGCGGGGGAACCGGAGCGCGTCCGGGTGGCCCGGGTCGGCGACGAGGCAGTGCAACAGGCCCTCGGCGTCGGGGCGCAGCCCGGCCCGTGCCAGCTCCTCGGCGGCCGGGACGAGTCCGCCCACCAGCAGTTGCCGCAGCAGCCTCACGCGCGTCCCGTCGGCGCCGCCCGGTGCCGTGCCCTCGGCGGCGCGGTACCCGTGTACGACATGCCGTTCCAGCGCGTCCCCGTACTCCTTCATCCGCAGCACCACCGACAGCAGCGCGCCGTCGGGGACGCCCACCGAACGGCAGCGGTCCATGGTGATCTCCACCGCGCGGGTCAGCGCGGCCTGCACCCCCCGCAGGACGGCGGTGACCGGTACCCCCTGGACGGCGCGGTCCGCGCCCAGCAGCAGCGCGGCGGTGAAGTCCTGTTCCTCGATGGCCTCGACCCGGTCGAGCGCGGTGAACCAGGAACCGGCCGCCCCGATCATCGCGGTGACGTGCGAGCGGGTCTCCGCCTCGGCGAGCCGGGCCAGCTCCGGCGAGCGGGTCCGGGCCGCGCGGACGAGCTCGCCGCACACGTCCGAGTCGGCGGCCATGGCCCGCAATATCGAGGCGACCGTTTCGGGTCCGTGGACGACGGTCATGTGCCCCTCTCCGTCCGTGCGCTGTCTCCGGGATACAACGAAGCGGTGGTCACGTTGACGCCCGGCCACTACCGCAGTGATGTGACGAGCTGGTTTCCTGTGGGCTACCGACGGTAACAGCGCGGTTCGCGCAGGAACAGCCTTCGCAGTCCCTTGAACTCGCGTCAACTCCGGTGAACTCCCTTGTCCATGCGACCCGTTGTGCCCGCTCGTGTCTCCCGCCCGTCCCACCCCGGAAGGCAGTCCATGGAGCACCCCGCACCCCCCACCGGGATCACCCGCCGCCACGCTCTGACCGTGACGGGCGGGGCACTCGCCGGGGCGGCCCTCGTCCAGACGGTCGCGGCCTTCCCCGCCTTCGCCGCGGAGTCCCAGGAGGCGGACGCGATCGTCGTCGGCCACGGGCTCGCCGGACTCGTCGCGACCGCCGAACTCGTCGCCGCCGGACGCAAGGTGCTGCTGCTCGACCAGGAGCCCGAGGCGAGCCTGGGCGGCCAGGCCTTCTGGTCCTTCGGCGGACTGTTCTTCGTCAACTCCGACGAACAGCGCCTGATGGGCGTCAAGGACACCTACGACCTGGCCTGGCAGGACTGGCAGGGCGCGGCCGGCTTCGACCGCGGCGTCGACGATCCCACCGGCCAGGACCACTGGGCCTACAAATGGGCCAAGGCGTACGTGGAGTTCGCGTCCGGCGAGAAGCGGTCGTGGCTGTCCGGGCTCGGCGTGCAGTGGTTCCCGATCGTCGGCTGGGCGGAGCGCGGCGGCGGGCTCGCGACCGGGCACGGCAACTCCGTGCCCCGCTTCCACGTCACCTGGGGCACCGGGCCGGCCGTGGTCGAGCCGTTCGAGAAGAAGGTGCGGGCCGCGGCCGCCGCGGGGAAGGTCGGCTTCAAGTTCCGGCACCGCGTGGACGAGATCGTCACCACGGGCGGCATCGTCACCGGCGTCCGCGGCGCGGTCCTCGAACCCAGCGGCGCCGCCCGCGGCAAGCCCAGCTCGCGCACGGTCGTGGGCGACTTCGAGCTGCGCGCCCCGGTGGTCGTCGTCACCTCCGGCGGCATCGGCGCCAACCAGGATCTCGTCCGGCGGAACTGGCCCGCCCGGATGGGCACCCCGCCGAAGTTCATGGTCACGGGTGTCCCCGCGCACGTGGACGGCCGGATGCTCGCCATCACCGAGCGGGCGGGCGGCCGTATCGTGAACCCGGACCGCATGTGGCACTACACCGAGGGCCTCAGGAACTACGCCCCGATCTGGCCCAACCACGGCATCCGCATCCTGCCCGGCCCGTCCTCGATGTGGTTCGACGCGAAGGGCCGCCGGTTCGACGCCCCGGACCTGCCGGGCTACGACACGCTGCACACCCTGAAGACGATCACCGACTCCGGCCACGACTACTCCTGGTTCGTCACCACCCAGAAGATCATCGCCAAGGAGTTCGCGCTCTCCGGTTCCGAACAGAATCCGGACCTCACCAACAAGAACGTCTGGCAGCTGCTGTCCCGCATCTGGCAGACCCCGGAGCCGATCGAGAAGTTCAAGAACAACGGGGCCGACTTCGTCGTCGCCTCGACGCTGACCGAGCTCGTCGCCGGCATGAACAAGCTGACCGGGGACGGACTCATCGACCTGGCCGACCTCAAACGGCAGATCGAGGCGCGCGACCGGGAGATCGACAACCCGTACACCAAGGACGTCCAGGTGATGGGGATCCGCAACGCGCTCGACTACCCGGGCGACTCGCTCAGCCGCACGGCCGCGGTGCACCGCATCCTGGACAGCGGTGCCGGTCCGCTGATCGCCGTGCGTCTGAACGTGCTCACCCGCAAGACCCTGGGCGGCCTCCAGACCGACCTCTCCGGCCGCGTTCTCGACCAGACCGGGACCCCCGTCCCCGGTCTGTACGCGGCCGGAGAGGTGGCCGGCTTCGGGGGCGGCGGAGTGCACGGCTACCGATCCCTGGAGGGCACCTTCCTGGGCGGCTGCCTGTTCTCCGGCCGTCAGGCGGGACGCGCGGCGGCGGCAGCCACCGCGACCTGAGCCGTCCCGCCTCAGCGCGCTTGTCCGCCGAACGCCTTCAAGAGGTGTTCGGCGGCGAGCGTCGCTGTCAACTCCCCGTTCCTGACCTGCTGTTCCAGCTCGGGCGCCAGCTCGCGCACGGCCGGATCGGCGTGCAGGCGGCCGAGCAGTTCGTCGCGGACCATCGACCAGGTCCAGTCGACCTGCTGCTCCCGCCGCTTGGCGGTGAGCCGGCCGGTGGAGTCCAGCAGCGTGCGGTGCTGTTCGAGCCGCTCCCAGACGGTGTCCAGGCCGGTCGACTCCCGCGCGCTGCAACTGAGCACCGGGGGCGACCAGGCCGCGTCCTTGCCGTGCATGAGCCGCAGCGCACCCGCCAACTCCCGTGCGGCCGCCTGGGCGTCGCGGATGTGCGGGCCGTCCGCCTTGTTCACGGCGATCACGTCGGCCAGTTCCAGCACGCCCTTCTTGATGCCCTGGAGCTGGTCGCCGGTGCGGGCCAGGGTGAGCAGCAGGAAGGAGTCGACCATGTTCGCGACGGCCGTCTCGGACTGGCCGACGCCGACCGTCTCGACGAGGACGACGTCGTAGCCCGCGGCCTCCATGACCACGATCGACTCACGTGTGGCCTTGGCGACCCCGCCGAGGGTGCCCGCGGTGGGGGAGGGCCGTACGAAGGCCGCCGGGTCGACGGCCAGGCGCTCCATACGGGTCTTGTCGCCCAGGATCGACCCGCCCGTACGGCTCGAGGACGGGTCGACGGCGAGCACCGCGACCCGGTGCCCGAGCGAGGTCAGCATGGTGCCGAACGCGTCGATGAACGTGGACTTGCCCACGCCCGGCACCCCGCTGATCCCGATCCGCCGGGCCCGGCCGCTGTGCGGCAGCAGCGCGGTCAGCAACTCCTGCGCCAGGGCCCGGTGCTGGGGCCGGGTGGACTCGACGAGCGTGATGGCGCGCGCCACGATCGCACGCTTCCCGTCGAGGACACCCTTCACATACGTGTCGAGGTCGATCGCCATGGGCTCAGCGGCCGTGTCCCAGATCGGCCGACAACCGTTCCACCAGGTCGTACGCCGCGTCCGGGATCACCGTCCCGGGCGGGAACACGGCAGCCGCGCCCATCTCCAGCAGCGTCGGCACGTCCTGCGGCGGAATCACCCCACCGACCACGATCATGATGTCCTCGCGCCCCTCCTCGGCCAGTTGCTCCCGGAGCGCCGGAACGAGGGTGAGGTGACCCGCGGCCAGCGACGACACCCCGACGATGTGCACGTCCGCCTCCACGGCCTGACGGGCCACCTCGGCCGGGGTCTGGAACAGCGGGCCGACGTCCACGTCGAAGCCGAGGTCGGCGAAGGCGGTGGCGATCACCTTCTGGCCGCGGTCGTGGCCGTCCTGGCCCATCTTGGCGACCAGGATGCGCGGCCGGCGCCCCTCGGCCTCCTCGAAGGAGTCCACCAGCGCCCGGGTGCGGTCGACGGACGGGGACTCGCCTGCTTCGTTGCGGTACACACCGGAGATCGTACGGATCTGGCTCGCGTGCCGCCCGTACACCTTCTCCAGGGCGTCGGAGATCTCGCCGACGGTGGCCTTCGCGCGCGCCGCGCGCACCGCCAGCTCCAGCAGGTTGCCCTCGCCCCCCGCGGCCCGGGTGAGCGCGTCCAGCGCGTCCCGGCACTCGGTCTCGTCCCGCTCCGCCCGCAGCCGCCGCAGCTTCTCGATCTGCTGGGTGCGTACGGACGAGTTGTCGACCTTGAGCACGTCGATCTGCTCGTCCGTCTCGACGCGGTACTTGTTGACGCCGATGACGGGCTGGCGGCCCGAGTCGATCCGGGCCTGGGTGCGGGCTGCGGCCTCCTCCACCCGCAGTTTGGGGATGCCGGCGTCGATGGCCTGCGCCATGCCGCCCGCCTCCTCGACCTCCTGGATGTGCTGCCAGGCCCGGCGGGCGAGGTCGTACGTCAGCTTCTCGACGTAGGCACTGCCGCCCCACGGGTCGATGACCCGGGTGGTGCCGGACTCCTGCTGGATCAGCAGCTGCGTGTTGCGGGCGATGCGCGCCGAGAAGTCGGTGGGCAGCGCGAGCGCCTCGTCGAGGGCGTTGGTGTGCAGCGACTGCGTGTGCCCCTGGGTCGCCGCCATCGCCTCGACGCACGTGCGCGTCACGTTGTTGAACACGTCCTGCGCGGTGAGCGACCAGCCCGAGGTCTGCGAATGGGTGCGCAGGGAGAGCGACTTGGCGTTCTGCGGGTCGAACTGTCCGACCAGCTTCGCCCACAGCAGCCGGGCCGCCCGCAGCTTGGCGATCTCCATGAAGAAGTTCATGCCGATCGCCCAGAAGAAGGACAGCCGCGGCGCGAACGCGTCCACGTCCAGTCCGGCCTCCCGGCCGGCCCGGATGTACTCCACGCCGTCCGCGAGGGTGTAGGCGAGCTCCAGGTCGGCCGTCGCGCCGGCCTCCTGGATGTGGTAGCCGGAGATCGAGATGGAGTTGTAGCGCGGCATCCGCTGCGAGGTGAAGGCGAAGATGTCGGAGATGATCCGCATCGACGGCTTCGGCGGATAGATGTAGGTGTTGCGGACCATGAACTCTTTGAGGATGTCGTTCTGGATGGTCCCCGCCAGCTTCTCCGGCGGCACCCCCTGCTCCTCCGCCGCCACGATGTACAGCGCGAGCACCGGCAGCACGGCGCCGTTCATCGTCATCGACACGGACATCCGGTCCAGCGGGATGCCGTCGAACAGCTGACGCATGTCGTAGATCGAGTCGATGGCCACGCCCGCCATGCCGACGTCGCCGGTCACCCGCGGGTGGTCGCTGTCGTAGCCGCGGTGCGTGGGCAGGTCGAAGGCGACGGACAGGCCCTTCTGACCGGCCGCCAGGTTGCGCCGGTAGAACGCGTTGGACTCCTCGGCGGTGGAGAAGCCCGCGTACTGGCGGATGGTCCAGGGCTGGTTGACGTACATCGTCGGGTACGGCCCACGCAGATACGGCGCCATGCCCGGGTACGTCTCCAGGAAGTCCAGGCCCTCCAGGTCACGCCCGGTGTACAGCGGCTTGACCGCGATGCCCTCCGGGGTCTCCCAGAGGAGGTCGTCCCCGCCGGCGGCCGTCTTGAGCGCGTCACGCCACTCGTCGGCCCCGCCGTCGACAGTCGGGCTGCCCAGTTCGATCCCGGAGAAGTCGGGGATTCCCATCAGGACACTCCCATGCGGTCGAGGGTCGCGGACAGCACGGCCACGGCGTCGCAGCCCGCGAAGACGTACGAGTCGACACCGGGGTACTGCCCGGGACGACCGGCGAGGAACACCTGCGAGGCGCCCGCCGACCTGAGTTCCTCGGCCACGGCGGCCGCCCGCTCCTCGTAGAGCGCGTCGCTGGAGCACAGGCAGGCCTC
This sequence comes from Streptomyces sp. NPDC059582, assembly GCF_042735715.1. Taxonomy (NCBI): domain Bacteria; kingdom Bacillati; phylum Actinomycetota; class Actinomycetes; order Kitasatosporales; family Streptomycetaceae; genus Streptomyces; species Streptomyces sp. NPDC059582. Next base: position 60,982 of record NZ_JBHWCC010000014.1, read on the forward strand.
GGTGGCGCCGCTGTCCGCGAAGGTCCCCTCGGTGACGGGCTCGATGCCACCCGCCTGGAAGAGGTTGGCGGCGAACGTCGTGCGCGCGGTGTGGGCGGAGGCGGGCCCGATCGAGGAGAGGAAGACCCGCGGCCGGGACCCGGTGGCGGCGAGATGGGCGTCGGAGCGGGCGCGCAGCCGCTCGTACGCCTCGTCGCGCCGGACCCGCGGCAGCCCGCCGGACGGCGGCTCGGGCGCGGCCGGGCGTTCGAGTGGACGCTCGGCGAGGTGCGGGAACTCGCTGACGCCGGTGATGGGTTCGCGGCGCTTGGCGAGCCGGGCGCCACGCGCCTCCCAGGTGGCGGCGAGCCGCTCGCCGAGACGGCCCGAGCGCAGGGCGGCCGCCTGGCCGCCGGCCCCCTCGACCCACTGGAAGAACTCCCAACCCGCACGGGCGAGTTCGTCCGTCAGCCGTTCCACGTACCAGGAGCCGCCCGCGGGGTCGATGACCCGCGCCAGGTGCGACTCCTCCATCAGGATGGTCGACGTGTTGCGGGCGGCGCGCCGCGCGAACGCGTCGGGCAGCCCGATCGAGCGGTCGAAGGGCAGCACGGTGACGGAGTCGGAACCGCCGACCCCGGCGGCCAGGGTGGCGACCGTGGTGCGCAGCATGTTCACCCACGGGTCGCGGCGCGACATCATCACCGGCGACGACACGGCGTGCTGCACCTGCGCGCCCGCCTGCGGCGCCCCGCACACCTCGGCGACCCGCGCCCACAGCCGGCGCGCGGCGCGCAGCTTGGCGACCGTCAGGAACTGGTCGGCGGTGGCCGCGTAGCGGAACTCCAGCTGTGCGCAGGCCTGCTCGACGCTCAGCCCGGCCTCGGCCAGCTCACGCAGGTAGGCGACGCCGGTCGCCAGGGAGCAGCCCAGTTCCTGCGCGGCCGAGCCGCCGGCCTCGTGGTACGGCAGCGCGTCCACGGTCAGAGCCCGCAGCCCCGGGTACTCCTCGGCGCACAGTCGCGCGAGTCCGGCCGCGGCGGTGAAGCCGAGGTCCTCACCCGTGCGGGCCTCGTGACCGAGCGGGTCGGCCCCCAGGTTGCCGCGCGCCGCGTCCTTGGCGACGCCGCGCTCGTCGTACAGGCGCAGCAGCTCGCGGGCGGCGGGTTCGGTCGACCGTCCCGCGTCCAGGGCGACCGGGGCCAGGTCGAGGAAGACACCGTCGAGCAGGGCGCCCAGCGACTCCACGGGGACGCCGCCGTCACCGACGACGAGCCACAGCGAGGTGACGCCGTTCTCCAGGTCGGTGAGGACCGCGGCGTTGTCCGCCGTCGTGTGCTGCTGGCGTACGTCCCAGCCGCCGGTCGTGTTCCCTTCGGCTCGGCCCCCGCGCACGAACGGCGCGAACCCGGGCAGGCCGGGGTCCGGCACGGCGTCGCGCGCGGTGTAGAGGGGCCGGGTACGCAACCCGTCCTCGAGGGCGGTGGACAGGGCGTCTTCGGCTGCGTCGCCCGAGACCTCCTTGCCCGACTTTCGCAGCACACCCGCCACCAGGCGTTGCCACTGCTCATGTGTCGTGTCAGGGAACTCGGCGGCCAGCGAGAGCCCGTCGTCAGGCAGGACCGTCATGCTCGGATGCTAGGCCAGATCGACAAAGGTGCAGCAGAGGGCGCGGCTGTGACCTTGCCCTCGATCGGAATGTGACCTGGCTCTCGCGTGCGAGAGAGGTGGGGGAGGCGTCCCGGACGCCGACCTCGCGACTCCCTTTCGTCACGAATGGTTCCTTCGAACGCTAAGCAAAACCTTACTCTCGCCAGGCATTTTCCATGCGCAGGACCCCATTCTCCAATCTTTGGGTGAATCCTGTTTCTTTCATTGACAGCGGAAAATAAGAGGCCTAGGTTCCGGGCCATGTCCTCGCCCTCGCCTGCCGAGGCGTTCCCGGCCCACACGCCGGCCGCCGCGCAGATCTTCACCACGGTGCTGTCCCACGGCCCGCTGACCCGGCTGGAGGCCGCCCGTCGGGCCGAGCTGTCCGCGGCCGCGGTCACCAAGGCGGTCCGTCCGCTGCTGGAGGCGGGCTACCTCGTGGAGAACGCCGACGAGGAGACGCGCCGGGCGCTCGGCAGGCCCGCCAACCTGCTGCGGGTCGACGGCGGGCGCGCGCTGTTCGTCGGGGTCAAGGTGACCGGCGAGGAGATCATCGGTGTGCTCACGGACCTGTGCTGCCGTATCCGGGTCGCCCGCCGCGTGCCGCTCGACTCCCGTGGCCCGCGCGAGGTGCTCGCCGCGCTCGCCGAACTGGTGCGGGAACTGCTCGTCGAGGCCGACGGGTTCGGCGTCCGCGTGCTGGGCCTCGGACTGGCCGTCTCGGGGGACGTCGACCGCGCCGCCGGCACCGTGCGCTACTCGCCCTTCCTGGAGTGGCGCGACGTCCCCTTCGCCGACCTGGCAGCCGTGGCCACCGGGCTGCCGGTCACCCTGGACAACGACGTCCGCGCCCTGACCGTCGCCGAGCAGTGGTTCGGCGCCGGCGCGGGCCTGACGGACTTCGCGCTGGTCACGGTGGGCGCCGGCATCGGCTGCGGCCTCGTGGTGCACGGCCGGGTGGTCGCCGGGGCCCAGGGCGTCGCGGGCGAGATCGGCCATGTGACCGTCGACCCGGCCGGCCCACGCTGCCACTGCGGCAACCGCGGCTGTGTGGAGGCGATCGCCGCCGACTCCGCGATCGTCGCCCGCGTCCGGGAGGTGACGGGCGTCCAGGTCGCCGACACCGCCGAGGCGGTGGCCCTCGCGCACGCCGGTGACCCGGGGGCGCGCGAGGTGTACGCCCGGGCGGGAGAGGCGATCGGCCGCGGTATCGCCACCGTCGTCAACCTGCTCGGACCCGAACGCGTGATCATCTCCGGCGAGGGACTGGCCGCCTACGACCTGTTCGCCGGCCAGATCCGCGACACGTTCGCCGCGGCCGCCTTCGGCTCCGCCGCCCGGTGCGACGTACAGACCCGCCCACTGCCCTTCGAGGAGTGGGCCCGCGGTGCCGCGGCCACCGCGATCCAGTCCTTCATCGGACCCGACCCGCGCCAGGAGCGCCGATGAACCGCCGGAAAGGAGCACGATCACCACGTCCCGCACGTCCGGGACGAGTTCGCTGAGCCGCCCAAGACCTGATGCCACGGAGGCACGCCCCAATGCGGTCACCCTCGTACTCCCCCCTGCCCGCCCGCGGCCTGAGAGCCGCGGTCGTCCTCGCCCTCACCCTGGGCTTCGCGGCGACCGTCCCCGCCGCGCAGGCGGACACCACCGCCACCGTCACCGCTCCTGCCCTCGCCGCCAAGCCCTACATGGGATGGTCGAGTTGGAGCATGCAGTCGTCCAAGTACCCGGGCCTCAACCCGGACGGCGACTACAGCTACCTGACCGAGGCGAACGTCCTCAAGCAGACCGCCGCCCTGGCCGCCAAGCTGAAGAAGTACGGCTACGAGTACGTCAACATCGACGCCGGCTGGTGGCGCGACATGACGTGGAAGCCGGAGTTCGACCAGTACGCGCGTCAGCAGGCCGACCCGGTGCGTTTCCCGCGTGGCATGAAGGCCGTCGCGGCCGACATCCACGCCAAGGGCCTGAAGGCCGGCATCTACCTGCCGGTCGGCCTGGAGAAGGAGGCGTACAACGACGGGAAGTCGCCGATCTGGAACGCCGACGGCTGCGCCACCGCCGACATCGTCTACGGTGACCTGCGTACCACCAACGGCTGGGACAGCGCCTACAAGCTGGACTTCTCCCGCCCCTGCACCCAGAAGTACGTCGACTCCCAGGCACGGCTGCTCGCCGACTGGGGCTACGACTTCCTCAAACTCGACGGCGTGGGTCCCGGTTCCGGCAAGGGCGGCGACCAGTACGACAACGTTGCCGACGTGGCCGCCTGGCAGCAGGCCATCGCCGCCACCGGCCGTCCGATCCACCTCGAGGTCTCCTGGTCCCTCGACATCGGACACGCCGCCGACTGGAAGAAGTACTCCAACGGCTGGCGCGTCGACACCGACGTCGAGTGCTACTGCAACACTCTGGTGAGCTGGGAGAACTCCGTCGACGACCGCTTCGACGACACCCCCGCCTGGACCCGCCACGCCGGCCCCGGCGGCTGGAACGACCTCGACTCCCTCGACGTCGGCAGCGGCGCCATGGACGGTCTCACCAAGGCGGAGCGCCAGACCTACGCCACGCTCTGGGCCATAGCCAAGTCCCCCCTCTACACCGGTGACGACCTCACCAAGCTGGACTCCTACGGCCTGTCCCTGCTGACCAACCGCGAGGTCATCGCCGTCGACCAGGGCGACACCCCGCCGGCCCGCCCGGTCACCCCGTCCGACCCGCAGCAGGTGTGGGCGGCGAAGAACCCCGACGGCACCTACACCGTCGCCCTGTTCAACCTCGCCGACGCGCCGGCCGCCGTCACCGCCGACTGGGCCGCCCTCGGCTTCACCGGCAAGGCGGCCGTACGGGACCTGTGGAACCACGAGAACCTCGGCACGTACCAGAGCAAGATCACCCAGGCTCTGCCCGCCCACGGCTCCCGCCTGTTCACCCTCACCCCGCGCGGCGGCGCACTCGCCTGGACCGGCTACGAGGCGGAGTCGCCCGCGAACACGCTCGCCGGCAACGCCTCCGTCGCCGACTGCTCCGCCTGCTCCGGCGGCCACAAGGCCGGCAACCTCTACCAGGGTGGCAAGCTGACCTTCAACGACGTGGTCGTCGCCAAGGCCGGCACCTACCAGGTGAAGATCGCCTACATCAGCGGTGACAGCCGGTCGGCCGCCGTCTCCGCGAACGGCGGCGGTGCGGTCCGCCACAAGTTCCCCGCCACCGGAGACTGGGGCACCGTCGAGACCGTCAGCGTTCCCGTGACGCTGAAGGCGGGCGCCAACACGATCACCTTCGACAGCGGCACCGACTACGCACCGGACGTCGACCGGATCGACGTACCCAAGTCGTCCTGATCCTCCCCGGGGCCCGGCCGACCCGGCCGGGCCCCCTCCCGCGCCCAGGAGCTGTCATGCACACGCCTGAACCCACCAGAAGAACCCTGCTCTCCCTGGCCGCCACCGCGGGGATCGCCGGAGCCCTCGGCGGCCTGCCCGCCTTCACCGCCACCGCCGCACCGGCACGCCCCGCCGAGGCTCCCTCGGTGACCGGTGACGCCCGCCACACGCTGTGGTGGCAGGCCCCGGCCGGCGAGCACTCGATGATCGAACAGGGCCTGCCCGTCGGAAACGGCCGCCTCGGCGCCCTCGCGAGCAACGACCCCGGCCGCGAACTGCTCCTGGTCACCGACGCCACGATGTGGACCGGTGGCCTCAACGACACGCTGGACGCCGACGGCCAGTTCCCCTACGGCCGCGAGGACTTCGGCTCGCTCACCCTCCTGGCCCGCCTCGCGGTCGACATCCCGGACCACGACCTGGGCACCGTCTCCGGATACCGCCGCACCCTCGACCTCGCCCAGGGCCTGATCACCACCTCGTACGTCCGCTCGGGGGTGACGTACCGGCGGGAGATCTTCGCCAGCCGCCCCGACGACGTGATCGTCCTGCACTTCACGCAGAGCGGGGGAGGGCGCTACACCGGCACGGTCACCCTGGAGGGCACCCACGGCGAGGACGCGGCGGTGTCGTTCGGCGCCTCCTTCGCCAACGGGCTGCGCTACGGGGCGGCCGTCACCGCGCACGGCAGCGGTGGCCGGGTGAGCGTGCGCGGCACCCGAATCGACTTCTCCGGCTGCAAGGACCTCACCGTCGTGGTCAGCGGCGGCACCAACTACGCCCCCGACGCCGGAGCCGGATACCGCGACCCGTCCCTCGACCCCGCGAAGCTCGCCCGGACGAAGGTCCGCGAAGCCGCCGCCCACCCGGCGGACACGCTGCGGCACACGCACGTCGCCGACTACCGGACCCTGTACGGCCGGCTCGACATCGACCTGGGCGCCTCGACCGAGCAGCAACGCGCGCTGGACACCTGGGAGCGCGTCAACAACCGGCACCAGAGCGGCGAACCCGACCCCGAACTCGAGGCCGCCTACGTCCAGTTCGGCCGCTACCTGATGATCTCCGGTTCCCGCGGCAGCCTTCCGGCGGGCCTGCAAGGTCTGTGGCTCGACGGCAACGACCCGGACTGGATGGGCGACTACCACACCGACATCAACATCCAGATGAACTACTGGATGGCCGACCGGGCCGGTCTGTCGCAGTGCTTCGACGCCCTCACCGACTACTGCCTCGCCCAGCTCCCGTCGTGGACGGACCTCACCCACCGGCTGTTCAACGACTCCCGCAACCGCTACCGCAACTCCACGGGCAAGAACGCCGGCTGGACCGTCGCCATCTCCACCAACCCGTACGGCGGAGGCGGCTGGTGGTGGCACCCGGCGGGCAACGCCTGGCTGTGCAACACCCTCTTCGAGCACTACGAGTACACCCACTCCCGCACCCACCTGGCGAACATCTACCCCCTGCTCAAGGGCGCCTGCGAGTTCTGGGAGGCGCGGCTGCTCACCACGACCCTCCCCGGCACCTCGAAGGAGGTGCTCATCGCCGACAGCGACTGGTCGCCCGAACACGGCCCGCTCGACGCCAAGGGCATCACCTACGCGCAGGAACTGGTGTGGGCGCTGTTCGGCAACTACCTCACCGCCGCCGCCGAGCTGAAGAAGGACACCGGCTACGCCGACACCGTCGCCGCGCTGCGCAGGAAGCTGTACCTGCCCCAGGTGAGTGCGAAGACCGGCTGGCTGGAGGAGTGGATGTCGCCGGACAACCTCGGCGAGACCACCCACCGTCACCTGTCCCCGCTGGTCGGTCTCTTCCCCGGCGACCGCATCCGCCCCGACGGCTCCACCCCGAAGGACATCGTCGAGGGTGCCACCGCCCTGCTCACCGCGCGCGGCTCGGAGAGCTTCGGCTGGGCGAACGCCTGGCGCGCCCTGTGCTGGGCCCGGCTGAAGAACGCGGAGAAGGCCTACCAGCTGATCGTCAACAACCTCCGCCCGTCGACGGACGGCAGCAACGGCACCGCCTTCAACCTCTTCGACATCTACGAAGTGGAACGCGGCCGGGGCATCTTCCAGATCGACGCCAACTTCGGCACGCCCGCCGCCGTGAGCGAGATGCTCCTGTACTCCCGCCCCGGGCACCTGGAACTGCTCCCGGCCCTGCCCGACGCCTGGGCGGCGCGGGGCTCCCTCACCGGAATCGCCGCGCGCGGCGGCTTCGTCGTCGACCTACACTGGCGGGACGGGACCCCGACGACGGTACGGATACGCAGCGTCGGCGGCCGGACGACGACAGTGGCACACGGCGGCGTCTCGCGCACGGTCGCTCTGGGGCCCGGCGAGTCCGTCACGCTGAAGGGCTTCACCCGATGACGGCCCGACTCCCGTGGCTCTGCGGCCTGCTGGCCGCGGTGTTCGTCGCCACGACACCGGCGGCCGCACCGGCGGTCATGCCCGCGGCCGCACCGGCCGCCCTGCCCGCCGCCGCGCCCGCAGCCCGGGGCGCGGCGGAGCCCACCGTCGCGCCCGCCTCGTCCGTCCCACCCGCCGCGGTCCGTTCCGCGCAGAACCGGCACGACGTGATCACCTGGGGTGCCGCCGCCGACCGCATGGGCGAGGGTGTCGCCGGCCGGGGCTACCGGCTGGTGGTGCACACCAGCGTCGGCGGTGACGGCCTGCGCGTCCGGCTGTCCAACGCCTTCGGCGACCGGCCCGTCACGTTCGACAGCGTGTACGCGGGCTTCCAGAAGGCGGGCGCCGAACTGGTCGCCGGCAGCAACCGGCGGCTCACGTTCGGCGGCGAGGGGTCGGTGACCGTGCCCGCGGGTGCCACCGCCTTGAGCGACCCCCTGTCCGGCCGAGTGCCCGCCGCGACCAACCTGGCGATCAGCCTGCACAGCCCGGACGCGGCGGGTCCCGCGACCGGGCACGGCATGGCCATGCAGACGTCGTACCTCTCCCAGGGCGACCACACGGCCGAGGCGGGCGCCGCCCACTGGACCGACGCCGTGGGCTCCTGGTTCTACCTGGACGCCGTCTCGGTCCGGACGGACACCGCCACCGGTGCGGTCGTCGCGCTCGGCGACTCCATCACGGACGGCTGGCAGTCCAGCACCGATCTGAACCGCCGCTGGCCCGACTACCTCGCCCGTCGGCTGCGGCAGGCGGACAGCTCGGTCCAGGGCGTGGCCAACGAGGGCATCTCCGGCAACAAGGTGCTGGCCGACGGTGCCGGACAGAGCGCGCTCAGCCGGCTTCAGCGCGACGTGCTGTCCCAGCCGGGGGTCCGCACCGTCTTCCTCTTCGAGGGCGTCAACGACCTCAAGGCGCATAGGGGCGTCACGTCCGCCGACCTGATCGCCGGATACCGGCAGGTCATCGACCGGGCGCACGCGGCCGGGAAGTGTGTCGTGGGCGCCACCGTGGGCCCGTTCAAGGGCTGGTCCGAGTGGGACCCGGCCGCCGAAGCCGTACGCCAGGAGGTCAACGCGTTCGTCAGGGACGGCGGCGCGTTCGACGGCGTCACCGACTTCGACCACATTCTGCGCAGCCCCTACGACCGTGAGCGCATCCTTCCGTTCTTCGACAACGGCGATCATCTGCACCCCAACGACAAGGGCATGCAGGCCCTCGCCGACGCGGTCGACCTCACTCGGCTGGAATGTGGTCGGACCCACATTTCCCACTACTCCCAGTAACATGATCATCTTGTCGCTTGGATGTGCCATCCAGTAGATCGGCGCCCCGTGAGGGGGGCGCCGCCCCCACTCGGAGAGCTGTATGACTACACAGAGCGACGCCCTGCACGAAGCGCGTGTCAACTACGAGCAGCACATCGGGACCTGCCGACAGTGCCGTGTCGACGCCACGCCGTGTGCCGTCTCCAAGCACCTCCTGCGCATCTACAACAACGCGCGGCGATCCCGGCCCGGGGCGACCGCCCACTGATCGCGGGACCCTCAGGAACACACAAGGACCGACAGGATCGTTGCTTCGGTTGTGTTCGGGTTCTAGGGTGAGCCTGGTTTGGCGGCTACCTGTGCCACCAGCGGTTGAGATCTGTCTCGACGTCAACTCCCGTCCCCCTGGGCTGCTCGTCCCGGCATCGGCGCGCCATCTCCCCGAGAGTGCGATGTTCGGATTACCAACAGCATCGGACAGGAGTTGACGCACCCTCGGCCCGCGCAGCAGCGCACTGTCCGTCCCCAGGAGGGTCACGCTCATGGCACACCCGCACGTGTCGCCCACGGACCACCCGGACCGCCCGCCGCGTACGGCCGTCAGCCGCCGTCGCCTCCTGGAGGGCGGAGCGGCCGTGTTCGGCGCGTTCGCCCTCTGCGGCCCGTCCGCCGCGGGACACGCGGCCGGTCTGCGCGCGGCGGCGGACGGCACCCCCGAGTGGAACGGACACATCGGCGTCTTCCGCCTCGGTACCGAGCCCCCGCACACCACCCTCATGCCGTACGCGGACCAGGCCCAGGCTCTGGCCGCCGACCGCACCCGCTCCCCGTACCGGCTGAGCCTCGACGGCACGTGGAAGTTCGCCCACGCGGACCGGCCCGACGACCGGGACGCCGACTTCCACCGCACCGACCTCGACGACAGCGGCTGGGACAGCATCCCGGTGCCCTCCGCCTGGCAGCTGCACGGCTACGACCGGCCCGTCTACATCAACTTCACCTACCCGTGGTGGGGACCCAACGGCCTGGGCGAGGAGGCGCGGCCGCCCGCCGCCCCCACCCGCTTCAACCCCGTGGGCCAGTACCGCCGCACCTTCACCGTCCCGCGCGGCTGGGCGGGACGGCGGACGTTCCTGCACTTCGAGGGGGTCAAGTCCGCCCACTACGTCTGGATCAACGGCGAGTTGGTCGGCTACCACGAGGACTCCTACGACCCCGCCGAGTACGACATCACCCCGCACCTGCGGCCGGGCACCAACCGGATCGCGGTGGAGGTCTACCGCTACTCCGACGGGGACTGGCTGGAGGACCAGGACATGATCCGGCTGAGCGGCATCTTCCGCTCGGTATACCTGTACTCCACGCCCGCCGTGCACCTGCGCGACTTCAGGCTGGACACCCCGCTGAGCGACGACTACCGGGCGGCCGAGCTGTCGGTCACCGCGAGCGTGCGGGACTACGGCGGGACGGGCGGCGGCCGCTACTCCGTGGAGACCCAGCTGTACGACGCGGGCGGGCACCCCGTGTGGTCCAGGCCGCTGCTCCAGGCCGTCGCCCTCGGCTCCGGCGAGGAGAGGACCGTACAGGCGGCGAAGGCCGTGCCGGCACCGCGCCTGTGGTCGGCAGAACACCCCGACCTCTACACCGCCGTGCTCCGGCTGCGCGACCCGGCGGGCAAGGTGATCGAGACCCTCTCGCACCGGGTCGGCCTGCGCGAGTTCGCGCTCAAGGACGGGCTGATGCGCATCAACGGCAAGCCCGTCTCCTTCAGGGGCACCAACCGCCACGAGATGCACCCGCTCCGCGGCTCGGCCCTGACCCGCGCGGACCTGGTCGAGGACATCGGGATCATCAAGCGGCTGAACATCAACAGCGTCCGCACCTCGCACTACCCCAACAACCCGCAGTGGCTGGAGCTCGCCGACGAGTACGGCCTCTACCTCGTGGGCGAGACCAACCTAGAGACCCACGGCATCCGCGGCGAGTTCCCCGGCGACCACCCCGACTGGACCGCGGCCTGCGTCGCCCGCGCCCAGAACATGGTCCACCGCGACAAGAACCACGCCTCGGTCGTCATCTGGTCGCTCGGCAACGAGGCGGGCAGCGGCAGCACGTTCACCGCCATGCACGACTGGATCCGCTCCTACGACACCACCCGGGTGATCCAGTACGAGGGCGACGACAGCCCGGGGATCAGCGACATCCGCTCCGAGATGTACGACACGCCCGCCCGTGTCGAGGCACGGGCGAACGACACGGCGGACACCCGGCCGTACGTGATGATCGAGTACTCCCACGCGATGGGGAACTCCAGCGGCAACTTCAAGAAGTACTGGGACCTCGTCCGCCGCCACGACGTGCTCCAGGGCGGCTGGATCTGGGACTTCGTCGACCAGGCCCTCAACTGGCCCACCCCGACGCACCAGCTGTTCACCGAGGCGGGCCCCGCCGCGCTGCACGGCGAGATCATCGCCCCCAGCGGCACCTTCACCCGCGACAAGGGCGTCAGCGGCGGCACCGTCTTCGCCCGCGACGCGCGCCTGGACCTCACCGGCTCCCTCACCCTGGAGGCCTGGGTCACCCCGCACTTCACCGGCTACCGTCAGCCGATCATCGCCAAGGGCGACACCCAGTACGCCCTGAAGCAGTCGGACCGGAACCTGGAGTTCTTCATCTACTCCGGCGGCCGGCGGATCACCGCGAGCTGGGCGCTGCCGGACGACTGGACCGGCGGCGAACACCACGTCGCGGGCGTCTTCGACGCGCAGGCGGGCACCCTGACCCTCCATGTCGACGGCGCGGTGCGGGCCACCCGCACGACCACCGTCAAGGGACCCAGCAGCAACACCGCGTCCCTGTCGCTGGCCACCGACGTCGACAACCCCACCCGCGAGTTCAGCGGCACCATCCGGCAGGCCCGTGTCCACGCCAGGGCCCTGAGCGCCGCCGAGCTGGCCTCCGACGACCGGAGCCCGGGCGACGAGGGAGTACGGTTCTGGTTCGACGCCGCCACCGTCGCCCACACCACGCGACGGCCCCGCGAGAAGACGTTCTACGCCTACGGCGGCGACTGGGGCGACAACCCCAACGACGGCGCCTTCTCCGGGGACGGCATCATCACCGCCGATCGCGGGACCACCGGCAAGTCGGCCGAGGTCAAGCAGATCTACCAGGCCGTCAACGCCGCACCGGCCGCCGGTGGCCGGCTCGCCCAGGGAGCGGCCGTCACGCTCACCAACGAGTACCTCTTCACCAACCTCCGTGAATTCGACGGACGGTGGGAACTCCACGCCGACGGAGAGGTGGTGCAACGCGGAAAGCTGAGCCGTGACCAGTTGGACGTGGCGCCGCTGACCGGCAAGGACATCACCGTCCCCTTCACGGTGCCGGGCGATCCGGCGCCGGGCGCGGAGTACTTCCTGCGTCTGTCCTTCACCACCCGGCAGGCCACGAAATGGGCGGAGGCCGGTTTCGAGGTGGCCAAGCAGCAACTCGCCGTCGCCGCGGGCAGCCCCGCCGTCCAGCCCGTGCCGCTGGACGACGTCCCGGCGCTCCGCCACGAGGACGGCGAGGCGTCGGTCACCGTCACGGGCAAGGGCTTCTCGGTCACCGTCGACAAGACGACGGGCGTCATCACCTCGTACCGGGCGGCAGGCGCCCAGCTGATCGCCTCCGGGCCGGTCCCGAACTTCTGGCGGGCTCCCACCGACAACGACCGCGGCAACGGCCAGCACACCCGCAACGAGACCTGGCGCGACGCCGGCGCCCTGCGCACGGTCACCGGCGTGAGCGTGCGGGCGCTGCGCGACCGCGCCGTCGAGATCCAGGTCGCCGGGACGCTGCCCACGACGACGGAGTCGACGTACACGACGACGTACACCGTCTTCGGCAGTGGCGAGATCAAGGTCGACAACACCCTGCACCCGGGCGCGGCTTCACTGCCGTACATCCCGGAGGTCGGCAGCCTGCTGCTCCTGCCCGCCCGCCTGGAGCGGCTGCACTACTACGGCCGCGGTCCCGAGGAGAATCACTGGGACCGCAACGACGCCACCGACGTGGGCCGGTACTCCGGCACCGTCAGCGGGCAGTGGACCTCCTATCTGCGCCCGCAGGAGAACGGCAACAAGACCGACGTCCGCTGGGTCGCCCTCACCGGTGCCGACGGGACCGGCCTGCTCGTCTCCGGCGAACCGCTGCTGGAAGTGAACGCCTCGCACTTCACGCCCGAGGACCTGTCGGTCGGGGCTCGCCACGACTACCAGCTCACCCCGCGCGCGGAGGTCGTCCTGCGGCTCGGCCACCGGCAGATGGGCGTCGGCGGCGACAACAGCTGGGGTGCGCACACCCACGACGAGTACAAGCTCCTCGCGAGCCGCGACTACGCGTACACCTACCGGTTGCGCCCGCTGACCGACATCCGCCGGGCGACGGCCCTCTCGCGCCGGCCCACGGCGGGAGAGTCGCAATGATCGCCCGCGCTGAGCGGGCCGCCTGCGTCGCCGGCCGATGAGCCCGTCTGCCGCCGAGGGGCTCCGGCACACCGGCACGTCGTCGACGGGGTGTGCCGGGGCCGGCCGCGACCTCACGGCGGCCGCCGTGCGCTAATTCCACATCGGGTAGGTGACCACGCGCTCGTACCCTTCCGGCCTGGATTCGGGGTACACGAGGCTCATCTGGGCGTACTGCTGAGTCGCCGGGCTCCTCTTCCAGGACTTCGCGCGCTCCAGCACCACGATGACCGGGTACGAGTGGAACTTGCCCGCGGCGCAGTACGGCTTGCAGTCGTTCACCGCGTTGTAGCCCGTGCCCACCGCGGAGCCCGAGTCCCAGTGGGTCCAGTGCATCGAGGTGAGGCGGCTGTTGCCGTCACCGCAGGCGAGGATGAAGTCGCTGGGGCGGACCTGTGCCTTCCAGGAACAATCGACGAGCACGGTGTCGCCGGCCTGCTGGGTCACCTGGCTGTGTGCGCCCGGCGGTGCCGCAGCGGGGGAGGCGGAGGCCGGTCCCAGGGCTGTGGCGAGTGACGCAGCCGCACAGAGGGTGATCACTGCTCTCAATGTGTGTCTCCGCATGTCCAACTCCCCGCCGCCTGTCCGAGCCGCACCCCGTCGGCCTCTTCTGTCGACGCTACGACTACCGACGCTACGACCGTCTCGGAGGATGCACCACTTGGACGGCACCGCGTGCCGCACGGTTCCGTGATGTCGAACCCGTCCTCGGTGTGCGCCTCGCCGGGGGGTGGCGCGGCGCACATGGACCGGCGCGCCACGGGTGCGGTGCTTTCGCGGTGGTGTTCTCCGGTCAGGTCGTGCCGCAGGAGACCGTGGGCCGGGTCCAGTTGCCGTTGGCCTGGATGGTGACGCCGAAGGTGCCGCTGCCGTTGGGTTTGGCGGTCAGTACCTGGGCGCTGGGGCAACTGGCGCTGGTGTTCCGGGTGGAGAGGATTTTCGCCGGGGACGGTACGTTCGTCGTGACAGTCCAGTTGCCGGAGCCGGTGACCGTGACGTCGAGGTTGTAACGGTCGCTCCACCGCTGGCCCGCGGACAGGGCGGCGGCACAACCGCCCGTACCGCCCCCTCCGCCGCCGCCCGAACCGGCCTCACCCACCGTGATGTTGGAGTTCCCGCTGCTCTGGTATCCCTCGGTGGCGAGGATCATGTAGTTGAACGTGCCCAGGTTCATGCCGGACCGGGCCCAGGCGTCGAAGTGGTTGCCGGTGGTGATGGTTCGGCCGCGGCGGCCGACCGGATCGCCGGGCAGCCGGTCCGCTGCGACTGCCGGACGCTCCAGTACTGGTCGAAGGTGCGCGTGCCCTCCATCGAAACATTCGAAGATCGCAGGATGAGCATGAAGCCCGCGTGTTTCGAGGTCAGGGATATCGGTGGCCGGCCGGGCGTGCGGAGATCCAGGGAGCCTGAAAAGGCAAGGTCAAGATGCTTGGGTCGGGTCTTCGAAATGTTTCGAAGAATCTTCGAACCTCCCCCCTGTAGTCCTCCGTGAGGGGGATTCGCACGGTTGGAGCTAATATGTCCCCGGAGTGATCGATGCCTCACATGAGCCGACCAGGCGACACCGGCGAGCTGCTGACCAGACTCGGGTCACTGACCGCTCAGGCCCGCGAGCGTGCTGAACTTCAGCGCTCGCAGGTCGAACTGGCGATCGCTCTACAGCGCGGCATGCTGCCGGGAGAGTTGCCCTCCGCCCCCGGATTCCGGGTGGCCGCCCGCTATGTGCCGGCCTGCTACGGCCTCAACGTCGGCGGCGACTGGTACGACGCGTTCACGCTCCCCGACGGGGGCGTCGGTCTGTCCATCGGCGACGTCCAGGGCCACAACATCGAAGCCGCCGCGTTCATGGGCCAGGTGAGGGTCGGCCTGCGGGCCCTTGCCTCCGTCACGAGCGAGCCGGGGGAGCTCCTGGCCCGCACGAACGACCTGCTCCTCTCCCTCGGCACCGACCTCTTCGCGACCTGCACGTTCATGAGACTGGACCCGGCCACCGGCGTACTGGAGAGCGCTCGGGCCGGGCACGTTCCCTGCGTCTGGGCCACGGCCGACGGAAAGTCCGGCATCGCCGCGGACGAGGGAGGACTGCCCCTCGGCATCCAGGAGGGGACGGAGTATCCGACGACCCGGTCCAGGCTCACCACCGGCGGGGTCTTCGTCCTGCTCACGGACGGGGTGGTGGAAGGGCCCTCGATGAGCATCGACGAGGGGCTCGGTCACGTCGTGCGGCTGACCGGTATCGCCGCCGTGGCGGGTATGGACGCGGAGCCGCTCGCCGCGGCCCTGATCAAGGTCTCCGAGCTGGTGGGACACGAGGACGACGCCGCCGTGCTCGTGGTCCGCCACGACGGCCCCGACGTGCGGCCGTAGGGCGGGCCCTCGCGCCCCTCGCCTCGCCGACGCGGCGGCCCCGGTGTCTGATGGCTGTTGTGGTGCGTACCCAGGATCTGAGCCGACCTGTCGTCGTCGGCCTCCAGACACTGGCTGTGGCCGCCGCCTACTTCGCGGCGGGACGGCTGGGACTTCTGCGGCAGCTCGTCGTCGAAGGCGCGGTGTTCACCCCCATCTGGCCGCCCACGGGCATCGCGCTCGCCGGCCTCTTGATCTTCGGGCTGCGCTGCTGGCCCGGCATCACCCTCGGCGCCCTGCTGATCGTCATGTCCATCACCAAGTTCGGGGCCGATCTGCTCGGCAACCTGATCGGTGGCACCGCGGCCCCGATCTGCTCGTACCTCATGCTGCGCAAAGTGGGATTCCGCACCGACCTCAGCCGACTGCGGGACGGACTCGCCCTCGTATTCCTGGGGGCCTTCACGGGGATGCTGATCAGCGCGACGACCGGTGTCTGTCTCCTCGTCGCCACGGGCAAGCTCGCCGCGGACGACTTCTGGACGGTCTGGCCGGCCTGGTGGGTGGGCGACGCGATGGGTGTCCTGATCGTCACCCCGCTCCTGCTGGTGTTGCACGGCGCGCGGTGGCCCCCGCACTTCTCGCGGTGGAAGGAGGCCCTCGGGGTGGCCCTCATCGCCTGTGTCTTCGTGCCGCTCGCCACGCTCAGCAGTGTCAGCCTGATGTTCCTCGTCTACCCGCTGCTGATCTGGGTGGCCCTGCGGTTCCAGCTGGCCGGCAGCATGCTGTGCGCCCTGTTCGCCTCCGTCATGGCGACCATCGCGGCGACGGACGAGATCGGCCCGTTCGCGGGGCTGAACCATGTCCAGGTGATGTTCAAGCTCCAGGCCTTCAACGGGTCCATGGCCCTGACCGCCCTGCTCCTGTCGGCCGTGATCGTCGAGCAGCACAACACCAGACGTTCCGTGGAACGGGCCTGCCAGGAGCTGGCCGAGGTGCTGGAACACCTCACCGCGGGAGAGACTCCGCCCGGCCGGCCGCCGCGGCCGGAGCAGAGCCGAGGCGGGCCGCACGGCCTGGAGTGAACCGCGCGAAGCCCCCGGGATCACCGGCGACCGGCTGCCCGGACCTGCTCCCCACTGGTGATCAGGGACCAGAGGTCGGTGTCCCACTCCAGCTGCCGGATCAGTTCGTCGTCGGCCGGGCGGGGGGCGGGCGCGCCCTGCGGGGCGGATGCCCGGTGTGGGGTGAGCGCCCCCTGCGAGGTGGGTGCGCTCTGTCGGGTGGGTGCGCTCTGTGGGGTGGGTGAGCCCTGTGGGGCGGCCGCGGGGGAGTGGTCGCGCCGTGAGATCTGCCCGCTCACGGTGATGTTGTGCTCCACGCGTGGGCGGCGGAGCGCTTCGTAGGCGGTGAGTGCCCGCTCGGTGTCCGGGGCGTCCCGGAGGGCTTTCGCGAGGACGACGGCGTCCTCCAGTGCCATCGACGCCCCCTGTCCGGTCGCCGGCGAGGCGGCGTGTGCGGCGTCGCCGATGAGTAGGACCCGTCCGGAGTGCCATGGCGTGGCGGGCGGCATCTCGGTGGCCCGGGTGACCATGACGCCGTCGGCGGTGGCCTCGACGATGTCGGCCGCGGGTGCGCGGTCCGACCGGGCGGCGTCCGCGCGCAGCAGCGGGACGAGCAGCTCGCGCCACAGGGCCGGGACGCCGTCCGTGAGCTCCCGCCCCGCCGACGGCTCACCGGCGACGCGGCAGAACCAGTACGTCTCCCCGGCGGGGCTCACCGCGTAGCCGAAGGCGGCCGCGGTGCCGCGCAGGAACGTGATGCGCCCGCTCTCGCGTTCCGCGGCCGTGGGAGCGTCGGTGGTGCAGCCGTAGAAGACGTGCTCGCCCGCGTACCGGGGGCGAGCGGCGGGGGCCACGGACCGCCGCACGGCGGAGTTGAGCCCGTCGGCGCCGATGAGCAGGTCACCGCTCGCGGTGCTGCCGTCGGCGAAGCGCGCGGTGACGGCGTCCGGGCCGTCCTGGACGGACAGGAGCCGGGCGCCGTGCCGGATGTCGATGCCCCGGCGTACGGCCTCCGCCTGGAGAGTGGCGTTGAGTTCGCCGCGGCGCAGGCACCGGTACCGGAGCAGTGGGTCGTCGGCCTCCCCGAGCGGCCGCGTCGCCAGTTCGGTGCCGGAACCGTCGAGGACACGCATCGTGGTGAGCGGGAAGCCGGCGGCGGTGACCGCGGCGGCGGCGTCGATCTGGGCGAGGGCCCGCATGCCGTTGCTCGCCAGCGTGAGGAACGCGCCGAGATCCTCGGCCGCGTCCGGGTGCGCCTCGTACACGGTGGCTTCGTGCCCGGCCCTGTGCAGGGCCAGTGCCGTGGCGGCGCCCGCCGTCCCGCCGCCGATGACGAGTATGCGTGCCATGCCGAACTCCCTCCGCGTGCCCACGGACCGTCCCGCCGACCGCCCGCCACTGGGCTGAACTCCCCAGCGGTGCAAGGGAGTTCCGTCCGGCGCGGATTTCGGCCGAGTGAGTCCCGCGCGGTTCGTGCGGACTCGACCCACTTGGGGATGTCGCGTACCCATTCGGTTTCTTGTTCGAACCTACGAACCTGTCACGAGGCGGGTTACCGCTGTCCGCAAGGTCTGATAGTAAACCTTCCTGTCAGTAAGTGGTACGGACCAACTCCACGCCCCCCACCTTCACTTGGAGCTCCCGTGGTGCACATTTCCACCGAGGCGGCGGGTCTCACCGCCTCCCGCCGCACGGTCCTCGCCCTGGTCGGCGCCCTGGCGGCGGCCCCCCTGCTCGGCTCCCCGTCGGCCGCGGCGACCCCCAGGGCCGCCGCCCTAGGCCTCGACGACCCGGCGAAGAAGGAGATCGCCATGAAGCTGGTGTCGAGCGCCGAGAACTCCTCGCTCGACTGGAAGGCGCAGTACAAGTACATCGAGGACATCGGCGACGGCCGCGGCTACACCGCCGGCATCATCGGTTTCTGCTCCGGCACCGGCGACATGCTCGACCTCGTGCAGCTCTACGCCGACCGCAAGCCCGGCAACGTCCTCGCCCGGTACCTTCCGGCGCTGCGCGCGGTGAACGGCACCGACTCGCACAGCGGCCTCGACCCCAACTTCCCCGCGGACTGGCGCAAGGCGGCGCAGGACTCCCAGTTCCAGCAGGCGCAGAACGACGAACGCGACCGGGTGTACTTCAACCCGGCGGTGCAGCAGGGCAAGACGGACGGGCTGCGCGTCCTGGGCCAGTTCGCCTACTACGACGCCATCGTCATGCACGGCGACGGCACCGACCCCACCAGCTTCCGCAACATCCGCAAGCGCGCCCTGAACAAGGCGAAGCCGCCGGCGCAGGGCGGCAATGAGACGACGTACCTGAACGCCTTCCTCGACGCGAGGGTGTGGGCCATGCGGCAGGAGGAGGCGCACAGCGACACCAGCCGGGTCGACACCGCCCAGCGCGTGTTCCTGCGCAACGGCAACCTCGACCTGAACCCGCCGCTGGACTGGCAGGTGTACGGCGACAGTTACCACATCGGCTGACCGACAGGTACGCCGGCCGCCGCCGCGGGCGGCCCGACGGCTTCGTCCGGCGGGCCGCACCGCGGGCAATCCCGCCGGATCCGGCCCGAGTTGACTCGTGCCGACCTCTGGCCCCGGGAACGTACCGACCGGTATACAAAACCGAGTCGAACGTGCGAACGCCGCAATGGCGCGGGGTGGCACGCCGGCCTGAATCCTGGGGGAGTGCTTCATGAAGGATCACGGCAAGCCGGCCGCGAGCGTCCCGCGCCGCCGACGTGGCATGGCGGTGGGAGCGGCGGTCAGCGCCTGCGCCCTCGGACTGGCCGCGGCGGCACCGGCCACGGCCCACGGCGCGCACCCCGGCCGCGGTACGCGTTACGTGGCCCTCGGCGACTCCTACACCTCGGGACCGCTGATCCCCCGGCAGGTGGACGCGAACTGCGCCCGCTCGGACCACAACTACCCCTCGCTCGTCTCGGCGTGGCACAGAACGACCGCGTTCAAGGACGTCAGCTGCGGCGGGGCGACGACCGTGCAGATGTGGAAGCCGCAGGGGACGAACGGCCCCCAGCTCGACGCGGTACGGCGCGACACCGACCTGGTGACGGTCCAGATCGGCGGCAACGACGTCGGCTTCGGCTCCATCATCGCCACCTGCGCCCGGCTCAGCGCGACGGACCTGACCGGCAACCCGTGCCAGCGCCACTACGCCTCCTCCGGCACCGACCAGTTGCTGCTCAACATCCTCGACACCGCGCCCAAGGTCGCCGCGGTGCTGCGCGCGGTGCACGCCAGGGCGCCGCATGCCCGGGTGCTCGTGGTCGGCTACCCGGACCTGCTGCCCGACGACGGCAGCGGCTGCTACCCCTCAGTGCCGTTCGCGGCGAAGGACTTCCCCTATCTGCGGGACACCGGCAAGCGGGTCAACCTGATGTTGCGCCTGGTGGCCCTGACGAACCGCGCGGAGTACGTCGACACGTACGGGCCCACGCGCGGCCACGACATGTGCAAGGCGCCGGCGGACCGCTGGATCGAGCCACTGCAACCGGCGTCCCCGGCGGCCCCCGCGCACCCCAACGCCAAGGGCGAGGAAGCCATGGCACGCGCGGTCACCGCGCGGCTCGAGTCGGGCCACGGGCACCGCTGATCACACCGGCTCTGGCAGTATCGGCCCATGACGATCCGAACCCGCGCCGACGGCGGTTCCCGGTACTCGCTGTGGTCGAGGGACTCGGTGCTCTGCATCGGGTCGGTGAACTCGGTCCTGTCCATCGGCTCGGTGGGCAGCGCGCTGTCCGTCGGGTCGGTCGGCAGCGTGTTGTCCGTCGGTTCCCTCGGCTCCGCCGCGTCGCTCGCGTCCGTCGGGTCCTGGCTGAGCACGGGGTCCGCGTTGTCCGCCCGGTCCTCCTGGTCGGTCCTGTCCTGGCGCTCCCGTGGCGGGCTGGTCGCGGCCGGAGCCCTTGCGGTGACGGTCGGCGGCACGGTCCTGCTGCGCACGCTCGGCACGGAGCGACAGCGACGCGACGTCGGCACGGGCCGCCTCATCGGACGATGCGGCCCGCTCGGCAGGTGAGGCCCGGTCGGCAGGTGAGGCGGCAGGCGAGGAGCACCTCCTGACGTCAGAACGCCTCCCACAGACACACCAGTGTCCGGTCGGTGTCGCCGCCGGTCGTCCGGAAGGCGGTCTGTTGCAGGAAGCCGAGCAGATCGGCCGCGCCCGGCCGCCAGGTCTCCGCAAGGAACTTCGCGACCTCCGGGGAACGGACCAGCTCCGCGGTGGCGCCGGTGCACAGCACCAGGGTGTCTCCCGGGCGGGTGGCCACGCTCTGGCGGCGCAGCTCGCAGCCGGACGGCAGGGCCCGCGCGGTGGTCCACGCGGTGTCCGGGCCGAGTTCCAGGACCGGATGCCAGGATCTGTCGCGCAGCAGGAGGGCCACACCGCTGCCGGTGCCGAGCACGAGGTGCCGGCGGACCGAGGTCTGGCCGAGGGGAGTGAGCACCGCCAGTACGTCGGCGGACACGTCCTCGGCTTCCGCCTGGTGGCGGTGGGCCAGCCGTTCGAGACTGCCGGCCGTGCCACGGATCGCGGTACGCAGGAGGTCGGTCACGGCCTCGGCCGACTCGTCGCTCGCCAGGGCGCTCTCCAACGGTTTGGCGAACGCGCCGAGTTGTGTGGCGAGCGACTCGCACAGCAGGCCGGCCGCGGCCTGGGACCAACGGCCCAGGGGATGTCCGGCCGAGACCGCCGACAGAAGCGTGGGGCGGGGGAACTCCGGCAGGATCCGCGTCAGGAACGCGTCGCGCCGAAACCGCTGGTCGGCCCGGTTGCGACCGCCGCGCTGCGAGGTGCCCCGCACCCGCAGGGAGCCCAGGTCCGCACCGTCGACCACGGTGTCCGGCACGCTGTCACGCCCCAGCGCCAGGCCGCCGGGCACCCCTGTCGGAAACGGACCGGCGCCGAACTGCGACACGGCCCCGACCCGGACGACCCGTTCGGGCCCCGGCACGTCCACCCGCACGACCCGTTCCGGCCCGGGAACCTGGACGACCCGTTCCGGCCCGGGAACCTCGACGAGGCGCTCGGGACCCGGCACGCGTACGACCCGTTCGGGGCCGGGGACCTCCACCGGCACCTCCCGGACCACCTCCCGTACCTCCACCCGGACCTGCTCGGGGCGGGCCGCCAGTGCCTCCACCTGCCGACGCCACCGGTGCAGCAGCCGGAGCAGCAGGGCGTTGCCGAGCAGGGAGAGGCCCAGAACGACGAAGGCGAGGACGTTCACCATGATTCCTCCTTGACTGCTCGCAGCGCGAGGGTGGTGAGCGGGCGGCACGACGCGGCGATGAACCGCGCGTGCAACTCGGCCGTGTACGCGGGGTCGAGAAGCCGGTCGGGGTCCGGCGGGGAGGCGGCCGGTCCGGCGTCGGCCATGCGGGCGAAGCCCTGACGGGCCGAGCGCAGGGCGGAGGTGTAGCGGTGTCGGGCCAGCCGGTCGACGGCGTCCGCGGCCGACTCGGTCCACGGGCCCAGAACCCGGTCGGCCAGCTCGGTCAGCCCCGCCGCGGTCCGCTCGCGCGGCGTGCGGGCCGCGGCGGCGTGCTCGGGCATGACGGGTACGACGGTCAGGGCGGCGCCCGGCTCACCGAGCACCCGCCGTACGGCCGCCGCCGACCAGTCGCGCAGCTGGGCACGCGTGCCGACGCCCTGGGCGTCCGCGCCCAGGACCACCACCGCGGTGCGTTCCTCGCCGACGGCGGCGAGGGCGGTCGGCAGGATCCTGCGCAGGGCGCGCGGCTCCGCGCCGAGCCGGGCGCCGGTCTGCACACCGCGCGCGGCCGCGACCAGCACCGGGTAGGAGACGGCCACCAGCACGGCGTGGGCCTGGCGGACCGTACGTTCCGCGATCCGTCCCTCCTGGTCGGGCGCGGCCGGGCCCACGGGGGCGTCGACCAGTTCGTGGCGCACGGGAGGTCCCGGTGCGCGCCCGCGGTCGGCGGCGAGCGGCGCACCGAGCACGTCCCGCGAGGACGCGGGCAGACCCCCGGCGTGCAGCAGGGCGATCCGGTGGTCCACCGGCGTTCCGGCGGCCCGGTTGCGGCCGATGTCCTGGGCGAGGGTGGCTCGCAGCCCGGACCGCTCCCCGGTCGGGGTCGCGCTTAGGACGCGGGCCACTTCGGCCGCCCAGGCCGGGGGCGGGTCGGGCCGGGAGCGTGGCGCGCGACGGGGGCCGGTCATGTCACCGCTTGTCGCGCGGGGTGAGGATGGCCCGACCGGACAGTGTCGTGGTGTCGCCTTCGTTCACGACGTAGGGCAGCCGGAGCCACCACAAAACCTCGGCGGTGTCACCGCGTTTGCGCACGTGGATCTCGTCCTGGACGAGGCCCTTGAAATTCTCCTTGATCTCGTACTTGACGAAACCGCCCCGGTGGTCGGCGCCTTGGGCCTTGAGGAGGGTCCTCAACCGTACGGCGGACTCGGCGCGTTGCCGCTGCCACCAGCTGTCCGCGTGGGGTACGGGGTCGGGCACGATCTGGGCGAGGACCTCGTCGAACTGGATCAGGGCCGTCAGGTAGGCCTCCCGTTCGGATCCCTCGGCACGGTTCCACGAATGCTGACGCAGGTTGCGGACACAGCTGTTGAACCGCCGCTTCCAGAACTCGGTCTTCGCGGCGAGGGGGTGGACCCCTCGGTCGGCGCCGGGCGCGTCGATGAAGGCGAGGCCGCTGCACCCGACCAGGGTGCTCTCCTGTACCACCGCCGCCAGGTCCAGCGCCCGGCGGGCCAGCCAGCGCAGCGCCTCGACCTCCTCGGGCGAGACCGTGTGCGGAGCGGAGCCGTCCGGCACCGCGTCCTGCCCGTCCGCGGCCACCCGCTCCAGCTCGCGCCACAACGAGGGGAGGTCTTCGAGCGCTTCGTGCGGCGAGTTCCGGTCCCCCAGGGCGGGCAGCACCTCACCCCAGCCCGGCAGCAGGGAGTCTCCCGAAGCATGGCTGCCCAGCACCCGGTCCAGGTCCCCCAGCGGCGAGCGGGCGGCCTCGGCCGGTATCCGGAGGGTGTCCAGCCGCAGCCCTCGGGCGAGGCCTTCCAGGGTGCCGGCCCCGGCGATCCGCTCCTTCGCCACCTCGTGCAGAAGGTCCGGGATCTCCGGGCGGAACCCGATGCCACCCCCGGACGGGGCGGGCTTCCTGGGCCACCAGGTCTCGACCGCGGTCCGCAACTCGGCCTCCCGACGGTCCTCGGCGGACCACACTTCACCCAGCCCACGGTCCTCGGCGGTCCGCAACCCCGTCGGCCCACGGTCCTGTTCGGAGGTGGCGGCGGTCGTGGACGCGCCGGTGCCCGGGCCCGGCACCCTCGGTGGCACCTTCGGACGCTGCGGCGCCCCCACGACGACGGATGCCGACACCTCCGAAGGCGAAGGCGAAGGCGGGGGCGAGGGCGTCTCGACGGGCATGGGCGCTGTCACGGAGCCGGGTGGACGCGTCGCGTCGACGGGTGGAACCGTCGCCAAAGGCGTAGCCGGCGTCGAGTCCGTGGGCGGAGTGGATTCGGTAGGCGTACCCGGCGTCGTGTTCGCGCCTGGCGCGGTTGCGGGAGACGTACCCGGTACTGCCTCCGAGTCCTTGGTCGGCGGGATCTGCCGGGACGACCGGGACGGGTCTACGGCCGTGGTCCCCTCGTCGGCGGCTGCCCTCACGGATGGACCGGCCGCCGGTCTGCCGTGAGCCCTCGTCACGGCCAGTTCGAGTATCGAGAGTTGGGCGATGAGGTTCTGCAGGCCGACCTCGTGCTCGGCCCGCGGCGGGTCCGCCTCGGCGAACACCTCACGCAGGCGGCTCACCGCGTCGCGCAGCCACCTGCGTGCGTCTCTCCTGTCCTTCTCGGTCTCCAACGCCGCCAGGGCGTCGGCGACATGCTGGGCCGCCTGCCGCACGGCGTCCGCGGTCTCCTCCGGCATCGAGTCCGCCTCCCTTTCCTCTCCCGCTCGTTCGCCATGCCGTTCGCGCTGTCGATCAGTGCTTGCCGTTGAAGGGGTTCCAGTCGGGATAGAGGCTCTCGAGGTCCTGGGACATGGGTGTGGAGTAGACCGCGCCGGGATGTTCCTGGAGCGTGTGGATGCTCTTGGTGGTCAGATACGGGGGCCGCCCGCCGTGGACCCGCAGCCGGCCGCGGCTGTCGAGGCTGACGTACTGTTCGGTGCCCGCCCGTCGGCGGGCCGGCACCGGAAGGCGGTCGAGGGTGTGCGGCTGTCCGTCGGCGTCCACGACCTCGACCACGTACTGACTGGAACCGGCCATCGGAGGGACGGGGACGAGCAGCCCCGGCAGCGGCTCGCCGGAGCCGGGCAGAGTGTGGTCCGGGTGGAAGATCTCGGGCAGTCGCGCGCTCAGCGGGGTGCCGTCGTCCGCCCAGGCGGGGACGACCACGACCGGCTCGGTGCGCTCACCGAGCCGGTTGACGCCGTACATGCGGATGGTGCCGAGCAGGGCGGTGAGGTGACCCTCGGCCCCGAACACCGCGTGCCGGGTACCGGCCAGTTCGACGGTCTGGCCACCGGCGCGGTCGACCACGAGGTGTGCCTGGCGGCCGTTGCAGAAGTGCAGCCGGGGTTCGAGCCGCTCGTCGATCTCCACCTGCATCCGGATGCCGGGTTTGACGCCCTCCGAGAGCCGCCCCCACCACAGGTCGTCGTCGAGCTGGACGTCGTCGTTGATGGCCCTGCGGGTCACCGAGAAGGACCCCCAGCTCATGCTGACCCGCCCGTTGAGCGGCCGGTGCAGATCGAGCACCGGGCTCGCCGCGTGCCAGCCCGACCGGACGGCCAGCCGGTCGTTGGCGAGCGCCTCGTAGGGGGTGCCCACGGTGAAGACCTTCTCCAGGTCGTTGTCGGCCGTCACGAGACTGAAGTCGCAGGGGAGCGTGGGGCAGATGTCGCCGACCATGATGTCCACCGTGCTCGTCCGCGGGGCACTGCCGGGTCCGTCGGTCCACTGGTGCCGGGCGGCTCGGCTACGGGCGTGGGCCCAGGCGGCGCCGATCGAGGTCGCCTGCTTGGCGAAGGGCGCCTCGACCTCGATCGCGGCGGGGTTGCGGAAGAGCGGCCTGCCGTCGGGAAGCCTGAACGGCGCGATCTCGTCCGCGACGGACTCCTTCGCGAGGGGCATGGAGGTGCTGCGCCCCGAGAGGATGATCCGGTCCAGGGCGAGCGTCTCGTCGAGGGCGAAGCGGCTCTGCACCAGCTCCACCGCGATCGTGGCGGCCTCCCGGAACACAGGTGCCGCGATCCGGTCGAAGTCGTCCTTCGCCAGGGTGAGGATCTCCGGATCGTCGATCTGTTCGACCAGGTCCAGGACGGTGCGGCCGGGCCCTTCGGTCGGTACTCCCGACAGCCATTTGATGACATCGGGGCGGAGCGCGCGCCAGGGAACGGTGCCGTCGGCCCCGAGATGGATCTTGGCTTCCTCGGCCGCCGCCCACAGCGCGTGGAAGACGGGGTTCTCCCGGGCGTCACCGCGGGCCCAGCCGGTGGGCAGCACGTTCGCCAGGGCCGTGCGGACCGGATCCTGGGCCAGTCTGTGGGGGAGTTCCGAGCCGGACAGATGGGCGAGGACCGCCGGGGCCAGGCGGGGCGGTCCCGACGAGCCGGTCGTCAGGGATTCCGGGATCAGGTCCAGCAGCTCCCGGTAGGCGCCGGTGCCCGTCCCGGCGCCCGTCCCGGCGGAGCCCGCCTGCTCGGTCTCGTACGCCTGCCGCACCAGCCGGTCGATCAGGGTGGCCTTGAGCAGGTAGTACACCCGCAGGGTGAGGTAGTCGCCGCCGAGGTCCGGGTGGCCGGTGGAGCCGAGCACCTCCGGGCGCAGCTCGTAGCGCCGCCCTCGGGTGCGGGCCTCGTCGTCGGTCAGGGTGCCGCTGTAGTCGGTGAGGGTGAGACCGAGCAGGGCGATGTCGGTGGTGCCGCCGCCGATGTCGACGACGAGCATCGTCTGCCGCCAGGTCGGGAAAGGCCGGCCGGGCAACGGCCGGGCCGCGGCCCGCAGGGCCTCCACCCCGGAACCGGTGTTGCCGGAGAAGTCACGCAGGACGAAGAAGAGTCCGGCCGCGACCCCTTCGTCGTAGCTGACGAAGACCTGGCTCAGACCGGCCTTCGCGCGCAGCACGTTCTCCAGCCGTTTCTGCACGTCCGGCGAGGTCGTCGTCGGATAGGTGATGACGGCCTCGACCAGATGGCGCTGTTCCTGCGACTGCGGGTGGCGCGTCCTGGTCTCGACGGCTTCGATCAGCCGGACGAAGGCGAGCGCGACGAGGTCGTCCGAGTGATGGACCACGCCCTCGCCCAGCCGCGGCACGGGGACGCGGTCCGGACGCCGCAGCATCCGCTTGAGTCCGCGCAGCGACCCCGAGTGCTGGTCGGACAGGTGCAGGGCGCCGTCGCGGACGTTGAGCGCGCTGGCGACCTCGTAGGTGTCGGTCGTCTCGCCGAAGTTGATCCGCTCCAGGCCCAGCCGCTTCAACGGCGGTACGCGGAAGGCGCGGTCGTATGCCCGGAAGAGCCGGGGCACCAGCCAGTCGGCGTGCTCGGCGGTCCGGGCCAGGCGTTCGAGTTCCTGGGCGGTGCGCTCCACCAGCCGCCGGTCCGGGCCGTCGCCGCCGACGGTGAGCAGTTCGACGAGCCGGCTCGCGGTGCGCTCCGCTTCAGGCCGTGCGGACAGCACCGCCGCCGCGAGCTCGTCGGCTCGCCCGGTCCACTGCGCGGGAGGCTTGCGCAGGCCGTCCGCGGTGGCCGCGGAGCCTCCGGGCGAGGTGGTGTGGGGGCGCAGCGCGGCGGCGAGTTCGACGGCGAGGGTGCGGCCCTGGGCGGGGTCGATGCGCCAGGTGATGTTCTCCTCGCCGTTGTAGAGCGTGGCGGTCGAACTGGTGTTGCCGAAGTCCACGGCCGCGAAGTGCACGAAGACGGGACGGTCGCCGACGTGCCGGGGAATGCCGTCGAGGAGCGGCGCGGCCGACGGCGTGGCCGCCTCCGTGCTGAACGTGAGCTCCACGGGCGCGAAGTCCTCGCCCGAGACGCTCTTCTCGTCGTGGAAGGACAGCTTCCAGCTGATGGTGACACGCACGTCGCCGGCCGGAGTGCCGGGCGGGCGGACGACCTCGGCGGGAATGCTGAAGCCCGGGATGACCACCTGGCGGCCGTAGACCGGATGCTGGCCCGTGAACGCTTCGCAGATCCAGTTGTTCTCCAGCCACTGGCGCAGTGCGGCGGGGCCGCCCTCGGTCTGGACGACCGACAGCTCACGCGGGTATCCCAGCACCGCGTTGACGGCGTCCAGCGCCACGGCCGGCAGGGGATAGCGGCCGTCCTGCTCGACGCTGGTGAAGACCTGGTCGGTGCCGAGCAGTCCGGCCACCGGTTCGAAGGTGATGTTCAGGATGCTCACTTGTCGGCCTCCCAACGGCGCAGCACGGCACGCAGTCTCGGCCGAGGGCCGTGCTCTTGCTTGCTCTCGGCCTCGTCGCCGCGGGCGGCCGCGGTGACCATCTCCGCGACCTGGAGCTCGTCCGGTACCGCTCCGGCGTTCTCCTGGACCATGCTGATCATCTGGGTCAGGGCCGCCGACAGCATGTCCGCGAAGGCGGCGGCGGTCTGCTCGTACACCGAGGCGACGAGCCGGCTGCGGAACAGGGCGACCGCGTACTGGCTGCTCTCGGTGTTGCGCCGTTCGGGAGACGGATCGTCCTCGTACTCGTGGCTCCACGGCAGGACGTGCCTCTCCAACTGCGGGAAACCCTGCACGGGGGCCCCGCCGCGCGCTTTGACGAGCAGCCCGGCTCCCCCCTTGGCGGCTGCGGCGAGCCGTTCGGTCCGGGCCAGCACCTTCAGCTGGGTCAGCCGGAACGACGGCGGGACGCTCCGGTCCGGCAGCGCCGCGAACAGGCTCTCCAGACGTACGGCGGTCTCCTCGTCGGTCAGCCAGTCCCGCACCTCCCCGAACGCCTCCCCGCGCTCCGCCGCCCAGGACTCCGCCCACCGGGAGAGCTGCTCGAACGCGGCGTCGTACAGGGACCGTACGGTCTTCTCGTACTGCTCGTGGAAGGCGGCCGTGGTGTCCGCCTGACGCTCACGGGTGCTGCCCTGGAGGTGGTCGAGGAACTCCTGCCGCTCGTCGTCCGGCAGGAACTGCACCCACGCCGGTACTTCCTCCTCCTCCGGCTCGACGGTCTTCGTGACCACCCCGTCCTGAAGCGCGGCGTACAGGTCGCCCCACAGCTTCCAGGCGAACACCGCCGCGACGGTGCGCTCCTCCAGCCGGGCCAGCACCGAACCGCCGCCGTCCTGGCGGGCCTTGGCCGGGTTGCGCAGCTCGTGGAGGCTGGTCATCAGCTTCTCCGCCGCCGTCCGCAGCTGTTCGAACCGGGCCATGATCTGAGCGTGTTCGGGACTGCCGGCCGCGACCCCCCGGGCGCCGGCGCGCACTTCCACGGTGCGCCAGGCCCGATGGGTGCGCGAGAACTGCTCCTTGATGGTCTTCCGCTTCAGCCGGGCGCCGTGCTCCTCGATGTGCCGGGTGAGCAGCCCGCGCAGTGCCAGCAGTCCGCCGTCGCGGGCGTACTCGCCGAGCTGGTTCACCCAGTGGTGGTCGGGGTCGACGGCGGCGATGCGTCCGGCGAGCGTGCCCCACTCCCGACGCTTCCTGCTGATGTCGGCGACCTTCTCCTCGTTGAGCGCGGCCAAGTAGTCCGGCGCGCAGTCGAGTTCGGTGCCCTCGGTGGTCAGCGCGGCGAAGACGGAGACCGGCTGGAACCGGTCCCGCCGCTGGAACAACAGCTTGGCCGCGTCGGTCCGCAGGGAGTGCAGGTCGTCGGAGTGCTCGGTGACGGTGTCGCCGGTCGGGCCGACGCCGTCGGGCAGTCGGGGGACGGTCGCGGTGTCCCACTTGTTGAAGGCGACCAGGATGGAGTCCCGCAGGGCCTCCTGGTCCGGCCGCTGGGCCTCCATCATCCCGTAGAAGCCGGCGGCCAGGTCGGAGCCCATCAGTTCGCTCCGGGCCACCACGAGGATCGTCTCGACGTTCTTCAGCTGGGACAGGCACAGGTAGTCGTCGCGGCGCCCGGCCGCGCCCAGCCCGGGAAAGTCGAGCAGCACCGCGCCGCCGTCGTCGGACTCCACGGGCGCCCAGGTGCCGGGGCGCACGGTGACATCCAGATTGATCCTGCGGATGAGCGGCGAGACCAGCTTGCGCTGTTCGGTGTTCTCCTTCGGATCCGAGGTGAGGATCTTGGCCAGGGCTGTCCCGTCGACCCGGCCATGGGCGTGCGCGCGGCCAGGATAGGGGGCGCCGGGGTCCTTCGGCCGGCCCATGTCGGCCAGGGCCAGCGCGTTGTCGCGCGACAGCAGGACGGTGGTGCCGAGCAGCGCGGGCGACAGGCTGAGGGCCCCCTCGCTCAGGGCGTGCAGTTCCCGCACCCGGTCGCGGATCTGCTCGTTGTCCTCCGGCGCGGCCCACAGGGCGCCGCGCGCCCAGGTGTCGAAGCGCTGCCAGGTGCCCGGGTCCCGCCAGACGGGGAGCCCCGCGGCGGGCGCTTCCTCCGCGCCGGGACCCGGTTCCGTCGCGGTGCCGCCGAGCGCCTCCAGGAATGCCTGCAAGGGGCGGCGGTCGAGGGACGCCTTCGCTCGTCTGAGGTCCTCGCCGAGTTTCTCGCCCATATAGGTCAGGCAGGCGACCACCTCGGCCGGGCTGAGCAGTTCGAGCGTCGCCTGCGGATCCAGCGCGGTGGCGTTCCCCTCGGGACCGGGGCGCAGCCGCAACGCGGTGACCTGCGCGGTGGAGGCCCGTTGTGCCACCGGCAACAGGTCGGGCTTGCCCAGGATCGCGCCGATCACAGTGGACTTGCCCGCGGTGAACTCACCCACCACGCCGATCGTCACCGGTGTGACGGCGACCGTCTCCAACTCGTCGGTGTGCTGAGTGGCGTTGGTGTAGTCGTCCAGAGCCTCTTCCGGGATGTCCCGCCAGCCGTCGACGGCTTCGCGGACCTCCCGGACGAAACGCACGGCCTGCGCCGGGTCGTCCCATGTCACCTGCGGTCTCCTCAGAGGTAGTGCTCGGTACGGACCCGCGCTGGGCGGGTGGGGTGTTCGGCTGTCGGTGGTCGGCCGTGGCGGCGCTCAGGAGTAGTAGAAGAAGACCTCCATGCGCAGGGTCCCGGAGGCGCCGCTCAGCTTGATGTAGCCGCGGTAGAAGGCTGTCGCGCGGGGCAGCAGCGGGTGATGGCTCTGCTGGATCGCCTTCGCCGCGGCCTCGGCGTAGGTCGTGCTCGGACCGGATGTCGCCGCGCAGTTCGCGCAGCCGCCGTCCGTGCCCCAGACGAAGATCATCGCTCCGCGTCGCTTCTCGCCCGCCAGCACCCGGTCCACCTCCTTGGCGATCCGGCGTACCGCCTTGTCGTGGGCGGCTCCGCCGGGGCCCCGCAGGGCGTCCGCGACACTCTGGTCGGTGAGCAGGGGCAGGTTCCTGCTCACCGGATCCATGCCGGACCGGTTGGGGGAAGGCTTGGCCGGCGACGCCGAGGTCACGGATGTGGTCGGCGCCGAAGCGGACGCGCCGGGCGAGGGATCGGGGTCCTCGGCTTCGGTGGCGTGGATGCTCTGGCCGCCGAGCACGATCAGGACGAGGACGAGGAGCAGGTCGGCGAAGAGCCACCCGGCGAGGTGCGTCGGTGCCGGGCCCTTCATCGGCCGCCGTCCGGTCCGTCGTTCGGTCCGCCGTCCCGGCTGCCGTGATGGCCGTCGGCGGGGCGGTCTTCGTGGTGGCTGTCATGGCGGCCGTGGTGGCGATCGTCGTCGTGTGGAGCCTCCTGCGGGTGGTGCGGCCGATGCGGGTGCGTCGGTCCGGCCGTCGAGGGCGGCTCGGCCCGTGGTTCGTCGCGCTCCTGGTCCCCGGGCCCGGTCACTCGCTTGTCCTGTGGCTGGTCCCAGGGTCCAGTCCGCAGCTCGTCCTGTGACGTGTCCTGCGGCTGGTCCCCGGGTCCAGTCCGCAGCTCGTCCTGTG
Organism: Streptomyces sp. NPDC059582; assembly: GCF_042735715.1. Classification (NCBI taxonomy): domain Bacteria; kingdom Bacillati; phylum Actinomycetota; class Actinomycetes; order Kitasatosporales; family Streptomycetaceae; genus Streptomyces; species Streptomyces sp. NPDC059582. The sequence continues at coordinate 92,617 of NZ_JBHWCC010000014.1, forward strand.
GCTTGTCCTGCGGCTGGTCGCGTGGCCCGGTGCGCGGCTTGTCCCGAGGTGCGTCCTGTGGCTCGGTCCGCGGATCGCGCGGGAGGGTCGAGCGGGGCGCGGGGCGGCGGCCCGGCTCGGGGGAGATGCCCGGCGTGCCGGTCGGGCGGGGCTGGGTGAGGTGGACGGTGCCGTTGACGGCGCCGACGAGTGGATGGCCCGCGTGGCCTTCCCCGTTGACGTCGACGTCGACGGGGGCCGCGCCGATCGGGGGTCGGCCCGCTGGGCCCGCTCCGTCGGCCGGACGCTCATGGGGCGGGTGCAGTGCCGTCTCGTGCAGGGTGTGGACCGTGCCGTCGAGTCTGCCGACCGCGTCGGTCAGCCCCGTGAGGGCCGTCTCGACCCCACCGCCGGCCTCGTGGAACCGCCGGCTGAGTTCCACGGCGGCGGTGGCGATGGCGAGTTCGTAGGTACGAGCGATCCGGTCGGCGCCTTCGCCCAACGCGTACTGCAGCCATTCGGCCAACCCGCCTCCGGCGGAGCCCAGTCGGGAACTGGACCGGTCGAGGGCCGCCGCCGCCACCCGCACTTCGTCCAGCAGCCTGGTCAGTGAGGCACCGGCCTGCGCCGAGGCGTTGCCGACGAGCCGTTCGCCCTGCACGGAGGCCCGGTCGAGCGCCTTCTCCACCTGTGTGCCGAGGCCGTTCATCTGCCGGGTCGCGGCGTCGGACAGCGCGGAGAGCGTCCGCACCGCCTCGTCGGTCAGGGCGGACACGGTCCGGACCGCCTCGTCCGTCAGCGCCTCGACCCGCACCGACGAGGTCTCGGCCGCGCGTCTGATGTCACCGGATGCCCGGGCTGCGGCCTCCGCGAGCCGGCTGCGGGCCTGTTCGATGTCCTCCTTCACCAGCCGGCTCATCGCCTCCGCCGCCGCGGTGGTGCGGTCGGTGGTCGCGGTCATCCGGTCGCCGGTGCCGCGCAGCCGGGCCGCCGCGTCGTCCAGCGCGGCCGCGGCGGAGGCGAGCTTGGCGGTGTCCTGCTGCGCCGCGCGCAGCAGCTTCGCCGTGATGTCGGCGAGGTCCCGGCTCTCCGCGTGCGTGCGATGGGCCGACTCCAGCAGGGGGGTCAGCTGGGCGGCGGCCCTGCTCAGCTCGGCGGCGAAGCGGGCCGGGGTGTCCATCCGCAGCGGCAGCAGGGCCAGTTGGGCCTGGGTGAGCAGCGGATGCAGCAGCGCGGTCGCTTCCTCGGTGGCCCGTTCCGCGGATCTCTCCTCCGCGCGGCGCACCAGCCCCGCGGCGAGTGTCGCGAGGACGAGGACGACGAGGGAGGCGATCGTCCACCACACCTGCGCGCCGAAGGTGAGGGCACCGCTGAGATGACCGGCGAATCCGTCCTGCCACAGGTCGAGGAACGTGCGGCCCTCGGCGATACGGCGCCCCTCCGCGCTGGAACGCAGTTGCTGGTAGGCATGGGTCGCCCGGCTCAGGCCGTACCAGGTGACGGCGAGCGGGAGGAACACCAGGAGCGAGGGGAGCAGTCCGAGCACCGCCCGCAGCCGTGTTCCGCGCTCCGCCGCGATGGGGGTCCGGTAGGTCTCGGTGCGCCCGAAGAGGGTGAACAGGTCGAGCTGGGCCCAGGTCTCCGGGCCGGCGTCCAACGCCTCGGCGGCCGCGCCCGCTTCCGGCGGCGGCCCCGCGTGCGTGTGCCGGTCGAGGGCCGTGGCCAGTCCCAGCAGACCGGATCGGTGGATGGTGAGGGCGGGCAACCCGGCTGCGGCCCGCAGTCGCTCTCCGAGGCTTTCTGGCAGCCCGACGTGACGCACAGTTGTGTCCCCCCGTCAACGAGGCCGGTATGCGCCTTTTGACGCCTCGCTGGGTGACCAAGTGTGGAGGCATGGTGGAGGATGTGGCAAGACATAGGCTGAAAAGCATGCTGAATGACCGCTGTTGGTCATTCGCCTGTTTCAACCGCGTACGTCTGTCGCCTGTTTGACGTCCGTTCCCGTCGCCTGACGGCTGACGCCTGACGCCTGACGGCTGACGCCTGACGCCTGACGGCTGACGGCTGACGCCTGACGCCTGACGGCTCACGCCTGACGGCTCACGCCTGACGGCTGACCGCTGACGGCTGACGGCTGACGCCTGACGCCTGACGCCTGACGCCTGACGGCTCACGGCTCACGCCTGACGTCCGTTCCCGTCGGCTCACGCCCGTCGGCGGGCCGCCGGTCCGGGCTGGGCGGTGACCTCGGCGGGGGTCAGCGCGGCCCCCTCCATGGAGCACTCGACGACCACCCGCACGGGGGCGCCGCACTCGGTGTGGTGGATGTCGAGTACGGCGCCGTCCGGGTCGGCGGAATGCGTCTCGCCCCACTGGCGCAGCGCCACCAGGACCGGCCACAGGTCCCAGCCCTTGCGGGTGAGGTGGTATTCGTTGCGGGAACGGCTGCCCGGTTCCCGGTAGGGCACGGGCTTCAGTACGCCTGCCGAGGTCAGCTTGCGCAGCCGGTCGCTCAGCACCGCCTCCGACAGGCCCAGGTGCCGTCGGAAGTCGTCGAAGCGACGGACCCCGTTGGCGGCGTCCCGCAGGATCAGCAATGTCCACTTCTCCCCGACCACGTCGAGCGTGCGCTGGACGGGGCAGTTCTCGGTGCTCACCTCAAGCCAGTCCATCCGTCCATGGTAAGCATCTGGCTTCGCCGTTGACAGTCAGATCGCGGCACGGCTAGCTTTGACGGACGAAGCCAGATCAGGAGGCAGTGCACCGTGGGACGGACACGTACGTACGAGTGGGACGACCCCGCGGTCACGGCTGAGGCCGCGATGCGGAGCGCCGGTATCGACTTCCTGCGCGAGATGCAGGCGGGGCGAGTGCCGGGGCCGCCCATTCTCGCCACCCTGGACTTCTCGCTCGACGAGGTGGAGCCGGGTCGGGTGGTCTTCTCACTCACTCCGGGCGAGGAGCACTACAACCCGATCGGCAGCGTCCATGGCGGCGTCTACGCCACCCTGCTGGACTCGGCGGCGGGCTGCGCCGTCCAGTCCACGCTGCCGCACGGCGCGGCGTACACGTCCCTCGACCTGACCGTGAAGTTCCTGCGGAAGATCACGGTGGACACCGGCAGGGTGCGCGCCATCGGCACCGTCGTCCACGGCGGTCGCCGGACCGCGCTCGCCGAGGCCCAGCTGCTCGACGCGCGGGACCGCCTGCTCGCCCACGCCACCAGCAGCTGCATGATCTTCCCGGTGCCCGACGCGCGCACCTGAGCGGCCCGGAGGCGCGGGGCGCCCGCACCGACCCGTGGAGGGACGCGCAGCGGCGTGGCGTTCCGGGCGGGGCCCGTCGCACGATGAGGATGGCAGCCAGCAGGAATGCGGATACCTGCCATCCTCATCCGCGAGGCTCGGCCCGGAGGTAGCTGTGACGGTGCGTCGTGTCGGCTTGGTCGTGCACGGAGGGCGTGAGGAAGCCACGCAGGCCGCCCGGTCCGTGCGTGGCTGGTGCGCCGACAACGCCGTGCAGTGCACCGACATCGACGTCTGGCGCGACGGCGGGCGCCACAGCGCCGAGGAGGAGGTCGAGTCCGCGGGGGATCCCGACCTCATCGTCACCCTCGGCGGTGACGGAACCTTCTTGCGGGGCGCCCGGCTGGCCGCCGAACACGACGCGCTGGTGCTGGGCGTCGACCTCGGCCGGGTGGGGTTCCTGACGGAGGTCCCCGTCACCGTGGTGTGCGCGGCGCTGGACGCCGTGCGGGACGAACGGCTGACCGTCGAGAGCCGCATGCTGCTCACCATGCGCGCCTCACGCATGCTGGAGGTTCCCTCCGACATGCAGGAACTTGTGCGTTACGGCCGTGGCCCGATACTGCCACCGCCGCGGATCCGCGTCGACTGCGATTCCGGTGACGACTGGGGCATCGCGCTGAACGTGGCGGCGCTCAACGACGTCGTCGTGGAGAAGCTGGCCAGGGACCGGCAGGTGTCGGTCGGCGTCTACATCGCGGGCCGGCTCCTGGCGTCCTACTCCGCCGACGCGCTGCTGGTCGCGACCCCGACGGGCTCGACGGCCTACAGCTTCGCGGCCGGCGGCCCCGTCGTCTCCCCCCGAGCCGAGGGCCTCATCTTCACCCCCGTCGCCCCGCACATGGCGTTCAACCGCTCGGTGGTGGCCGCGCCCGACGAGCCGATCGCGCTGCGCGTGCTCGAACGGTCGGGCCAGGCCGCCGTCAGCATCGACGGCCAGCTCCGGGGCGTGCTCGACCCGGGGGACTGGATCGGCGTGTACGCGGCTCCGCGCCGGCTGCGGGCCGTCCGGCTGGGGCCGATGGACTTCTACGGCCGTCTGCGCGAACGCATGAACCTGACCGACGCCCCCGCCGCGGTCGCCGACGGCACCCCCGCCCCGCTGTGGCCGGTGACGACCCCGCCGCCGGCGGACCTCGCGCACCTGGCGCTGCCCCCGGGCCCCGGAGACGCGTCACTGGACCAGGCACTGGAATGCCCGCCGACCGGCCCCCAAGACCGCTGACCGCTGGCCACTGATCCCTGATCCCTGATCCCTGATCCCTGATCACTCACCACTGACCACCGACACGCTTCGAGGACCGCGTCTCACGGACCGTGCCGACGTGGTCCCGCCGCGAAGGCTGTGCTTCGGAGTTCCCTGGTCGTGGTCCCGTCGCGAAGGCTGTGCTTCGGAGTTCCCTGGTCGTGGTCCCGTCGCGAAGGCTGTGCTTCGGAGTTCCCTGGTCGTGGTCCCGTCGCGAAGGCCGTGCCTCGGAGTCCCCTCGTCGTGGTCCCGCCTCAAAGACCGCTGATCACGCTGTTCTCCCCGTAGGCGACCGCGTCCGGGTGCCCGAAGAGCCCCGGCAGTCCTCCCGTGTGGACGAACACGGTCGTCCGGCCCGGCCGGATGTCGCCGTCCCGCACGGCGGCCATCAGCCCCGCTATGGCGCGGCCGGTGTAGACCGGGTCGAGGATGATCCCTTCCGTGCGGGCCGTGACGGTCAGCGCGGACTTGACCCCCTCCGTCAGGGTCCCGTAGCCGGAGCCGATCTGGTCGCCGCGGATCCTCAGCCGCTCGGGCCGTACGGGTTCGGGCAGGAGGTCCGCGACGAACGCGGCCACCACCGGCGTGGGGTCGCCGAGGGCGCCGGTGTCGACTCCGATGACGCGGTCCGGGCCGAGCGAGGCGACCAGCCCGGCCATGGTCGCGCCCGATCCCAGCGCCACAACCGCGGTGTCGAGGTCGGGCACCTGGTCCATCAGTTCCTCTCCGCACCGGACGTACCCCAGTGCCCCCACCGCGCTCGAACCGCCGAAGGGGATGAGGGCCGGGCGCGCACCCTCCTCTTCGAGGCGTGCGCACACCGCCGTGGCCGCCGCGTCCAGCGCCGCCCGGCCGGAGGCACCGGACCACACGACGCGGGCGCCGAGAAGTCCGTCGAGCACCAGGTTGCCCGACTGCGACCCGCTGCCGGTCCCCGGGAAGACGAGGACGGAGCGAAGGCCCAGACGGGCGGCCGCGGCGGCGGTCAGACGGGCGTGATTGCTCTGCGGAGCCCCGGTGGTCACCAGCGTGTCCGCTCCGTCGGCGAGCGCGGCACCGACGGTCCACTCCAGTTTGCGCACCTTGTTGCCCCCTCCGCCCAGGCCGGTCAGGTCGTCCCGCTTGATCAGCAGGTCGTGCCCGCCGAGCCCCAGCGCGGCCGCGAGCCGGGGCAGTGGCTCGACGGGCGTCGGCCAGATGCCGAGCGGGACGGGGGAGGGGGAGCCGGAGGCGTCATCGGTGGTGTTCACAAGGGACAGCGTCGGCCATCGGCCGCGGGCGCGCGACAGTGGCCGACGCTTCGAGGTCACTTCGGCGACGGGGCCGCCCCCGCGAGAGCGGGCCGGCCGGCGCTGCGCCAGGCGGAGATGCCCACGGCCAGCAGCCAGTAGCTGAGGATCGCGCCCATCAGGGCGGTCGTGCCCCAGCCGTTGGCGGCGTAGAAGTGGGCGGGGGTGTTGCCGAAGAACAGGGACGGCACGAACGCGAGGTTGATCCCCGCCAGGACGTACGACGACCGGCCGGTCCAGCGCGGCAACAGGTTCGTGCGTCCGACGGTGTAGCCCACCGCGGTGAGGAAGAACGCCAGCAGCAGGCGGGAGATCGACCCGTACAGGACGTAGGTGCCGCTGACCGTGACGGTCGGGTCGATCGGGTGGTCGGCGGCGATCACGGCGCCCGCTTCCAGGCCGCTGGAGACCAGGGTGACGGTCGCGTGGACGAGTCCTGTCGCGAAGGCGATCGAGGCGGCCCACTCGTAGGCGGGGCTCACGCGCTTGACCAGTTCGCGGAAGGCCGTCACGAAGACGACCAGGAAGGCGAGGGCGATGATGCCGATCAGAAGTCGGGCCAGGACGTTCGAGTCCGGTGGCGGGCCCGAGTAGACGAAGTACAGCGGTACTTCGACGATGAGCGCGGCCGCGCAGGCGATGCCCGCGGTCCCTGCCAGGCGCCTTGCGAATGCTTCGTTCACGGGGTCCCCCTGAGCTGTCCCTGTAATGGGTTCCTCGTCGGTCCGTTTGCCGACGCGGAGCATCCTGCCGCCGGCAAGGGCGGCCGTCGCGGGCCCTGGACACCGGATCAGAGGTGGGCCCACCGACACCCTCGCCGTGTGCCGGACGAGGCGCGTTCACCACGAGGACTTGGCGAGTTTCCGCCATCCTTCCGTCGCGGCGGCGCCCGCCATGATTGTCTGACGCACCATCAAAAGATAGGCGGAGCAGGGCTGTAGCGAAGGTCAGGCGGCATTCGTATTGTCATGAACCTGCGGTCCGACGGACGGGCCGCATTTTCGTGGAGGTGTGGGATGCGCCGAAGACTCGCCACTGGTCTCGCCGGCTCAACTCTGGCCCTGGCCGCCGTGGTCGCCACCGCGACGTCCGCCGACGCCGCTCCTGCCGACAAGCCCCAGGTCCTCGCGAGCTGGACGCAGACCAGCGCGTCGAGTTACAACCAGTGGACCGCCGCCCGCGCGAACCAGGCGGCCTGGACCGCCTACGGGTTCGACTGGTCCACCGACTACTGCTCCACGTCGCCGGACAATCCGTTCGGCTTCCCCTTCGCCACGTCCTGTGCCCGCCATGACTTCGGTTACCGCAACTACAAGGCCGCGGGCGCTTTCAGCGCCAACAAGTCCCGCCTCGACAGCGCCCTCTACGAAGACCTCAAGCGAGTCTGCAACAGCTACAGCGGTGCCACCAAGGCCGCCTGCAACAGCACGGCGTGGACTTACTACCAGGCCGTCAAGGCCTTCGGCTGAGCGAACGCCGGGCCTGACCGCCCGCGGCTGCGGGGCGCCGCCAGTGGGGTGCTCCGCAGCACGTCGGCCCGGTCGGCGATCCGCCCGAGTACGGGCGGGCCGCGAGCCGTCGGTGCGCGGCGGGTCGTCGGCGCACGGTGCCGTGCGTCCTCGACGGACGCGGGCCACCACTCCCACGGCCCGTCGAGCCGGGCGGCAGACGTATCCATGCCGACCGCCTGCCGATCCGGTGCCGACAGGCACCGCCGAGGGACTGCGGATCCCCGCCGCCGGCCTTTGCCATCCCTTTACAACCCGCTCCCTCGCTGTCTCGTCTCTCTGCGCGATCCGTAACCCAGCCCGCCGGTCCCCCCGGTCGGCGGGATCGACGAAAGAGAGCGATTCATGCGTCGAACTGTCCTCAGTTCCCTGGCACTCGCGGGCACCGCGGTGCTGGCGGGTGCGATGCCCGCGTTCGCCGACGGGACGAGCCCGAGCCCGGTTCCCTCGCGTACCGCGACCGCCGCCCCCTCCCCGACCGTCGTCTCGGCCACGCCCAGCGCGGCGCCGAGCGCCGCTCCGGTCCGGACGGCGGCCCCGAGCCAGGTCAGCCGGGTGCCCGACGGAGCGCCCGACACCGGTGTGGCGTCGGCGTCCGAACAGTCCGGGAACGACGGCGCGCTGATCGGCGGCGGCGCCGCGGCGCTCGCCGTGGGCGGCGCGGCGATCCTTGTCGTGCGTCGCCGGCGGGCGACCGGGGCATGACCTTGCTCTCCAGGCGTGCGTTCGTCACCGCGGCACTGGCCTCTGCGCTCGTGGGCTGCGACGCCCATGGCACCGACCGGGCCACGACCGCGGATCGGGGGACCACGCCGGCGCCTTCGCGGTCCGTCGCACAGGCGGACACGGCGCGGGCGCTCGGGCGTTCGGTCCCGGTCGGGCTGGAGATCCCGGCGATCGGGGTCGACACCCCGGTCATGCAACTGGGGCTGGCCGCGGACGGCACCGTGCAGGTGCCCCCGATCACGGCGCACGACCGGGCGGGCTGGTACCGGTACTCACCGACGCCGGGCCAGGTCGGCCCCTCGGTGATCCTCGCCCATGTCACGGTCGGCGCCTACGGGGACGGGGTCTTCCGTCACCTGGCGGACCTGCGCCGGGGCGACCGGATCGTGGCACGCCTGGAGAACGGGAAGGCGGCGGTGTTCACCGTCGAGTCCGTACGGACGGTTGCCAAGGCGGACTTCCCTGCGGACCAGGTCTACGGGGACGTGGACCGGCCGGAGCTGCGGCTCATCACGTGCGGCGGCGCCCGTACCGGTGACGGTTACCTCGACAACGTGATCGTCTTCGCCGCGCTGAGCTCCACGAGCCCCTGACCGACCTCCCGTTACCCGGGACCGCACACAGTCCGGATCCCGGACCGGTGGAACGTACGCCACCGGTTCGGGCTCCTCCTCCACGAGAGGTACGGACGAGCAGAGCCGAATGAACAGTGACGACCATGGAGAGCGTTGAAACGGTCCCGCGACAAGGCAGCGTCCGAGCTGTTCGCCGCCCTCTACCCACGCCTGGCCGGCTGGTGCCGCCGCCTGGTGGACGACGACGAGACGGCCCACGAGATCGCCTCGGAGGCCTTCACCCGTCTCTGGGCCCGCTGGACATCAGTGGAGGAGCCCCGCGGCTTCCTCTACGTCACCGCGGCCAACCTCGTCCGGGACCACTGGCGCAAGGTGGAGCGCGAGCGCAGAGCCGTGCGCCGGGTCACCTCCGAAGCGGCCGTCCGCCCGTACACCGAGCAGGCCGACCCCTCCGTGCGGCTGCTCGTGCAGTCGCTGCCGGAGAGACTGCGCGTCCCGATCCTGCTGCACTACTACGCTGACATGCCGGTCCGGGAGGTGTCCGTGCTGACCGGGCGCAAGGAAGGAACTGTCAAGGCCGACCTGCACGCGGCCCGAGAACTGCTCCGCGCCCACCTGAGGAGAAGCCTTGATCACAGCCTCTGACGACGGTCCGGACCTCGACCCCGACGACCCGCTCGCCGTCATCCTGCGCCCCACCACCGAACACCTCGGCCCGCCCCCCGGCCGGTACGAGGAGATCCGCCGCAGCGCCACTCGCCGACGGCTGCTGCGCGTCGCGGCCGGGGCCGGTCTGACGGGTGCCGTCGCCGTGCTCGTCGCGCTCCCGTTCCAGCTGACGACCTCGGAGACCCCCGTGTCCCCGACGGTGCCTCTGGCGCCGCCGCCCGCGAGCAGCCCTTCGGTCGTGCCCAGCCCGACCCGGTCCGCCGAGCCCGTCACCCCGCGCCCCTCCGCGAGCCCCTCGAACCCCCGGCCGGAGGTCTCCCGCACCACCACCCCCGGCACCACCACCCCCGGCACCGCCGACACCCGGGCCGTTCCGACCCGCGCACGCCCGGCGACACAACTGACGTCCCGCCCCGAGCCCTAGTGCCGCAGCACACCTGGGGCGAAACACGCCCTGGCCTGGCGCCGAGCCGATCGGCGACATCGCCGTGGGCGGCGCTGCCACCGTCAGGTGCAGGCGGTGCCACAGTCAGGTGAAGGGGCGTGCGCGGGCGATCAGCAGGGCGACGTCGTCGTGGTCGTAGGGGTGCCGCAGGTTCTGGAGCAGCCGGTTGCAGGAGTCCTCCAACGGCGAGTGGGGCGCGTCGAGGAGGGTCAGCAGGGTGTCGAGCCGCTCGTCGAGGGGTTCGTGCCGGGTCTCGACCAGGCCGTCGGTGTACAGGATCAGCTGGTCGCCCGGTTGGAAGGCGACGGCGGTCGTCTCGAACGGGACACCGCCGACGCCCAGCGGGGTGCCCGTCGGCAGGTCGAGCAGCTGGGGCTGTCCGCCGCCGCAGACCACCACCGGAGGAAGGTGGCCGGCGTTCGCGATGCGCAGCTCGGCGCGGTGGGGGTCGTAGACGGCGTACAGGCAGGTGGCGATGTACTGCTCCAGCCGCGAGGTGATCGTGTCGAGGTGCTGGAGGACCTGCGCCGGGTCGAGGTCGACCTCGGTGAAGGCGGCGGTGGCGGTGCGCAGGCGGCCCATGGTGGCGGCCGCCTCGATCCCGCTGCCCATGACGTCCCCGACGACGAGCGCGGTCCGGTCGCCGGTCATCGGCAGTACGTCGTACCAGTCGCCGCCGACCTCGAAGGCGGCCTGCGCGGGCAGATAGCGGGAGGCGACCCGAAGACCCGGAAGGCGCGGCGGGTGTTCGGGAAGCAGGCTGCGCTGAAGGGTCACGGCGGCGTTGCGCACGCTCTGGTGCGTGCAGGCGTTGTCGATGCAGACCGCGGCCCGGGAGGCCAGCTCGGTGGCGATGGCGAGGTCGTCCTCGTCGAAGGGCCGCGGATCACGAGCGCGGGTGAGCCCCAGGAAGCCCAGGATCGTGCCGCGGGCGGCGAGCGGGACGGCCATGTACGAATGCACCCCGGCCCGGTCCAGCAGCCTGGCCGCGTCCTCGTCGCGGGCGATGCGGCTCAGGTCCTCCCGCTGCACGTGGCGGATGAGCACGGGCCGGCCGGTGCGCACACACCGGGTCGCCACCCGGTCGACGTCGTACGCGGCGATCTGGCCGGGCGGATCGGCGGCGTGGAAGGCGTCGGTGGGGTAGGCGGCTTTCACCGCGAGGGCCCGGAAGAGCGCGGGGCTGCCGTCGCGGGAGGCGGGCCGGTGGCTGTCCAGGACGGAGTCGAGCACGTCGACGGCGACGAGGTCGGCGAACTCGGGCACGGTGACGTCGGCCAGTTCCCGGGCCGTCTGGCCGACCTCCAGGGTGGTGCCTATCCGGGCGGAGCCGTTGGCGATCAGGGCCAGGCGTCGTCGTGTCTCGGCGGCCTCCAACGCCGACTCGTAGCGCTGGGTGACGTCCACCACCAGCTCCGCAAGACCGAGGACGCGGCCGTGGGTGTCCTCGAGCCGGTACATCGATATCGCCCACGCGTGCTGGTGCCCCGGGTCGGCCGGGGTGCGTCCGACGATGGTGGACTCCTCTATCAGCGGGCTTCCGGTGCGCAGGACCTGCCACAACGCGGCCTCGGTCTCCGCGAACTCCGCGCCCGTCATGACGTCGCGGTAGTAGCGGCCGAGGTGCTCCGGCGCCGACAGCCCGTGCATACGGGCCAGCGTGGGGTTCACCGTCACGTACCGCAGGCCGGGGTCGAAGATGGCCACTCCGATGGGCGACTGGGAGATCAGCCGGGTGGAGAGGGCGACGTCCCGTTCCAGCTCACGCAAGGTGGGCGAGTCCGTGCCGAGTCCGAGGGCGTAGAAGTCGCCGTTGTCGTTCGTCAGCCGCATGTTGCGCAGCTCCACCAACCGTGTGCTGCCGTCCTTGCACCGGATCGGGAACGACCCGGCCCAGCTCTGGCCGGTCTCCATGACCTCGGTGAACGTCTTGACCACCCAGTCCCAGTGCTCTTCGTGCACGAGCAGCAGCGCTGCGTACTGCCCGAGCGCGTCCTGCGACGTGTAGCCGTACAGCTCCTCGGCCTGTGGGCTCCACAGGACGATCCGGCCCTCGGAGTCCAGCAGGACCGCGGCGACACCGAGGAGGTCCATCAGACCGCTGGCCCGGCCGGTGTCATCCCGGTCGGTGCCGACGGGAGGGCGCTCGGCTCCGCTCATCGCAGGCACTCCTTTCGACCGCCGGAGAGGCGTCGTCCGCTTTCCGGCCGGGAGCGCGGCCTGCCCGGTGCGCAGGTGCTTGAGCTTCCATGGTCCCCCTGGAACCTCGGATCACACACCTTGTTCACGTTCACCCGCACGGGCCGGGGGCAGGTGGTGTTCGTACGGCGCCCCGTGAGATCTTGACGGGCGTCTCTCCGCGCGGCGTGAGGGACGGCGTCCAGCGTCGGCGCACACCCTCTGGAAGGGGCCCATGGCTGCGACACACAGCGAGCGACCGCACCGCCGGCAGGCGTGGGTGGCGAGGGCGGCGCTTGCCACGGCGGCGGCCGCGGCGCTGCTGCCCCTCGTCTACGGCGGCCTGGGCGGCCTGCTGCTCCTGGCGGTCGGACTGGCGGGGCTCGCCCTCACGGCCGCCGCCCTCTGGTGGACGCTCTCCCGGCGCGGGGTGGTCCGTGCGGCCGCCGCCCTGCTGGCGGTCGTCACGCCCGCCGCCGTCATCGCGCTGTTCGTCGCGCTGCGGCTGGTGTGGGTGATCGCGCTGTCCGTGGCCCTGTGGTGCGTGGCCGTGTGGGCGGGCCGGTACGCCCTGCGGAGCACGGGCCTGCGCCCCACCCGCATGAAGGAGCACCGGACGCCACCACCGAGGCGACCCTTCCTGATCCTCAACCCGCGTTCCGGTGGCGGGAAGGTCGAGAAGTTCTCCCTCCGGGAGAAGGCCGAGAGCCTCGGCGCCCGCGTGGTCCTGCTCGACCCGGAGCGGGAACAGGACGTCACCGAGCTGGCCAGGTCGGCGGTGGCCGAGGGCGCGGACCTGCTCGGGGTCGCGGGTGGCGACGGCACCCAGGCCCTGGTCGCCGCCGTGGCCGTGGAACACGGTCTGCCGTTCCTCGTCATCTCGGCCGGTACCCGTAACCACTTCGCCATGGACCTCGGCCTCGACCGCGACGACCCGGCCACCTGCCTGGACGCGCTCAGCGACGGGGTGGAGCTCCATGTCGACCTGGGATTCGCCGCCGACCGTCCCTTCGTGAACAACGCCTCCTTCGGGGTCTACGGGGCCGTCGTGCAGAGTCCGGGCTACCGCGACGACAAGGTCGGCACCGCACTGGAGGTGCTGCCGGACCTGCTCTCCCGCCAGCGAGGTCCGCGGCTGACCGTCCGGGCCGACGACGTCGAGCTCACCGACCCGCAGGCCGTGCTGGTGAGCAACAACGCCTACCGCACCGGCGACCCGTTCGGGTTCGGCCGCCGGGAGCGGCTGAACGCCGGACGGCTCGGGGTCCTCGCCGTCCGGGTCGACAGCGCCGTCGAGGCGGCCGAACTGCTGCTGGACCCGAACCGGGCCGGGCTGTCGGCGCTGACCGCCCACGAGGTGGTCGTCGAGGCCGACGAACCGGACCTGGAGGTCGGACTCGACGGCGAGGCACTGCTGCTGCCCGCGCCCGTCCGCTGCCGCATCGAGCGCCGCGCGCTGCGGGTCCGTGTCCCGCGAACCCGCCCCGGGGTCCCCGAGGCGCCGCCCCGGCTCGACTGGCGGCGGCTGCGCAAGCTCGCGGCCGCGGTGAGCCGTACGGCGGTGCCTGGACGGTCGGCCCGCGACGTGCCGCCCGGACCCGACGGGAGCGGGGTGTCACGCTGAGCCCGCGCAGGCCGCCGTCGTCGTGGCGCCGCGGGACGCGCGGCGTGCCGGCTCGCGGCCGCGGTGAGCCGTACGGCGGTGCCTGGACGGTCGGCCCGCGACGTGCCGCCCGCACCCGACGGGAGCGGGGTGTCACGCTGAGCCCGCGCAGGCCGCCGCCGTCGTGGCGCCGCGGGACGCGCGGCGTGCCGGCTCAGTCCCGGACGGTGGCCGGGTTGTCGCGGGTGGGGGATTCCGGCGCGGTCCGGGACGCCGTGGACGTCCGTCGTGCGCCGCGGGAACGCCGGTCGCGCAGCAGCAGCTTCCTGGCCGGGCGCTCCACGGCCTCGTACAGGACCCACGACAGACCCAGTGACACCGCGAACACGGTGGCGGTGGCGGCCAGGCCCTCGGTCACCCCGAAGCGCGGGGTGACGCCGATCAGGCACCTGCTGGTGCGCAGCACCAGCAGGTGGACCATGTAGAAGGCGAACGAGAGCTCACCGAGCCGCACCAGCCACCGTCGCCGCCACAGTGAGGGCAGGCCGCGCAGATCGGCGCAGGCCGCCGCCGGGATGAGCAGGGCGAAGCCGATCAGGGTGCAGCCGGTGGCCGGGTATCCGGCGCTGACCTGGGGTACGAGGAAGTAGCCGACGACCGCCAGGGCGAGCGAGGCCTCCAGACCCGGGCCGCGCCACCGGCCCAGGAGCACCAGTCGGGCCACGGCGGCACCCAGGACGAACTCGGGCAGCCGGGCCAGGGGCAGGGAGTACAGCTGCCGGCCCAGCTCGCTGTGGACGTCGCAGCGGGCCAGGAACAGCACGGACAGCACGGACACGGCGGCCAGGGCCGCCGACGCGCGCGGGCCCAGGCGGCGCAGGACGAACGCCAGCGGCGGGAAGAGCGCGTAGAAGAAGGCCTCGCAGGCCAGCGACCAGCTGACCGGGTCGAGGGTCTGCCACCACGGGCGCCACCACGAGTGCACGAGCAGCAGGTTGGCCAGGCCCTGGCGGGGTGTGGGCGTCGCCAGCACGCCGAGGGTGTGGGCGAGGAGCAGCGCGAGTGCGGCGGTGACCAGGTGTACGGGATACACGCGGGCGATGCGCCGTCTCCAGAAGGCGAGGGCACGGTCGGCGGGCCGGGCGGACCACATCAGTACGAAGCCGGACAGGATGAAGAAGAACGACACCCCGCTGCCGCCGGGCCCGAACCCCCACGTCATGATGCGGCCGCCGGTGCCACCGAAGTATCCGGCGTTGCCCACGTGCAAGCCGAAGACGAGCAGCGCGGCCATCCAGCGCAGGCCCGTGAGGGACGGCAGTGCGGGCGGCGGACCGGGGGGAGGGGCGGCGGAGTCGGTGTGCGGAGACGTCCGGGCCGTCCCGGTCGCGGTCGTCCTGGTCTCACCTGTCGCGGGATGTTTGGTGCCGAGCATGAAAGGCAACCTTGCCGATCGCGCACGGTTCATTCGGCTCCGGCACGAAACATCACACGGACGCCGACGCGTACGGGCGGTCATACCTCCGTCCGCCGACGGGAACGGGCCCACGCCCTCGTGGACCGGGCCGTCGGTGGACCTCGGGCGGTATTTCAGGTGCCGCGACGAGCCCTGGTGCCGCGCATTTCCTGCCGTGCCCCGGCGGAGCGGGCGGCCATCCGGGTGATCTGTCGCCCGGCCCGGTGGTGCGGGATTCCAGGGAATACCGGCCCGCGAGCGCCATCGGCGATTCCTCGCGATCCGTTCGGAGTGGCAACCCGACGACGGACGGTCGAGACTGAAGCCACGGATTCGTGATCAGCATCAGCGCACGGCCTCGTGGCTTCGAATGGCTCGGTCGGGCCGTTCTTCGGCGTGCGAGGACACCGGACCGGTCACCTGTGGCCATGGGTCATCGCATATGTCCTCCAGGGGGACAAATGGTAGATCAGTCTTCCGAGGTATTTATATCCGGATGGAATGAATCGGCCGTCGTCGGACGCAGTGGAACCGACTCGATGGCGAAAGACACCGAAGAGAAACTCGCGGAGGTACTGGCTGACGTCGTCTGCGTGGAAAGCGTTTCGGTCGACAGTAACTTCTTCGACGACCTAGGAGCCAACTCCCTGGTCATGGCGCAGTTCTGTGCGCGGGTCCGGAAGCAGCCGGATCTGCCGCCCGCGTCCATGAAGGACATCTATCGTCATCCCACGATCAGAAGTCTGGCGGCCGCGCTCGGGGATGTCGCACCCGCTCCCCTCGAAGTGGCGCTCACGACGCCGCTGCCGATGGCGGATCAGCTGCCGGAGCCGGTGACGAGGCCTCCCCGTGCCGCGCACTACGTGCTCTGCGGAACCATTCAGCTGCTTATTTTCTTGGGTTATTCCCTTGTTGCCGGATTCACCACCGCCAGAGGCTACGAATGGGTCGCCGACGGTACCGGCGTGCTCGACATATATACGCGCTCACTGCTCTTCGGTGGCGTCGGGTTCGTCTTCCTGTGCGTGTTCCCGATCGTGGGAAAGTGGATTCTCGTCGGCCGCTGGAAGCCGAACGAATTCCCCGTCTGGGGACTGACCTACCTTCGCTTCTGGCTCGTCAAGGTACTGCTCCACGCCAATCCGATGGTGCTCTTCGTCGGAAATCCGCTGTATGTGCTGTACCTACGGGCGCTCGGCGCGCGGATCGGCAAGGGGGTCACGATCCTCTCCCGCTCCATGCCGGTCTGCACGGACCTGCTCACGATCGGGTCCGGCACGATGGTCCGCAAGGACTCGTTCCTCCTCTGCTACCGGGCACACGCCGGACGGATCCAGACCGGTCGGGTCACGCTGGGCCGGGACGTGTTCATCGGCGAGAAGACCGTGCTCGACATCGACACGTCCATGGGCGACGGAGCACAGCTCGGCCACGCGTCCGCCCTGTACCGCGGCCAGACGATCCCGGCCGGCGAGCACTGGCACGGATCCCCGGCGGAACCCACGCAGATCGACTACGTGCGGGTCGAACCGGTCAAGTGCGGCACGCTGCGCCGGGCCTGGTACGGCCTGGCCACCCTGCTCCAGCTGTTCTTCCTGTACATACCGGTGACCGTCGGCGGAATGTACATGCTGTTCGTCGGGGTTCCGGCACTCGGCGACCGACTGGACTCCGACGGGCCCGCGAATTCGTGGTCGGACTTCCTCCTCGACTCGCTGCTGCTGTCCCTCGCCCTGTTCGTCGGCTTCGTCGTCCTGGGCATGGCCTTCCTGTTCACCGTCCCGCGGCTGATGAGTCTCACCGTCAAGCCCGACAAGACCTATCCGCTCTACGGCTTCCAGTACACGGTGCACCGCGCGGCAGCCACCATGACGAACATCAGGTTCTTCGCCTGGCTGTTCGGTGACAGTTCGTACATCGTCCACTATCTGAAAGCCCTCGGATACGACCTGCAACATGTCGAGCAGACCGGGTCCAACTTCGGCTCCGAGGTGCAGCACGAGACCCCGTATCTGGTGCGCGTCGGCACCGGGACGATGGTGGCGGACGGGCTCTCCATCATCAACGCGGACTACTCGAACACGTCGTTCCGGGTGTCCCGGGTGTCGATCGGGGCGCGGAACTTCCTCGGCAACAACATCGCCTATCCCGTCGGAGGCAGGACAGGGGAGAACTGCCTGCTCGCGACGAAGGTGATGGTCCCGCTCGACGGACCTGTCCGGGAGGGCGTGGGACTGCTCGGCTCACCCTGCTTCGAGATTCCTCGGACGGTGGAGCGTGACGTCCAGTTCGACCATCTCAGGACCGGCCAGGAACTGCGCCGCAATCTCGGCGCGAAGAACCGCTACAACATCCGCTCGATGGCGCTCTTCCTGTTCCTGCGCTGGCTGCACACCTTCGCGCTCACGGCCTTCGCGCTCGCCTCCGCCAGCCTGTACGGCGTACTCGGGCATGTCGTGATCGCGGGCTATCTGGCGATCACGCTGGCGTTCACCACGCTCTATTTCGTCCTGGTGGAACGCTGCATCACATCGTTCGGCCCGCTGCGCCCGCGCCTGTGCTCCATCTACGACCCGTACTTCTGGTGGCACGAGCGCCTCTGGAAGGTGCCGGACCACTACCTCAACGTGTTCAACGGGACCCCCTTCAAGAACGTGGTCTGGCGGATGCTCGGCGTGCGGATCGGCAGCAGGGTGTTCGACGACGGCTGCTATCTGACGGAGCGGACGCTCGCCACGATCGGGGACGACTGCACGCTCAGCGCCGGGAGCAAGATCCAGTGCCACTCGCAGGAGGACGGCACCTTCAAGTCCGACTACACCACGCTCGGGGCCGGCTGCACCCTCGGCGTCAGCTCCCATGTGCACTACGGCGTGACGCTGGGTGACGGTGCGGTACTGGCGCCCGACTCGTTCCTGATGAAGGGCGAGGAGGTCCCCCCGAACGCGCGCTGGGGAGGAAACCCCGCCGTGGAGATGTCCGAATCCCGCGAGTGGCGCGAAGTCGTGGGCTCGGCGACGGGCACCGGGAGACGTTCGGCCAATGACGACGCGACAACGGCGAGTTGAGGAGAGCCATCCCATGGGAGCGCACATGGAGGCGGAGGCGGACCGGCGGTACTGGAGCCGTGTACTGGCCGCCGGTGGATCCACCGCGGTGCCGCGGTGGGTGCGAGAACCGGTCACGGGAGTCGCCGAGCACGAGACGGCGGTTCCGGACGACGTGACGGACGCGGTACGTGAGCTGGCCCGCGCCTGGCAGGTGCCGGTGAGCTCGGTGCTGCTGGCCGCGCACGCCAAGGTCCTCGCCGTGCTGTCGGCCGAGCCGGACGTGGTGACGGGTTATGCCGCAGGGACGGGCGCCGGTCCGCTGCCGTGCCGGCTGACCGTCACCCCCGGGTCCTGGCGCGAGCTCGCGCTCAACGCGCACCGCGCAGAGACCGAACTGCTGGCCCACCGGGACTTCCCCGTCGGCGAGCTGCGCCGGGAACTGGGGACGACGGGACCGTCGTACGAGATCGTGTTCGACCCGGCGGACGCCGAGGACGGCCTGGCCGGGGACACGGTGCTCGTCGTGGGCTGGAGCGACCGGGACACGGGCCCGGTGCTACGGCTGCGGTATCGCACCGAGGCGCTGGACACCGGGTCCGCGGCCCGGATCGGTGGTTACCACCTCGCCGCGCTGCGGCTGCTGGCGACCGACGCGGACGCCGAGCACGCACGACAGAGCCTGCTGGCGGACGAGGAGGTGCGCCACCAGCTCGACGGGCTGGCCGGCCCCAGCCGCGAGCTGCCGCAGGCCCGGATGCACGAGCTGTTCGAGCAGCGGGCGCACGCGCATCCGGACGCGGTGGCCGCCGTGCACGGCGACCGCGAGTGGACGTACCGGGAACTCAACGCCCGCGCGAACCGGCTGGCGCGAGCCCTGCTGGCGCGCGGGCTCGGCCGGGAAGACGTGGTCGGGGTGGTCACCGAACGCCATCTCGACTGGCTGGCCTCGGTGTTGGCTGTGTTCAAGGCCGGCGGCGTGTATCTGCCGATCGAGCCGCACTTCCCCGCGGGACGCATCGCCGCGACCCTGTCGCGCGCCGGATGCCGGCTCGTGCTGACCGAGTCCGGCAGCACCGAGACGCTCGACGAGGCCCTCGGCACCCTCGAGGGCGTCGAGCGGCTGCCGGTCGGGACGGCGTACGCGGAACAGGACGACGACACCGACGTCGGAGTACGGGTGTCCGCCGACCAGTTGGCCTACATCTACTTCACCTCCGGCTCCACCGGCGAGCCGAAGGGGGCGATGTGCGAGCACGCGGGCATGCTCAACCACCTCTACGCCAAGATCGACGACCTGGGGATCGGCGAGGGCCGGGTGGTGGCGCAGACCGCCCCGCAGTGTTTCGACATCTCGCTGTGGCAGCTGGTGGCCGCACTCCTGGTGGGCGGACGGACCGTACTGGTCGGGCAGGACGTCGTGGTCGACGTGGAGCGCTTCGTCGACACCCTCGTCCGCGACCGGGTGGCAGTGGCTCAGGTCGTGCCCTCCTACCTGGAGGTGGTGGCCTCGTACCTGGAGCGGCACCCCCGCGAACTGCCGGACCTGACCTGTGTGTCGGTCACCGGGGAGGCGTTGAAGCGGGAACTGGTCCAGCGCTGGTTCACGATCCAGCCCGGGATCAAGCTCGTCAACGCGTACGGACTGACCGAGACCTCGGACGACACCAACCACGAGGTCATGGAAGAGGTGCCGGAACGCGTCCTGTTGGGGCGTCCCGTCAACAACGTACGGGTCCACGTCGTCGACGAGGACCTGTCGCTGGTGCCGTTGGGCGCACCCGGACTGATCGCGTTCTCCGGCGTCTGTGTGGGCCGCGGCTACGTCAACGATCCCGAACGCACCCGCGAGGCCTACCGTGACGATCCCTTCCGGCCCGGCGAGCGGCTCTACCTGGGAGGCGACTGGGGTCGCTGGCACCCCGACGGCAAGCTGGAGTTCCTCGGCCGCCGGGACAACCAGGTCAAGATCCGTGGATTCCGCATCGAGATCGGCGAGGTCGAGAACACCCTGCTGCGAGTGCCCGGGGTACGGGACGGCGCGGTGGTGGTCGCCGAACTGGCCGGCGGCAGCACGCACCTGATCGCCTTCTACAGCGGCCGCTGCCTGACGGCGGACGTGCTGCGCGAGGCGCTGGGCGCCGTACTGCCCGCCTACATGGTCCCCTCCGCGTTCCACTGGCAGGAGAGCCTGCCGCTGACCGCCAACGGAAAGATCGACAAGAAGGCCCTGACCGCGTCGGCCCAGCAGAGCGCCCCGACCGCGGACGGCGCCGCGGGGGAGGAGCGCAACGCCCCGCGCACCCCGACCGAACGGAAACTGGCGGGCGCGTGGGCCGAGTTGCTGGGCGTCCCCGAGCCCCACATCGGCCGGCACGACCACTTCTTCGACTCCGGCGGCACCTCGCTCTCGGCCGTGAAACTCACCCTCGCCCTGGACCGCGCGGTGTCCCTCAAGGACATCACCCGCCATCCGGTGCTCGCCGACCTCGCCGCGCTCCTCGACGGCGCGGCGCAGGAGCACCCGGGGCTGCTCCAGCCGCTGTCGGAGTCCGCCGGTACGCCGGAGTACGCCCTGGTGTGCTTCCCCTACGCGGGCGGCAACGCGGTCAACTTCCAGCCGATGGCCGGCGCCCTGGCGGGCAGCGGCCCCGCGGTCTACGCCGTCGACCTGCCCGGCCACGACCTGGCCGCCCGGCAGGAGCCGTTCGCGCCGATGACGCGTGTGGTGGAACAGGTCGTCGCCGAGATCACCGCACGCGGCCTGACCAGGGTCATGCTCTGGGGCCACTCCTCGGGCGCCGCGCCCGCCCTGGAGACGGCGAGAAGACTCCTGGACCGCGGGGTGGACGTCCCGCGGGTGTTCCTGGGCGCCCAGCTGCCGGGCACCGCCGCCGACCGGCGCGCGGCCGTCACCGAACTGACGGGCCGCGGCAACGCCGAGATCGCCGCACGGCTGAGCGCGGACGGCGGCTACACCGAGCTCGACGAGCTGAACGCGCAGCACGCCGAGCACATCGGTGCCGCCTACCGCAACGACTGCGTGGCCGCGCACCGCTACTTCGCCGAGGCCCTGGAGAACCCGCCCACGGCGAGACTGTCCGCGCCGGTCACCGTCGTCGTGGCGGCGGACGACCCGCACACGGCGGACTTCACCGACCACTACCGCGACTGGCAACTGCTGGCCGAGCAGGTGGACCTGTACGAACTCGCCGACGGCGGCCACTACTTCCCGCGCACCCGCCCGGCCGCCGCGGCCCAGGCGGTGCGGAAGTCCGCCGAACTGCCGGCCTCCCCCTGAGCCGCTTGCGCGGCAACCGAAAGGAAACCAGATGTCGTCCTCATCCCTGGCAGCCCTGCCCGAGGTGCAGCTGCGACCGGACACACCTCCGATCCTGCACGTCGACGCCCCCGCTGACGCGTCGCGGTGGGCGGCCCAGAACCGGGAGGCGCTGCGTGCCCGCGTCACCGAACACGGCGCGCTGCTCGTCCGGGGCCTGAAACTGCGGGACGCGGACCAGACCGCCGCCCTCTTCACGGGCCTGGCCGGCGACCTGATGACGGAGCGGGAGGCCTTCGCCCCCCGGCAGTCCTACGGCTCCGGCCTGTACTCCTCCTCCACCTGGCCGACCAACCAGCCGATGTGCATGCACCACGAGCTGAGCTACCGGCTGGAGACCCCGGGCCTGATGCTGTTCGCCTGCCTGACCGCGCCCGGCCAGGGCGGAGCGACCGCGGTGGCGGACGCGGAACGCGTGCTCCAGGCGCTGCCCGCCACGCTGAGCGAGCGCTTCGAACGCGAGGGCTGGCTGCTCACCCGCAGCTACAACGACGAGATCGGGGCCTCCCTGGAGGAGTCGTTCGGTACCGACGACCACGACGCCGTCGAGCGCTACTGCCGCGCCCAGGGCATCGACTTCGCCTGGCAGTCCGACGGATCCCTGCACACCCGACAGCGCCGCAGCGCGGTGGTGCGCCACCCGCTCACCGGCAGGCGCTGCTGGTTCAACCAGATCGCCTTCCTCAACGAGTGGACGCTGGCCCCGGAGGTGCGCGAGTACCTGGTGGACGTCTACGGCGAGGACGGACTGCCGTTCAACACCCGGTTCGGCGACGGCTCCCCGATCGGCGAGGACGTCGTCCGGGTCATCAACGCCACCTACGACGAGCACACCCGGCGCGAGCCCTGGCAGTCCGGCGACCTGATGCTCGTCGACAACGTGCGCAGCGCACACAGCAGAGAGGCCTACACCGGTGAGCGCGAGGTCCTGGTCGCCATGGCCGAGCCCCAGCGTCTGGCGGACTCCTGCCCGACCTCGGAGGCGAGCCAGCGATGACCACCCTGCCGTCCGCCGCCACGCGGACCACCACGCCCCGTTCCGCCCCGGTGCCGACCTTCGCGGTGATCTCCGGCGCGCAGGTGCAAGACGCCCTCGACGGCCGCGAACAACAGATCGTGGACCTCGTCGAGGCCACCTACCGGCTGCACGGCGCAGGCGACTCGGTCAACCCGCCGTCGTACTTCCTGCGCTTCCCCGACCGTCCCACCGCCCGGATCATCGCGCTGCCGGCCTCCATCGGCGGGCCGCAGCGGGTGGACGGCCTGAAGTGGATCTCCAGCTTCCCGGCCAACGTGAGCGCCGGGCTGCCCCGGGCCTCCGCGGTCCTGGTCCTCAACGACCACGACACCGGATACCCCTTCGCCTGCCTGGAGAGCTCCGTCATCAGCGCGACCAGGACCGCGGCGTCCGCCGCCCTGGCCGCCGACCGGCTCAGCCGGGGCCGGCCCCGCCCGACCCGTGTCGGTTTCGTCGGCACCGGCCTGATCGCCCGCTACATCCACACCTTCCTGGCCCGGACCGGCTGGACATTCGACGCCGTCGGCGTGCACGACCTGTCCGCGGACAGCGCCGCCGGCTTCTGCGGCTATCTCCAGCAGGACGGCGGCGCGGGACACGCCACCGAGGTGACGGTCCACGACAGCCCGGAGAAACTGATCCGCGCCAGCGACCTGGTGGTCTTCGCGACCGTCGCCGGCTCCCCGCACGTCACCGACCCGGCCTGGTTCGCGCACAACCCGCTGGTCCTGCACGTGTCCCTGCGCGACCTCGCCCCCGAGATCCTGCTCGCGTCGGCCAACGTCGTCGACGACGTCGAGCACTGTCTGAAGGCCGACACCTCACCCCACCTGGTCGAACAGCTCACCGGCAGCCGTGACTTCCTGGACGGCACGCTGGACGACGTCATGGCCGGACGGGTGACCCTGCCGACCGACCGGCCAGTGATCTTCTCGCCCTTCGGGCTCGGCGTCCTCGACCTCGCCGTCGGCAAGTTCGTCTACGACGAAGTGGCCCGGACGGGAGATCTCCGTCTGATCGACGACTTCTTCCACGACCTGCGCCGGTACGGCTGAAGCCACTTCCCTCAGCTCTGGTAACTGGAGGCCCACCGTGCCCGTCATTTCCGCTCCCTACGCCTTCAACGAAAGCGGGCTCTACGTCGACCTTCAGTCGATCTTCGGGCACGCCCTCTACCTGAAGTGCGAGGGCTTCAACTTCGCGGGCTCCATCAAGTTGAAGGCCGCGAACGAGATGGTGAGGCTTGCCGAGCGTGACGGGCTCCTGACGCAGGACTCGATTCTGGTCGAGTCCTCGTCCGGGAACCTGGGCGTGGCGCTCAGCATGATCGCCGCGAGCAAGGGATACCGGTTCCTGTGTGTGACGGACTCCCGCTGCAACCTGTCGACCAGACTGCTGATGGAGGCGCTGGGCAGCGAGGTGCACGTCGTCTCGGAGGTCGACCCCAAGGCCGGCGCCCTCGGCGCACGCATCGACTACGTCCGTGAGCTGTGCGCGTCCGACGAACGGTACGTGTGGCTCAGCCAGTACACCAATCCCGGCAACTGGCGGGCCCACTACCAGACGACGGGGCCGGAGATCGCGGGCCACTTCCCACGCCTCGACGTGCTCTTCGTCGGGGCGGGCACCACCGGCACCCTGATGGGCTGCGCGCGCTACTTCCGCGAGCGCCGCCCGTCGGTGCGGATCGTCGCCGTCGACGTCGTGGGCTCGGTGGCCTTCGGCGGCGAGCCGGGCCGCCGGATGATCCCCGGCCTGGGCATGAGCATGCGGCCGCCGCTGCTCGACGAGTCCTACGTGGACGAGGTCATCAGGGTCGAGGAGGCGGACACCATCCGCACCTGTCACCGGCTGGCCAGACGCGGGTTCCTGTTCGGCGGTTCCACGGGGACGGTGGTCAGCGGCGCCGTGGACTGGCTGAACCGGCACGACACCCCTGGCATCACCGCGGTGGGCATCGCTCCCGACCTCGGCGAGCGCTACCTCGACACCATGTACCAGACCAACTGGCTACGGGACCTGTACGGCGAACACATATTGGACTCCGAGCAGCAGACGACCGTCGGATCCCACGGCCCGAGCCCGCACCCCGGGCGAACGCCCGACCTCGGAAGCCGTGGGCACAACCCCTCCGACAGACCCTAGAACCCCGCTGCGACGACGAGGTGACGGCGGTACGTCGCCCTCAGCCGTTCGCACGGGACAAGACGTCGGTGACCTGCCGGCGGACCGCTTCCCGAGCGGTGGAGTCCAGCTCGCCGAGAGCCGTACGCGCCAGGGTCCGCACGACCTGGTCGGCGTCGGCGTCGACCGAGGTGCTCTCGCTGAGCACCTCGTAGCCGTCGCGCACGGCGACCCGAAGGAGATGTCGTCCCTCGGCGTCGGCGTGCACGGCGGTGGCGACGACCAGGGGCGGCGCTCCGCCCGCTTCGCCGGACATCTTGAGATACCCGCTGGCCACCGGTTCGTGCCAGTGGAGACTGAGCAAAAGGTGACGCTTCGCCACCACCTCGGCCAGGTCGGTCTCGTAGGGCTGGTCCGGTTCCAGCACCGTCGCCCGGGCGTCGAGGACGAGCGCGGCGGGCAGCAGGCAACGCAGTGTGCTGCCCACGAGGTTGCCGCCGACCGTCGCGGTCCGGCGGACGGCTCCGGTGCCCACCGTGGCGGCGGCCCGGCTCAGCACCTCCGGCACGCGGTCGTCGATCTGGTGCAGCAGCACGGCCGCGCCAAGCACTTCGCGCCCCACCGTGTTGGCCTCGGGCACGTTGCGCAGTGACATCGCCTGTTCGGGGAAGCCGTCCCGCTGCCAGGTGGCCCAGACGAGGGTCGCCCCGCCTATCGGGACGGCCCCCTCGGCCATGCATTCCTGAGCCTCGGACACGGACGTGGGCAGACGCAACAGCACGGTGGCCGACCTGCCTTCCTGGGACGTCGGGGACGGGCGCGGAACCCAGCCTCATGATCACTTACCTTGCGCATCCTGCCCCGGTACACGAGGGCGCATACAACCCCCACACTTTCGCCTTGGGCGCCCGCCGTCCATGGGTGCGCGACGGGGCGTGCGACTTCGCTGTCCTCGACGTCCTCCATGTCCCCGCGCGGCACGCGGGCCGCACCCGTGCCGGCCCTCCGGCTGCGATCCGACTCCATTGCGGCCACGCGGTGTTGGCGGCACACGACTTTTGTTCGGTCCGCGCCTTCCCGCATATCCTCCGGGCATGATCGACCAACGCACTGTCGAGGTCGGGGGCGTCCGGCTGGCCTACCAGGTGTCGGGGCGGTGCGATGCTCCGCCGCTCCTGCTGTTGCACGCACTGGGTGAGAACGCCACCTCCTGGGAGGCGCTCGTGCCCGCCCTCACCCGTGACAGACGGGTGTACGCCCTCGATCTGCGCGGTCACGGCCGGAGCGACTGGCCGGGGGAGTACTCGCTCGAACTCATGGTGGCCGACGTGCTCCGCTTCCTCGACGCCCGGGAACTCGGCCGAGTGGACCTGATCGGGCACTCCATGGGCGGGATCGTGGCCTACCTGCTCGCGGCGGAACATCCGCGGCGGGTCGGGCGGCTCGTCCTGGAGGACGTTCCGCCGCCGCGTCCCCGGGAGCCCGTCACCCCGGCCCGGCCGGACGGCGACCTGGCCTTCGACTGGGAGCTGGTCCCGGCCGTCAGGAGGCAGATCGACCTGCCCGACCCCGAGTGGCTGGAGCGTCTCGGTGCCATCACCGCCGAGACGCTCGTGCTGGCCGGCGGTCCGGACAGCCACGTTCCCCAGGACGGCGTCGCCGAGCTGGCCCGCCGCATCCCCGGCGGCCGTATGGTCACCATCCCGGTGGGACACCTGATCCACCAGGCGGCGCCGGAGGCGTTCGCGGAGGTGGTCACGGCGTTCCTGGGCCAGGCCCCGCACGGGGCCGGCCGGGTCCCCGGGCCGTGACCTCCACGCTCAGCCTCCGGCGCGGGCCTGGCGGGCCCAGTCCTCGATGACGGGTACGCAGGTCTCGGCGAAGCGGTCGTAGTCGGCGGGGGTGTTGTAGACGTGGGCCGACAGACGGAGGTAGCCGATGCCGTCGAAGCTGGTGAAGGCGGCTTCCGCGCCCAGCTCGACGGTGGCGCGGTCGCGCAGCGCGTCCGCCGCGACGCGGGTGGCGCCGAGCCCTTCGGGGAGCCGGACCAGGCGCATGCCCGGCACGGGCATGCCGACGTCGACGCGCTCCACCGGGCCCGCCGGGCCGGCGAACGAGTCGCCGATCACGCCGGCCCCGTAGTCGGCCAGCTCGTCCATGTACCGGCGGGCGGTCTCCCAGCCCCAAGTGCGTTCGACGAAGTCCAGTGCCGTCGGCGCCGCCAGGGGACCGGTGGCGTCGACCGTGCCCTGCTGGTCGAAGCGGTGAGGGAACGGCTCCGCCGCGCTCCAGGAGTCGATCAGCGGGTGAAGGTGTTCGCGCAGCGGGCCGCGGGCCACGAGCGCCGCCGTGCCGCGCGGTGCGCAGCCCCACTTGTGGAGGTTGCCGACCCAGGCGTCGCAGACCAGTCCCTCCAGCGGGGCGGGAAGGATGCCGGGGGCGTGCGCACCGTCCACGAGCAGGGTGACGCCGCGCCGGGCGAGCTCGGCTCCGATCCGCTCCACCGGCAGCCTGCGGGCGGTGGCCGAGGTGATCTGGTCCAGCACCACCAGCGCGCACCGGTCGTCGACCTCGTCCATGACCGCGCGGTACGCCTGCTCGGCGTCGGCCGCCAGCGGCACTCGGGCCGTACGCACCCGGCCGCCCCAGCGCCGGGCGAGGCGTTCGGCTCCCATGGTGACGGCGCCGTAGCCGTGATCGGTGACGACGATGTCCTGTCCGGGGCGCGCGGCCAGGGCCGCGTACACGACACTGGCACCCGCGCTGGCGTTCGGCACGAGTGCCAGGTCCGCGGCCTCGACCCGCAGGTGGCCGGCGATCTCGGCGCGGGTGGCGGCGAGCCGGTCGGGCAGCTGCGGGAACCAGACGACCGGAGCGCGCTCCATCTCGGCCCGCAGCTCGTTCTGCCGGTGCTGGGCGACCAGCGGGACGGCACCGAACGATCCGTGGTTGAGGTGGAGCATGCCGGGGTCGAGCGACCAGGCCGCGACGGCGGGCCGGCCGTCGCCCAGCAGCAGCGGGCGGGGCGCGGTGACGACCTCGGTCTCGCTCACGTGACTCCTCGTTCCTCGAAGCCCCTCGGGCCTGTGCGACTGTGACGGTGCCGGGATCCGGCCGCCGCCCGGCGGCGCTCGGATCGTCGGATCGTCGGATCGAGCACACGATACAGAGGACGATCCGGGGCCTCGCCGCACGGTCTCGTCGCCGGCGCGACGGATCGTGGCGGCCCCGGACAACCGCTGCCGGATCCCGGGCGGGGGCGCCGTGAGTGGGCCCCAGGGGCCCCTCCTGCTGGGCGCGCGTGATCGGGCCGGAGCTGGTTTGCTGGTGGTGGGGGTCGCCGTTTCCGATCCCGGAGAGATCCAGATGAGTAGCTATCGAGTCGCTCAGGTGGCCGCCGCCGGCGGGCCGTTCGAGATCGTCGAGCGCGAGGTGCCGCAACCCGGCCCACGCCATGTACGCATGGCGGTGGACGCCTGCGGGATCTGCCACAGCGACGCGTTCTTCGTGAGCGCCGGATTGCCCGGTCTGCGTTTCCCGCTGGTTCCCGGACACGAGATCGCGGGGCGGATCGAGGAGCTGGGCGAGGGAGCGCAGGAGTACGGCTGGCAGGTGGGCGACCGGGTGACGGTCGGCTGGTTCGGGGGCAGCTGCGGCCACTGCAAGCCCTGCAGGCAGGGCGACTTCGTCGTCTGCGTGAATCTCAAGGTCCCCGGGGCGGCGTACGACGGGGGCTATGCCGAGCAGGTGATCGCGCCGGTCGACGCCCTGGCCCGCATCCCGGACGCCCTGACGGCCAGTGACGCGGGCCCCATGGCCTGCGCGGGCGTGACCGTGTTCAACGGACTGCGGCGCAGCTCCGCCCGGCCGGGCGACCTGGTCGCGGTCCTCGGTATCGGCGGCCTCGGACACCTGGGGGTGCAGTACGCGGTCGCCATGGGGTTCGAGACGGTGGCGATCGCCCGCGGCCCGGGCAAGGCCGACTTCGCCAAGCAGCTCGGCGCCCACCACTACGTCGACAGCACGGCGGACACCACCGTCGCGGACGCACTCCGGTCACTCGGTGGTGCCAAGGCCGTCCTCGCCACCGCCGGCAGCTCCGACGCCATCGCGTCGACCGTGGAGGGGCTGTCGCCGCGTGGCGAACTGGTGGTCATCGGCGCGGATCCCGGACCGCTGGGGATCAGCCCGCTCCAGCTGCTCATGACCGGGAAGGTCGTCCGCGGCCACCCGTCCGGAACCGCGCAGGACGTGCAGGACACCATGGACTTCAGCGCCCTGCACGGGATCCGGCCGACGGTCGAGACGGTGCCGCTGAGCGAGGCCGACGCGGCGTTTCAGAAGATGCTGTCCGGCGGCGCCCGCTTCCGGATGGTGCTCACCACCCGCTGACCGACGCCCGTGTACGTCGTCACACAGACCGACGTCCCTGGATGCCGTCCCGCTCACCGACGTCCCTGGATGCCGTCCCGCTGACCGGTGGTGCCCGCGCTTGGTCCGGCGGACCCGCGCCCCCACGCCGTCGGCCCGGCGGCGTCTAGGCGGGGCGCTCCTGGGGAGTGTGCGGGCTCCGTACGGCGAGGGCCGCGATGTCGTCGTCGAGTCGTCCACCGCTGTGCTGGAGCAGCGCACTGTGCAGCCGGTCGAGCAGCTCGCGCGGCGCTGTCTGCTCCTGTTGCCGCATCCAGTCCGGCAGCGGGAAGAACCGTCCGCAGCGGTCCCGTGTCTCCGTCACGCCGTCGGTGTACAGCAGCAGCTGGTCGCCCGGGGCGAAGGGGACGGTGTCGACGTAGTAGTGGTCGCCGATGAGCGTCGCGAGGTTGAGCGGCGGCGAGGGGACGCTGGGCTCCAGGACGCGGACCTTCCGGTCGTGCACGAGCAGGGGCGGGGGGTGCCCGCAGTTGAGAATCCTGATGTGGCCGCCGCCGTGCGGGACCTCGGCGACGAGCGCGGTGGCGAACCGCTCGGCCAGGTCCTGGGTGTGGAACGCGGCGATGTGGCGGGTGATGCTGGTCTCCAGCCGATGGGCGATGCCCTTGAGGTCGGACTCCTCGTAGGCGGCCTCCCGGAAACAGCTGACCACGGCCGCGGCCGCCCCCACCGCGGACAGTCCCTTGCCGCGTACGTCGCCGATGAGCAGGCGGACCCCGTACGGGGTGCTGACCGCCTCGTAGAAATCGCCGCCGATCTGCGCCTCCGCCTGGGCGGCCAGGTACAGGGATGTGATCTCGATGCCCTCGATCCGCCGGGGCAGCGGGCGCATCAGCACCTTCTGGGCCACGTCGGCGACGAGCCGGATCTGGAAGAGCGTCTCCTCCCGCTGGAGCCGGACGTGGCTCGCGTACGCGGCCGCCAGGGTGACCGCGGCGATCGCGGCCACCGTGTAGGGAGTCCCCAGGTCGGGGTAGACGAGGCCCAGGCCGACCATCACGAGCAGGCAGCACGCCCCCAGCAGGATCGTGGGGATCACGGGCCACATGGCGGCGGCGAGGGCCGGCGCGGCCGGCAGAAGACGGCTGACGGCGATCTGCCGGGGAGTGGCGAACGCCAGGGCGGCGATCACGACGGTGACGATCACCGGCGCCAGCCGGGCGACGGCCCACCCGCCGGCGTGGGGAGGGCGACGGCGCCGTAGTCGCCCGGCAGGAATCATAGAGTAATAATATCGGGACAAGTCGGGCGATGATCGCTGATGAAGCAAGCAGCCCAAACACGTCGCCCCGGACTCGCGGACCGGTCAGGCGACCGGTCCGAAGGTGGCGTCGGTGCACACCCACCTGGTCCTCTGGGGTCCGACCGACCGCCGTACCGGCGTGCCCCACATGTCGTGGCCCGTCCGCTGGACGGCGCGCGGCGTGCTGTGGCCGAACCGGACGTCCCAGCCGCCGTCGCGGAGGATGAGCGAGACCGTGGCCGGCAGGTCGAGGTGCCAGAAGGCCCGCACGGGTGCCGCGAGGGCGTGCACGAGCGCCGCGCGGATCACGGACGATTCGACGATGGCCAGTGCTCCATGGGAGTCGGGTGGCAGGTGGCTCAGCCAGTGCGCGGTGCGCAGGCAGAGCTGGCGTATCGATTCGCCGCCGTGCGGCGTGGCGTCCGGGTCGGTGAGCCAGGCCGAGTACCCGTGGGGGTCGTCGGCCACGACGTCGGCCACCGTTCGGCCGTACCACCGGCCGTAGTCGAAGTCGCGCAGGGCGGGCTCGGGTGTGGCCTCGAGGCCCAGGGCGGCGGCGGTCCTGGCGCAGTGTGCGGACGGTCCCCGGACGGCGAGCGAGTAGGGCGGGAACCCCGGGCGGGGGGAGCCCGTCCGCCGCAGGCCGGTCTCACGGGGGGACGCGTCGCCGAAGACCCTCGGGGTCTCTCCGGCGGTCGCACTCAGAAACGTCAGACACGTCGTCATGGTCCCGACCTCCTCTTGGCAGGCGCCGGCGGCGCTCTCCCCGCGGGTGTCGTACGCCGCTCTCGCGACGGGCGGCACGGTCGACGGTGTGGCGTGCGTCATGTACTCCAGAGTCCGTGGGCGGGGTCGGTCGCGACCATCCGGCAGGTGTCCGGAACCACCCCCGCCGACTGGCTGGCCGCCGCCCGCGGGTCGGGCACCGGGCGGCGCCCGCCGCGACGTGGTACGAATCGGACAGTGGTCCGATGGCGAGTGGAGCACGGGTGATCCGGGTACTGGTGGTCGACGACGAGGCTCTGATCCGTATGGGCTTCCAGCGCATCCTCGACACCGCCGAAGGTATCGAGGTCGTCGCGGCGGTTCCCGGCGGCCAGGCACTGCGGACGGCGCAGGAGACGGCCCCCGACGTGGTCCTGCTGGACATCCGGATGCCGGACGTCGACGGACTCACCGTCCTGACCGAACTCCGCGGGCTCCCGAACCCTCCGGTGGTGGCCATGCTCACGACGTTCGACATGGACGAGTACGTGGCGACGGCACTCCGCTCGGGCGCCGCGGGCTTTCTGCTCAAGGACACCGACCCCGAAGAGCTGCCGTTCCTGGTGCGTTCCCTGGCCGACGGCGGCACCGTGCTGTCGTCCAAGGTGACCAGGACCGTGGTGGACGCCTACCTGGACGCCGGTCCGCAGGATCGTGACACCGGCGGTCTCGAACGGCTCACCGACCGTGAGCGTGACGTGCTCGTCCGCGTCGCCGAGGGACTGTCCAACGCCGAGATCGCCACGCGGATGCACCTGAGCACCGGCACGGTCAAGGACCACGTCAGCGCCATCCTCACCAAGCTGGAGGTGGGCGGCCGCGTCCAGGCCGCCCTGCTCGCCCAGCGGGCCGGCCTCCTCAAGGAGGAGGGAGGCACCCCCGGATGACTCGTCGCCGTCTGCCCACGCTGCTGCTGGACCTCGCGCTGCCGGTCGTGGTGTCGCTGTTCGACATCTGGGTGCACTGGACCGCGCACGAGGAGCTGCGCATGGTCTGTGCCCTCGGCGCCGCCTTCGCCCTGCTGTTGCGCCACCGCCGGCCGCTGCTCACCTTCCTCCTCACCATTCCGGCGGTCCTCCTCTCCGACGCGACCATCGCCACGCTGATCGCGCTGTACACACTCGCCTCGATCAGCCGTCACCGGGCTCTCCTGGCCGTCTGTGCCCTGGCCTTCACCCTGAGCGACATGACCTCGTGGCCCGCGCCGGATCTCGATCTGACGCAGGCGACCACGCTGATCACGCTCGGCTACACCGCGGCGACGGCGGCCGCGCCCGTCTTCCTCGGCCAGCTGGTCCAGACGCGCCGCGACCTGTCGCTGCGACTCGCCGAGATCTCCGAGGCCCGCGACCACGAGCAGCTGCTTACCGCCCAGGCCGTGCTGGCCAGGGAGCGGGCCCAGCTCGCCCGAGAGATGCACGACGTCGTCTCCCACCAGGTCAGCCTGATCGCGGTACGGGCCGGAGCGCTTCAGGTCGGCACCCAGGACCCGGAGGCCAAGGAGGCGGCCGGCACCATCCGGCGGCTCAGCGTCCAGACCCTCGACGAGCTGCGCCACATGGTCAGTGTCCTGCGCGCCTCCGGCGGGCGTCCCGCCGAGCTGACCCCGCAGCCCTCCCTGGCCGACCTCGAACAGCTGGTCGGCAGCAGCGGCATCGAGGCCAAGCTGACGACGGACCTGCCCGAGGGCCTGCAGCCGACCGTCCAGCGCGCCGTCTACCGCACGGTCCAGGAGGCGCTGACCAACACCCGTAAACACGCTCCCGGCGCCACCGCCACGGTGTGTGTCCACCACGAGGGCAGCGCCGTACGGGTCACCGTCACCAACACCGCACCCACCCGGCCCGCCCTGCCCCTGCCCAGCGCGCACTACGGGCTGGTCAGCCTGCGCCAGCGCGCCGAGCTCCTCGGCGGGACCGTCACCTCCGGTCCGACGGCCGACGGCGGCTACGAACTGCGGCTGGAACTCCCGGCGGCCGGCACGGCCGCCGGATAGCGCGAAAAACGGCGCGCGCCGTGCGGGGCCGCCGCAGTACGGTCGCGCGATGGACGATGAGGACGGTTACTTCGGAGAGCGGGTGGCGGCGGCCTACGACGAGTCGTCGGCGGACATGTTCGAGCCGAGTGTCGTGGACGCCACGGTCGACTTCCTGGCAGCGCTGGCCGGCGGTGGCCGGGCCCTGGAGCTGGGCATCGGGACGGGCCGCATCGCGCTGCCCCTGGCGAGCCGCGGAGTCCCCGTCCACGGCATCGACCTGTCCCGGGCGATGGTCGCGCGGCTGCGGGACAAGCCGGGCGGTGCCGCGATCGGCGTCACGATCGGTGACTTCGCGACGACGAGGGTGGACGGGACGTTCTCGGTCGCGTACCTGCTCTTCAACACGATCATGAATCTGACGACGCAGGCCGGGCAGGTGGCCTGTTTCCGCAACGTGGCGGCCCACCTGGAACCGGGCGGCTGTTTCGCCGTCGAGGTCATGATTCCCGAACTGCGCAAGCTCCCCGTCGGACAGAACGTCGTGCCCTTCCACGTGAGTCCGACACGATGGGCCTTCGACGTCTACGACCCCGCCACCCAGGCGACGAGCTCGAACTACGTGGAGGTCGTCGACGGCCGAGGCACGTACAGGTCGATTCCCTTCCGGTACGTGTGGCCCTCGGAACTCGACCTGATGGCCCAGCTCGCGGGGCTGCGCCCGCGGGAGCGCTGGGCCGGATGGACGCGGGAGGCCTTCACCGGCGAGAGCCGCCGGCACGTCTCGGTCTGGGAGAAACCCGCCGACTGATCCCGGTCGCCCCGAGCCCGACCGGGTGCTCGACCCGACTTCGGTCCGGACTGCGACCATCGGCGGCGGGAGGGGGGCTCGGGCGGCTCGGAGAGGTCAGGCGGGCGACGTCGGCCGGTCGGGCCGCCGACCGGTCATCCCGCTGATCGTCGCGGTCAGGATCCGGGCGATACGGGGCTCGACCTCCACGACGGCGTGGGCGAGACGGGGGTCGCTGCGGTAGAGGGCGGCGACCTCCGCACCCGGATTCGCGATCTGCCACATCGCCCCGGCCAGCGCGACGGCGGTCGCGATCAGGTCGACGCTGTCGTCGTCGCTCAGTCCGGGCAGATGCTCGCGGGCGGCCTCGACGATCGGCTCACGGGCCGCGAGCGTGGCGAGCTTGAAGTCGCGCACCGCGTCGAGCGAGACCTTGCGCTCGAGGTTGAGCGGCGCGTGGGCGAGCAGGTCGCAGAACATGCCACGGGCGGCGAGCGTGGCGGCGAACGCCTGCGCCACGGCTGCCGGGCCCGGATCGGTGTCCGCACTCTCGCGCAGTCGCGCGGAGAGCGCCCGCGACCACTCCTGCCAGCCCTCGGCGGTCAGGCGCAGGAAGATCTCCTCGCGCGTCTCGAAGTACCGCAGCAGGGCCGACTTGTGCATCGCGACCGCGGTGGCGATGTCCGTCAGGGTGACGTTCCTGATGCCGTGCTCCCGTCCGAGCTCCCGGGCGGCCTCCAGGATCGACGCCTCGCGCAGGCGCTTGGCCTCGGGTGAGCGGGCGCGCTGAAACTCGGAGGTAGCCACGCGCCCATGGTAGTGGAACAGCGTTCTGTTATTAGCGGAACGGTGTTGCGTTATTAGCGCAACACTGTTTCACTAATTCCATGCAGCAGACATGGTTCATCACAGGTTCCTCCCGCGGCTTCGGCCGTACCCTCGTTCGCGCGGCCCTCGAAGCCGGCGACCTCGTGGCCGCCACCGCCCGCCGCCCCGAGCAACTGGACGACCTCGTCGAGCAGTTCGGCGACCGGATCCGCCCGATCGCGTTCGACGTGACCGACCCCGAGGCGGCTCGCGCGGCCCTCGCCGAGGCGCGCGAGCGCTTCGGCCGGATCGACGTCCTGGTGAACAACGCCGGGTACGCCAACGTCTCGCCGATCGAGACCACCGAGGACGCCGACTTCCGCGCGCAGTTCGAGACGAACTTCTGGGGCGTGTACAACGTCACGAAGGCCGCGATACCGCTTCTGCGCGCGCAGAAGGGCGGGCTGGTCATGCAGTTCTCGTCCATGGGCGGCAGGGTCGGCGGCTCTGCGGGGATCGCCTCCTACCAGGCGGCCAAGTTCGCCATCGACGGTTTCAGCCGCGTGCTGCGCGCCGAGACCGCCCCGTTCGGCGTGCGGGTCCTGGTCGTCGAACCCAGCGGATTCCGTACCGACTGGGCCGGATCCTCGATGGTCGTCCACGACATCCCGCAGGAGTACGCCGAGACGGTCGGCGCCCTCAACGCGCGTCTGCGGCAGAACGGCGAGGGACCCGCGGGCGATCCCGTCCGGGCCGCAGAGATCCTCGTCCAGGTCGCCAAGCGGCGCGACATCCCGCACAACCTGCCCCTGGGCGTCAACGCGGCCGAAGGGGCCGTCATGCTGGACCGCGGACTCCTCGAAGCGGACCTGAAGTGGCGCGAGGTCGCCCGCTCGGCCGACTTCGCCGAGCCCTACCCCGCCCCCTTCCCCGCCGACTCGCCCGCGTGACACCCGCTCCGCGCCTCGCGCCGGTCTCCGTCAGCCGAGGGCGGCCTGGTCCGCGACGGCGACGGCGACGCCGCGCGCGCCGTCCGGTTCGGGCAGGGGCTGTTCCGTCCAGATGGTCTTGCCGTGCTGCCCGTACCGGCAGCCCCAGCGGGTGGTGAGCTGGGCCACCAGGAACAGCCCGCGCCCGCCCTCGTCGGTCGTGCGGGCGCGCCGCAGCCGGGGCTGCGTGTTGCTGGGGTCGGTGACCTCGCACACCAGTACGTCATCACGGATGAGGCGGAGCCGGACGGGCCCGCAGGCGTGCCGGACGGCGTTGGTGACCAGCTCACTGACCACGAGCTCGGTGCTGAAGGCGAGCTGGTCGACGCCCCAGGCGGCCAGCTGCCGGGTCGCCGCCTCCCGGGCGTCGGCCACCACGGCCGGGTCGGCGGGGAACTCCCAGCGGGCCGTGTTCTCCATCGGCACGGCCCGGGTGCGGGCCAGCAGCAGCGCGGTGTCGTCACGGGTCGGCTGGTCGCCGAGTCCCCTGAGGATGGCACGGCCGGTGTCCGGCAGCGGATCACTGGGACGGCACCGCGAGGTGAGGGTGTCCATCAGGTTGCGCAGCCCGCTGTCGACGCCGTTGCCGCGGTTGATGAGGCCCTTGGTGTACAGGGTGACCAGGCTGCCCGGCTCGACGTCGATCGACGTGTTCTCGAAGGGCAGGCCGCCCACCCCCAGCGGAGGGCCGGGAGAGAGCTGGACGAGCCGCGTGGTGCCGTCGGATCGCGTCACCACGGGCGGCGGATGCCCGGCACTGGCGAGGACACAGCGGCAGGTGACCGGATCGTAGACGGCGTACAGGCACGTGGCGCCGACCGTGTCCTGAGGGCCGCCGGGTGCCTCGGCCGTCAGGCGCTGGACCAGATCGCCGAGCCGGGTGAGCAGCTCGTCGGGCTCCAGTTCCAGGTCGGCGAGGGTGTGGACGGCGGTGCGCAGGCGCCCCATCGTGGCGGTGGCCGCCAGGCCGTGCCCCGCCACGTCCCCGACGACCAGGGCGAGCCGCAGCGAGGGCAGCCGGATGGCGTCGAACCAGTCGCCGGCGATCTCCGCCCCGCCGCCCGCGGGCCGGTAGATGCCCGCGGTCTCCGCCGCCGGGGTGTCGGTCGTCGGTGGCGGCAGCATGCGCTGCTGGAGCGCCATGGCCGCGCGGTGCTCCCGCGTGTAGCGGCGGGCGTTGTCGACGGCCAGCGCGCCCCGGGAGGCGATCTCCCTCAGCAGGTCGGCCTCCTGCCGGGTGAACGGTTCGGACGACCCCACCCGCCAGACCGACACGTCGCCGAGCGTGTGGCCGCGCGCCGTCAACGACGTGATCATCACGGAGTGCAGGTCCTCCGGGACGAGCGACGCGACCAGCTCCGGATCGCCGAGCGCGCCGCAGACCTCGTCGCGGCTCAGGATGACCACCTCGCCGCGCTGGGCACGCCGCAGGAACGGGTGGTCGGGGAGCGGGGGCAGGACATCACCCTGCCGCACGCGCGGCGGCCACCAGCCGGTGGCCGAGGCCACCACACGCAGATGGGGATTTCCGCCGCCCGGCCACTTCGGCGGAACCTCACCGCTGAGCACGGCCTCGGCGAGGTCGACGATCGCGTGGTCGCCGAGGACCGGGACGACCACCTTCGTCAGCTCCTGCGCGGTGCGCTCGACATCCAGCGAACTGTCGATGCGGGCCGCGGCCTCGCGCAGCAGGTTCAGGTCCCGTCGGGCCCGTAGCTCCGCGGTGGTGTCCAGGAACACCACCGCGATCCCCGTCGGGGTCCCGTGCGCGTTCTCGAGCCGGAAGGCGGAGATCGACATGTCCCATTCCCGCCCGGGGACCTCGGACGACCTGATCCGCTGGTCCCGGAGGATCTGCGGCGCGCCCGACTCCAGCACCAGCCGCAGCGCGGTCTCGACGGTGTCGGCGTCCTCCGCCCTGAGTACCTCGCGCAGCCGGCTGCCGGGCGGCAGCGGCGGGCCGCCGAACATCTCTGCGGTGGCGTTGGTCCGTACGAGATTCAGATCCGTGTCGTGGATGGCCATGCCGATCCGGACCTGCGACAGCAACGCGTGCAGCAGCGAGACGGCTTGTTCCTGCTCGCTCACCCACGCGGTGGGGGCCGCCAGGACCAGCAGTTCGGCGGTCCCCTCCAGCGTTGTCACCCTGAAGACGACATCGACGGTGCCGCCGTCCCGGTGCCGCAGCAGCGCCCGGCCCGCGGCCGGCGCCCGGGGATCCGCCGGCGGGACCGCGCGGGCGAGGTCAGGGGTGCCGACGACCAGGTCCCGGACCGGGTGGCCGCAGACCGCCGCCGCCGTGTGTCCCAGCAGCCGCGCCGCCGCGGGCGACCAGCGCAGCACGGTACCCCGCTCATCGAGCACCGCGGTGGCCAGGGCGTCCAGAACGGATGACCCGTCGTCGAGGCGAACGTTGGAGGTGCTCATCTCGCTCCTCGCGCGATGAGGCACCCCGAGCATGTGCGGCACCGCCTGTTTCAAGCGTCTCACGAGGGGACGCCCTTCAGTAGATCAGGCCACCACTGCGGGTCACGGGGACGATCGCGGCCGGGGAACGGGTGGTCCGTGTCCCCGGCCGGTGTGCGTCGGTTTTCCCGGCCGCGGTGTCTCGGTGTCCCGGCCGCGGTGCGCCGGTTCGGCCGGGTGTGCTCAGGCCGCCGGTGCGGGCACCTTCGTCGCCGGGTCGCCGTCGACGGCCGCCGCCAGCTGCGGCACCAGCCGGTCGAGCATGTACGGCAGGCTCAGCACCGTCACGAACGAGACGGAGTTGCCGTAGTCGCTGCTCTCCTTGAGGTAGACCTCACGGTTCTGCCGGGCCACCTCGAGGTCGCCGTACAGGGCGTCCTTGTGGAGCTTGGCCTCGTCCTTGGCCGGGTCGGCCGCGATCCACACGACGGCGTCGGTGTCCAGCAGGTCGGTGCGCTCCTTGCTGATGTTGGCACCGAACTCGTCACCGATGACCTTGTCCAGGTCGGACGGCAGCGTGAAGCCGAGATCGGTGAGGACGCGCGAGCGGGGGTCCTGGCTGCCGAAGACGAAGATGCCCTCGTACGGGGTGGCCACGACACCGCTGGACTCGGTGAACACCGGGTTCTTCGCGGTCGCGGCCTCGAAGTCGGCCTCCACGCCGCTCACCAGCGACGTGGCCTTCGCCTCCTGGCCGAGCGCCTTGCCGATGATCTCGGTCTGCTGCTGCCACGGCACCCCGTAGTCGTTGTACTCCTTCGGCTGGGCCACCACCGGGGCGAACTTCGACAGGGTGTCGTACTGCGCCTCGGTGAGGCCGCCGTAGACCGCGAGGATCAGGTCCGGGCGCAGCGCCGCGATCTTCTCGGTCTGCGGGCCGGTGCCGGTGTCCTTCAGTACGGTCGGCGTCGCCGCGTCGCCCAGCTTGTCGGCGGCCCAGGGGCCGATGGCGCCCTTGTAGCCGCCGAGCCACTCGGTGGTGCCGACGGGAACCTTGCCCAGGGCGAGCACGGCGTCCTGGTCGGTCAGGCCGACCGTGACGATCCGCTGGGGTTCGGCCTCGACGGTGGTGCTGCCGTACTTGTGCGCGATGGTCACGGGGAAGGCCTTGCTCGCGGCGGCCGTGGTCTTCTCGGAACCGGCCTCGGAGCTCCCTGAGGAGCCGCAGGCCGCGACGGTGGCGAAGAGCATCAGTACGGAGGCGAGCGCCGCGGCGAGCCGTGTGCCTCGGAGAGAGCCGAGCATCAGTGGTCCTTCATGGTCGGGGCGGTGGCGGAGTGTGGGGCTGGTCGGCTGTCGCGCGCGTGCCGGACCACGCCTGCCAGAGGGAGGCGTAGGTCCCGTCCGCCGCGCACAGCTCGTCGTGGGTGCCGCTCTCCACGATCCGGCCGTCCTCCATGACGACGACCCGGTCCGCTGCGGCGGCCTGGGTGAGGCGATGGGCGACGACGAGTGCCGTGCGGCCCTCGACGGCCCGGGCGGCGGCCTTCTCCAGCACCCGGGCGCCGGTGCTGCCGGCCTCGGCCGTGGCCTCGTCGAGCACGGCCACCGGCGGATCGGCCAACACCAGGCGGGCCAGCGCGAGTTGCTGGACCTGGGCGGGAGTCAGGCGGTGGCCCCCTTCGCCCACGACCGTGTCGAGTCCCCGCGGCAGCGCCTCGGCCCAGTCCAGCGCGTCGACCACGGCCAGCGCCGCGCGCAGTTCGTCGTCGGAGGCCGCGGCCCGGGCCAGGCGCAGATCCTCGCTGAGCGACCCGGCGAACACGTGTGTCTCCTGGGTGACCAGGGCCACCGGCAGGTCATGGCCGGACGGGCCGGGGCCGGCCAGCCGTACCGAGCCGGACGTCGGCCGGTGCACTCCGGCGACGAGTTTGGCGAGGGTGGTCTTGCCCGCGCCGCTCGGGCCGACCAGGGCCACCCGTTCCCCGGGCCGGAGCGTCAGGTCGATCTCCCGCAGCACCGGCCTGCCGGGCTCGTACGCGTGGTGGACGCCGTGCACGCCGACCGTCCCGGGAGCCGCGTCGGGGTCGAACGTCCGGGACGCGGCGACCGGCCGCCGGTCCTCCCCGGTGGCGGCCCGGTCGGCGACCCCGACCAGCCGGGCGAGCGCGGCCGTGGCCGACTGGGCGTCGTCGAGCAGCACCAGCGCCGAGTTCACCGGCGTGAACAGACTGTGGAAATAGAGGGCCGCGGCGGTCGCGGTGCCGAGGGACACGGATCCGCCGCGCACCAGCAGGAACCCGGTGACCAGCACCGCGGCGAGTCCCGTGTACTCCGCGACATGCAGCCGGTTGTAGAAGCGCAGCACCAGCTGTACCCCGCGCATCGTCAACTCGACGGCGGCCGAGGAACGTTCGGTGACCTGTGCGGTGTGCTGCTCCTCCAGCCGGAACGCCCGTACGGTGCCGGCGCCGGCGATGGTGTCCAGCAGCTGTTGCTGCTGGTCGCCGGTGGCGATCCGCTGCCGGGCGTAGAGCGGCACGGCGTTGCGCACGTACCAGCGGGCGGTGTGCGCCTGGACGGGGACCGAGATCAGGGCGGCGAGCAGGAAGCGCCAGTCCAGCGCCGCCATCGCGATCAGGGTCAGCACGATGGCCAGCAGGGAGCGCGCGAGTTCGGGCAGGGCGGAGCGTACGGCCTCGCCGACCACCGAGACGTCCCGGGTGACGCGGGCGCTGAGATCTCCCGTGCCCGCCTTCTCCACCTGCTCCAGCGGCAGCCGAAGGGCCCGATCCACGAACCGCTCGCGCAGCCGGGCGAGTACGGTCTCGCCGAGTCCGGAGGTCAGCGACAGACCGAGCGCGGTGGTGGCGCCCTGGGTGACGGCGACCAGGACCAGCAGGACCACTGGAAGAGTGAGATCCCCGGGCGGCCGCCGCTCGGCCACCAGGTCCACCAGGCGTCCCAGCAACGGCTGGACGAGCAGCCCGACGGCGGTGGCCGCGAGCATCGCCGCGAAGGCGCCGACGGCCGGTCCCCGGTGCGGGCGCACCAGTTCGCGGACCGCGGCGTGGGTCTCGGCCGGGGTCGCGGTGGGCAGCAGCTCGCGGGCGTTCATCGTCTCCTCGTCCGGGCGCGCCGAGGTGTCGCTCATGCCAGGACCGCCGAGCGGTAGGTCTCGTGACGGCGTACCAGGTCGGCGTGCGAGGCCGTGTCGGTGACCCGTCCGGCGTGGATGAGTACCACCCGGTCGGTGACCGAGAGCAGTGCGGGGCTGGTCGTCACGAGTACCGTGGTGCGGCCCTTGCGGATCTCGCGGATGCCCGAGGCGATCAGGGCCTCGGTGACCGCGTCGACCGCGGTGGTCGGATCGTGGACCACGAGCACGGGTCGGTCGGCCGCCAACGCGCGGGCCAGGGCGACCCGTTGGCGCTGCCCGCCGGACAGGGAGCGGCCGCGCTCGCTGACCGCCGTGCGGGCGCCGTCCGGCAGTGCCTCGGCGACCTGGGCCACTCCGGCCGCCGCCATCGCCGGTTCCGGGTCGCCGCACGCGGGGGCGGCGGACGTGACGTTGCCGTGGACGGTACCTTCGAAGAGATCCGCGTCGTGCTCGGCCACGAGCAGCGCCGTGCGGATCTCGGCGGGGTCCAGGTCCCGCAGGGGCACGCCGTCCAGTTCCACTGTTCCGGCGTCGGGGTCGGTCCGCCGGGCCAGGCAACGAAGCAGATCCGCCGCGTGCGCCGGGTCGGTCGCGACCACGCCGAGCAACTCGCCGGGCTCGATGTCCAGGTCCACCTCGTGCAGCCCGCCGTGGCTGAGGCCGCTGAGCCGTACGGCGCCGCGCACCGGTTGCGGCAGCGGGCCGCCGCCCGCAGTGACGGCGGGCGGGACGGCCAGGACCTCCGCGATCCGGGCGGCCGAGGCGCGGCCCTGGGCCAGCTCGGCGTTGACCCAGGCGAGTACCTCCAGCGGGCCGATCAGGAACAGGGCGAGCCCGACCGCCGACACCAACTGGCCCAGGCTGATGCCGCCCTGAGCGGCCAGGCGGCCGCCGACCAGGGCGACGGCGGCGATCAGGCAGCCGGTCAGCGCGAGCACCATGCCGCTCTGGAAGGCCTGGGCCCGGGCCGCGCGCAGGGTCGCCCGCAGGGAGTCGCGGCTGGTGGTGCGGTAGCGGGCGATGGCAGTCGACTCGCCGCCGATGCCCTTGAGTACGCGGAGCCCGGTGACCAGGTCGGCGGCGACGGCCGCGGCGTGGGCCGCGCGCTCCTGCTCGGTCTCGCTGCGGGTCTCCAGCGGTTTGCTCAGCAGATGTCCCAGCCACATCAGCACAGGAGTGCCGAGCAGCACCACCAGGCCGAGGGTGACCGAGATGCGCAGCAGGACGACGGCACAGGTCGCGATGCCGACCAGGGCCGAGATCCCGGACATCAGCGCCAGGTTGACGGCGCCGACCCGCTTGGCGTCCTCGGTGGCGACGTTGGCGAGTGCTCCGGGCAGCCGGCCCTCCTCCGCTCCGCCGCCGGGGTGCAGAACCCGTCGTACGAGGGCGCCGCGCAGGGTGTGTTCGGCCTGGACGGCGGCGAGTTCGCCGGCCCGGGCGCCGAAGCGGAAGCTCAGGGCCAGTCCGGTGTAGACCACGGCGAGGACCGCGAGCCACAGGACGAGGGCGCCGGTGTCGGACCGGGTGACGGCCCGGTCGATCACGACGCCGATCAGGGCCGGCACGAGGGCCTCGCCGATCTGGTGTCCG
Organism: Streptomyces sp. NPDC059582; assembly: GCF_042735715.1. Classification (NCBI taxonomy): domain Bacteria; kingdom Bacillati; phylum Actinomycetota; class Actinomycetes; order Kitasatosporales; family Streptomycetaceae; genus Streptomyces; species Streptomyces sp. NPDC059582. The sequence continues at coordinate 135,284 of NZ_JBHWCC010000014.1, forward strand.
GAGCCGAGGAGGGCGCTGAGCGCGACGCGTCCGCGCTGGCGTCCGACCGCCTCGCGCAGGACGTCGCGTCCCGACGGATATGAAGGACTCATCCACACCCCTCCGGGATCGGACGGCGGCAAACTTAGGCGAGGCTACCTTAAGTACGAGTGCTTGGCTCGGTGTGGGCGGGAGAAGGCGGAGTGGCCGTGCGCGGCAGGACGGTACGCGGGTGCGCGCCGTCCTGCGCGAGGCCAACGGGCGGCGCCCGTCGGCTGGTTCAGGCGGTGCAGCCGGCCCTGGCGGCCGTGTCGCTCGCGCGGTGGGCGAGCAGGGAGTCGAGGATCTCGCCCGAGCGCACGGCGGTGGTGGACAGCAGGGTGGAGGTGAGGCCGTGCGTGTGTTCGGTCGCGCCCTGCACATAGATGCCGGCCGTGACCTCGGGGGAGAACTCCAACCGGTGGTCGCGGCCGACGAGCACGGCGTCCTTGTCGTCCCGCAGGCAGAGTTTCGACGCCCTGCCCAGCAGGGAGTCCAGGTCTCTGGGGCGATAGCCGGTCGCATGGACGAGCAGGTCGGCGGAGACCACCTCCCGCTCGCCGGTGGGCAGGTACTCCACCGTGACGTCCAGCCGGTCCTCCAGGGCGCGCACGTCCCGGATGCGGGAGACGTTGCGCAGCAGCAGGCGCTCCTGGCCGAGGACCTTCTCGCGGTACATGGTGGCGTACAGCGACTCGATGAGATCCATGTCGACCACCGAGTAGTTGGTGCTGCGGTGGTAGTCGACCAGAGACTGCTTCACCTCCGGTGTCGAGCGGAAGTAGACGTCCACCGCCTCGGGATCGAAGATCCGATTGGCGAAGGGGCTGTCGTCGGCGGGCGTGTACCCGTACTTGGCGAAGATCGCGACGATCTCCGACCCGGGGAACGACCGGTGCAGATAGTCCACCGCCTCGGCTCCGCTCTGGCCCGCGCCGAGCACCAGCACACGGCCGACCGGGGCGCCGGACCCGGCCAACTCGCCCACCCGCGGGACGAGTTCGCTGTTGTGCCAGATGCGGTCCGACAGGACGGTGCCCGGCGGCAGATGGGGCTCCAGGCCGACGGCCACCGAGAGATTGCGGGCCCGCCGGACGACGGTGCGTTCCGGGGCGCCGGGGACACGGCTGGTCACGTCGAACCAGCAGACCTCGCCGTCGTCCGACATCACCGGCTCGACGGAGACGACCTCGGCGTCGTACTCGACGACGTGCGAGAGCCGGGCCGCCGCCCAGGCGAAGTACTCGTGGAACTCGATCCGGAGCGGGAAGAGCGTCTTCGCGTTCAGGAAGTCCACCAGCCTGCCACGTTCCCGAAGGAAGCACAGGAAGGTGAAGTCGCTGGTCGGGTCGCGCATCGTGACCAGGTCCTTGAGGAAGGAGACCTGCATCGTCGCGTCGTCGATCAGCATCCCGCGGTGCCACCCGAAGGAGGGCTGCCGCTCCAGGAATCCCGCGCTGATCCGGTCCTCGGGGGCGGCTCGGCCGTTGTGCTCCTCAACTGCTATGGCCAGCGCGAGATTCGACGGGCCAAAACCTATGCCGAGCACATCGTGGATGGCGTCAGGTTCGTCGTGCAGTGCGTTCACCGCAACTTCCCTTCCCTTGGGCGCCCCTGATGGTAAATAAGGTTAGCCTTACCTTGCAATGGTGGTCTCGGTGAGAGGATCGACTATGCGGGTCGTCATGTTCGGCTATCAGACCTGGGGGCACCGCACGCTCCAGGCTCTGCTGGAGTCCGACCACGAGGTGGTGCTGGCGGTCACCCATCCCAAGAGCGAGCACGCGTACGAGAAGATCTGGGACGACTCCGTGGCGGACCTCGCCGAGAAGCACGGCATCCCGGTGCTGTTGCGCAACCGGCCCGACGACCCCGAACTCCTCGCCGCGCTGCGGGACGCGGCGCCGGACGTCATCGTCGCCAACAACTGGCGTACCGTTCTGCCGCCGGAGGTCTTCGACCTCCCTCCGCACGGCACGCTCAACGTCCACGACTCGCTGCTGCCGGCCTACGCGGGCTTCTCGCCCCTCATCTGGGCGTTGATCAACGGCGAGCGCGAGGTCGGCGTCACCGCGCACCGCATGAACGCCGAACTCGACGCGGGCGACATCCTGTTGCAGCGGGCGGTGCCGGTCGGCGCCACCGACACCGTCACCGACCTGTTCCACCGCACCGTCGACCTGATCACGCCGGTGGTGACGGAGTCCCTCGACCTGATCGCCTCCGGCAGGGCCCGCTGGATACCACAGGACCGCAGCCGGGCGAGCTTCTTCCACAAGCGGTCCCTGGCGGACAGCCGGATCGACTGGACCTGGCCGGCCGAGGACCTGGAACGTCTGGTGCGTGCCCAGTCCGACCCGTACCCCAACGCCTTCACCCACCACCATGGCGAACGGATCCGCGTCGTCGAGGCCGCGGTGTCGCAGGGCCGCTACGGAGGCACTCCGGGCCGGATCTTCATCCGGGAGGGCGACGGCGTCGTCGTCGTCGCCGGTGCCCAGGCCAGGAGCGGCCGGCTGCCCGGACTGCTGGTCCGGCGGGTACGCACCGAGGACGGCGCGGAGTTCGCGGCGACCGACTACTTCCGCACCATGGGCGGCTACCTCACCGCCGGCCCCTGAGCGGCGCGCTCGGACTCACCGACCGGGCCACCCCACTCGCTCCCCCGCGCGGCCGTACGGTCGTCGTCAAGCACGGCGACCACGCCATGACCGACGACGCGCTCCGGCGCGCCTTCGCCCGGGACGTGCTCACCCTTGCGCCAGGCCGGCCCCAGAACTGCATGGCGCCCAAGACGGAGGCGTGCCTGCGGGCCGTGCGCGCCGGTGTGGGCGCGTCCGGGTGCTCGACGGCCGCGTTTCGCACGCCCTCCTGGACGGTCTGTCCGGCGCGGCGGGGACCGGCACGACGATCCTGCCGGACGCGACCGGACAGCCGCCCGCGCGCGGCGGGGGATGGTCGACGGGGCGCCCGTGCGACCGCCCCGGACCCGGGACGTGCGGCGCGCTCAGTCCGCGGCCCGCGTCGCCGCCTCCAGGGAGGGCGCCGCGTGGTGGCGCCCTATCGGTATCACCAGCGGGGTGTCGCTGACCGGGTCCGTCGTGATCCGGCAGTTGAGGTCGAAGACGTCCTCCACCGTTTCGACGGTGATGACCTCGGCCGGGGTGCCCTGGGCCGCGATCCGTCCGGACTTCATGGCGACGACGTGGTCGGCGTAGCGGCAGGCCTGGTTGAGATCGTGCAGCACCATCACGACGGTGCGGTTCTCCCGCCGGTTGAGGTCGGTGATCAGGTCCAGCACGTCGATCTGGTGCGCCAGGTCGAGATACGTCGTCGGCTCGTCCAGGAGCAGCACCTCGGTGCCCTGCGCGACCGCCATGGCGATCCAGGCGCGCTGGCGCTGTCCGCCGGAGAGCTCGTCGACCGGCCGATCCGCGAGGCCGGTCATCCCGGTGGCGGCCAAGGCCTGCTTCACGGCCTGCTCGTCGGCCCGCGACCACTGCCGCCACCAGGTCTGGTGCGGTGAGCGGCCGCGGTTGACCAGGTCGACGACGGTCAGTCCCTCGGGCGCGACCGGGCTCTGCGGCAGGATGCCCAGGCGTTGGGCGAGTTCCCTGGACGGCAGCGAGTGCAGTGCCCGGCCGTCCAGTTGGACGGTGCCCGCCCGCGGGGTGAGCAGCCGGGCCAGGGCGCGCAGCAGGGTGGACTTGCCGCACGCGTTGGCGCCGACGATGGCGGTGATCCGGCCCGGCGGGACGACCAGGTCCAGGCCGTCCACCACCAGCCGGCTGTCGTAGGCCAGTCGCAGGCCGCTCGCCCGCAGGTCCGGGCCGGCGGCCGGCCCGCGGTCGGTCGGATCGGTCGGGTCAGCCGTCAAGGGATCAGCCGACAGGGGATCAGCCGACATGGGATCAACCTCCTGAACCCGCGCGGTTGGCGCGGACGAGCAGCCAGAGCAGGATCGGCGCGCCGAGGACGCCGGTGACGATTCCGACCGGCAGTTCCGTGCCGGAGACGAGCGTGCGGGCGATGAGGTCGCTGCCCAGGACCACCACGGCCCCGGTGAACCCCGAGGCGACGGTGGGCGGCCAGGCGGTGCGCGCCAGCCGTTGGGCGATCTGCGGGGCGGCCAGCGCCACGAAGGCGACGGGACCGGCCGCCGCGGTGGCGAAGGCGATCAGCCCCACCCCGGTGAGCAGGATGGCGAGCCGTACGGGCTGCACCCGGGTGCCGAGGCCGGTGGCGACGTCGTCGCCCAGCTGGAGGGTGCGCAGCAGCCGGCCGAGCAGCAGCGCCGTCGGCAGCAGGACCAGCAGGGCGACGGCGAGCGGCCGGGTCTCGCCCCAGGTACGGCCGTTGAGGTTGCCCACCAGCCAGCCGAGGGCGGCCTGCGCCTCGAACCGTCCGCCCTTGGCCATCAGGTAGTCGGTGGCGCTGGCGCACATCCAGGACACCCCGATGCCGACCAGGATGATCCGGTAGCCGGTGGTGCCGTGCCGCCAGGCCAGGACGTAGACGAGCAGCGCCGAGGCCAGCGCGCCGAACAGTCCGAGGGTCTGGGTGCCCAGGCCCGCGTCCCAGCCGAGGACGAGTCCCGCGACCACGGCGGTGCCGGCCCCCTGGGTGAGGCCGATCATGTCCGGGCTGGCCAGCGGATTGCGGGTCATGGTCTGGAACAGCGCGCCGGAGACACCGAAGGCGATCCCGGCCAGAAGTCCGACGAGGGCGCGCGGCAGCCGCAGGTCCTGCACGACCAGTACGGTGCCGGGGTCGCCGGCGCCGCCCAGGGCCCGTACGACGTCGGTGAACGAGATCGGGTAGTCGCCGATCGTCAGGCCCCAGCAGAACAGCAGGAAGGCGCCGGCGCCGAGTACCAGGCACAGTGCCACCAGCCGGGGTCGCAACATCCCGGATACGGGCGGCACGGTCAGCTGGTAGGCACGGAAGGAGGAGGGGAGGTGCGGCACGGGTGAACCGGCGGCGTCCGCGGGCGACTTCGCCGTGTCCGCGGCGGAGAGGGAGTCGGGCACGGCTACACCTCCGCCAGGCGCCGGCGGCGGACCAGCGCGATGAAGAACGGGCCGCCGATGAAGGCGACGACGACCCCCGCCTGGACCTCGGTGGGCCGGGCGACGATCCGGCCGACGATGTCCGCGGTGAGCAGCAGGCAGGGGGCGAGCGCGGCCGACAGCGGCAGCAGCCAGCGGTGGTCCGGGCCGATGCCGGCGGCCCGGGCCAGCACCCGGGCGATGTGCGGGACGACCAGTCCGATGAAGACGACCGGGCCGATGACCGCGACCGCCGCGCCGGTGAGCAGGGTGATCGCGGTGACGCCCTGGAGCCGGACCAGGCCCAGCCGCCGGCCGAGCGAGGCCGCCACGTCGTCGCCCAGGGCCAGGCTGTTGAGTGCCGGGGCGCAGGCCAGGGCCAGTACGGTGCCGACGGCGAGGAAGGGCAGGATCCGCAGGACCGTGGCGCCGTCCTGGTCGGCCATCGATCCCGCCGACCAGAAGCGGAAGCGGTCCAGCGCGTCCGGATCGGTGAGCGCGATCGCGCTGGTGAGGGAGGACAGCATCGAGGTCACCGCGACGCCCGCCAGCGCCAGTTTGACCGGGGTCGGACCGGAGCGCCCCAGCCTGCCGAGGAGGTAGACGAGCACGCTCGCCGCGAGGGCGCCCGCGAAGGCGAACCAGACGTATCCGTGGAAGGAGCCGAGCCCCAGCACCCCCACGGCCAGCACGATGGCGAACGAGGCGCCGGCGCTCACCCCGAGCACCCCGGGATCGGCGAGCGGATTACGTGTCAGTGCCTGCATGAGCGCGCCGGACAGCCCGAGGGCCGCCCCGGCGGTGAGGCCCAGCGCGGTGCGGGGCACGCGTGCCGTCCAGACGATGTTCTCCACGAGCCTGCTCGGCGGACGGCCCAACAGCGCCCGTAGCACCTGGTCCAGTGGGATCCCGGCCGCGCCCACCGCGATCGACAGCAGGCAGAGCCCGATCAGGGCGGCGCTCAGCAGCGCCACGAGGAGGACCGGGCGGACCCGCTTGCCCCCGGTCACCGTGCGGTCTCCAACAGCCAACTCCCTTAGGTTAGGCAGACCTTAATCGTAGTGGGCGAGATGGCGCGCGCCGAGACCAGGGGCTTTTGGTTAGGTAATCCTTACCTTAGTATGACCGCGATCCTCCGGCTGAGCCGGTTCCGCGCATTCGGGAGGCACGGTCACCTGTGTCCGGCATCGAAGAACGTGTATCCGGTCTCGACGAGGGCGCGGCGGCGGAGTACTGGCGCCGCCGGCTCGATCCGCTGCCCCAAGAGGTGGCCCTGCCGGCCGACTTCCCGTATCCGGCCGGGCCGGCCGGAGAGCGGCGGACCCTGAGTCGCGCACTGGACCGCACGGCCGACGAGGCGACCCTGCTGGCGGCGTACGTGGCGCTGCTGCACCGCTACGCAGGCGCCCGCGACATCACCGTCGGGTACGAGGGGCTGCCGCTCAGGGTCGCGCTGGACGGCGGTACCGGATTCGCGGAACTGGTGCGCAGGGTGGCCGAGGCGGTCGCGGAAGCGCGGGCGCACCGGGTCGAACCGGACGTGCTGGCCGCCCGGTTGCGGCCGGAGCCCACCCGCGGCGGCGGCCTCTTCTTCAACACCTCGCTGCACACCGGGTCCGAAAGCGGCACACGGGCACCGCTGGACCTGACGCTCGAAGTCGGCCCGACCGAAATGCGGGTGACCTACCGTCGGGACCTCTTCGAGACCGCGACCGCGCGGCGGACCGCGGACCACTACGCCACCCTCCTGGCCGACGCCCTGGCCCGGCCGCACGCCCCCGTCGGCGAACTGGAGCTGCTCGGCGCCGAGGAACGCCACCGCATCCTGAAGGAGTGGAACGACACCGACCACACCGTTCCCCCGCGCACCTGGCCCGAGATGTTCGCCGCACAGGTGCGCCTGCGGCCGGAGGCCGTCGCGCTGGTCTTCGAGGACACCCGGCTGACGTACGCCGAACTCGACGAGCGCGCCAACCGGCTGGCCCACGCCCTGATCGCGCGGGGCGCCGGACCCGAACGGGTCGTGGCCCTCGCGATGCCCCGCTCGGCCGAACTGATCGTCGCCGAGGTCGCCGTGCTGAAATCGGGCGCCGCCTACCTCCCGGTCGACACCGACTACCCGACCGACCGCATCTCCCACATGCTGGCCGACGCCACCCCCGCCTGCCTGATCACCACGGCCGAGCTGGCCGCCGACATCCCCCCGTGCGACGGCATGGACCTGGTGGTCCTGGACGCGCCCGACACCGTACGGGAGTTGGCGGTCCGCCCCGGCCACGACCCGGGCGCCGCCGACCGCGGTCCGCTGTCGGTCGCGGGCGCCGCCTACGTGATCTACACCTCCGGCTCCACCGGCCGCCCCAAGGGCGTGGTGCTCTCCCACGCCGGTGTCGCGGGGCTGGTCGCCACCCAGACCGAGCGGTTCGGTGTCGGACCGCACAGCAGGGTGCTCCAGTTCGCCTCACCGAGCTTCGACGTCGCCTTCTGGGACCTGTGTCTCGGCCTGCTCTCCGGCGGCCGGCTCGTCGTCGTGCCCACCGAACTGCGCGTGCCCGGCACCCTGCTCGCCGACTTCGCCCACGCGCACGGCATCACCTTCATGATCCTCCCCCCGGCCCTGCTCGCCGCGATGCCCGAGGACGTCGAACTGCCGCCCGCCACCCTGCTGGCCGGCACCGAGCGGGTCTCGCCCGAACTGGTCGGCCGCTACGCCCGCGGCCGGATGATGTTCAACGCGTACGGCCCCACCGAGGCCACCACCAACTCCACCCTCGGTCTGTGCGACCCCGACACCCCCGCGGGCACCGTCGTGCCCATCGGCGTCCCCGACCCCGGCACCCGCGGCTACGTCCTCGACGGTCGTCTGAAGCCGGTGCCGACAGGCGTGCCGGGCGAGTTGTACCTCGGCGGCGCCGGACTGGCCCGCGGCTACCTCGGGCGGCCCGACCTGACCGCCGAGCGTTTCGTCGCCGACCCGTTCGGCGAACCCGGCGAGCGGCTGTACCGGACCGGCGACCTGGTGCGCTGGAAGGCCGACGGACGCCTGGAGTTCCTCGGCCGGGCCGACGCCCAGGTGAAGATCCGCGGCTTCCGTATCGAGCCCGGCGAGATCGAGTCCGTCCTGCGCGGGCATCCGGCCGTCGACCAGGCGGCGGTCGTGATCCGCGAGGACCGCCCCGGCGAGCGCAGGCTCGCCGCCTATGTCGTCCCCTCGCTGGAGAACTCGGCGGAACGGGACGCCGCCGAGCAGGTCCAGGAGTGGAAGGACCTCCACGAACTGCTCTACGCCGCCGCGGGTGCCGAAGGCCGGCGGGAGGACTCCCGCGGCTTCCGGGAGAACTTCGCGGGCTGGAACAGCATGTACGACGGCCTGCCCATCCCCGTGCAGGAGATGCGGGAGTGGCGCGAGGCCACGGTCGCCCGCATCGAGGAACTCGCACCCCGCCGGGTCCTGGAGATCGGCGTCGGCAGCGGCCTGATCCTCTCCCGCCTCGCACCCGGCTGCGAGACGTACTGGGGCACCGACCTCGCCGAGGAAGCGGTGCGCGCCCTCCGGGCCCAGGTGGAGTCCGTGGACGGGCTCGCCGACCGGGTCCGGCTCAGCGTCCGGCCCGCCCACGACACCACCGGCCTGCCCCGGGGCCACTTCGACACCGTCGTCCTCAACTCCGTCGCCCAGTACTTCCCCGGCGCCGACTACCTCGCCGAGGTGCTGCGCGCCGCCGGGGAACTGCTCGCCCCCGGCGGCAGCCTGTTCGTCGGCGACGTGCGCAACGCCCGTCTGCTGCGCTGCCTGCGCACAGCCGTGGAGACCCGCCGGGCCACCGACCCACAGGACAAACAGGCCTTGCGCACCGCCGTGGAGCGGTCGCTGGCGTGGGAGGGTGAACTGCTCCTCGACCCCGACTTCTTCGCCACGCTGGACGGCTTCGACGCCGATGTCCGCGTCAAGCGCGGCAGCCACCACAACGAGCTGACCCGCTACCGCTACGACGTGGTGCTCCGCAAGCGCGCCGACCGCGACACCCCGGTCGCGGACACCGGCGTACCGCACGTCGTCCCCTGGACCGCGCTGGCCGGCCTCGACACCCTCGACGCGCTGCTCGCCGACTGCCACGCCCCGCTGCGCGTCACGGCCGTACCCAACGCCCGTCTGGCGGAGGACCTCGCCGCACTGACGACCCTCGACGACAGCAGCCGCACCCCGGCACCCACCGACGCCCCGGACCCCGAGGCGTTCCACGCGCTCGGCGCCCGGCACGGGCACCGGGTCGCCGTCACCTGGAACGGCGCCGCCGACGACGGCGGCCTCGACGTGCTCTACACCCTCGGCGAGCCGCCGCACGCCGGACTCTACGAGGCGAACGGCACCGTCCCGAAGGCCAACCGGCCGGCCCCCTTCCGCGACGTGACCGCCCTGATGAAGTCCCTGCGCGCCTACGCTGCCGAGCGGCTGCCCGAGTACATGGTCCCCGCGGCCGTCGTCCCCCTCGACCGCCTCCCGGTCACCCCCAGCGGCAAGCTCGACGCCGCCGCGCTGCCCGCACCCGACTACGCCGCCCTCAGCTCCGGCCGCCCGCCCCGCGACGCCCGCGAAGAGCTGCTGTGCGCGGCCTGCGCCGAGGTGCTGAGCCTGCGCTCGGTCACCATCGACGACGACTTCTTCGCCCTCGGCGGCGACAGCATCACCGCCATCCAGCTCCTCGTACGGGCCCGCAGGGCCGGACTGCGCCTCAGCTCCCGAGACGTGTTCCGGCACCGCACGGTCGCCGCGCTCGCCGAGGCCGCCGCCGAGGCGGCCGACCCGTCCGGCACCGAGGACGACACCCCCCTGCTGCGGCTGACCGACGCCGAACGCGCCGAACTCCAGGGCGGACACCCGCTCACCGTCGAGGATCTGACACCCCTGAGCCCGCTCCAGGAGGGCTTCTACTTCCACTCCGTGGTGGACGGCTCGGACCACGACGCCTACGTCGTCCAGCAGGCCCTGGAACTGTCCGGGCCGGTCGACGCCGTGGCCCTGCGCCGGGCCGCCCAGCGCGTCCTGGACCGGCACGCGCCGCTGCGCTCCTGCTTCCGCCCGCTCGGCGACGGCCGGCCGGTACAGATCGTGGCCGCGGGAGTGGAACTGCCCTGGCGCGAGGTCGACCTCCGTGCCCAGGACGCAGAGGTCGGCGCGCAGTTCGCCGACGCCGCGGCCGCCGACGAGCGCGCCCGCCGCTTCGACCTCGCCAGGCCGCCGCTGATGCGCTGCGCGCTCGTGCGTCTCACCGGGAACCGCAGCCGGCTGCTGCTGACCTTTCATCACATCGTCGCTGACGGCTGGTCGCTGCCCGTGCTGCACCGCGAGCTCATGGCGTGCTACGGGGACACCCCGGCCGCCCTGCCCGAGGTCACGCCGTACCGCTCGTATCTGCGCAGCCTGGCCGCGGCCGACCGGGGGACCGCCCGGGCGGCCTGGCGCACCGCCCTGGCCGGACTGGAGGAGCCCACCCGGCTGGTCGGGACGCCCGCCGACGGCACACCGATCGAGCCCGCGCAGGTCCGCGTCGAACTGTCCGAGCAGACCACCGCCCGGCTGGCGGCCCGCGCCCGTGAGCTGGGTGTCACCCTCGGCACGGTCGTGCAGAGCGCCTGGGGCCTGTTGCTCGGGCGGCTGACCGGCCGGCAGGACGTGGTGTTCGGCACCACCGTCTCCGGCCGGGACGCCGAGGTCGAGGGCATCGAGTCGATGATCGGCCTCTTCATCAACACCCTGCCCACCAGGTTCCGTTGGGAGTCCGCCGACACGCTCGGCGAGCTGCTCGTCCGGCTCCAGGACGAACAGGCCCGGCTGCTGGACCACCAGCACCTCGGACTCGCCGAGCTCCAGCGCGTCGCCGGACTCGCGGGCAGCGGCGAACTCTTCGACACCCTGGTCGTCTTCGAGAACTACCCGGCCGCGCCCGGCCTCGCCGACGACTGTGGCACGGTCCGCCTCACCGGCCACGAGTTCCACGACGCCGTCCACTACCCGCTCGCGATCGTCGTGAAGCCCGGCCGCCGGCTGGATCTGCGGCTCAAGCACCACGCCCAGCGTCTCGACGCCCCGGCCGTACGCCGGATCGCCGACCGGCTCGCCCGCATCCTGAACGCCTTGGCGACCGACCCCGGACAGACCGCCGCCGGGCTCGAACTGCTCTCGGCGGAGGAACTGGCCGACGCCCACCCGGCGGGCGCGCGCGTCGAGGTGGCGGAGACCACCCTCGCCGCCTCCTTCGAGGCGCAGGTCGCCCGCACCCCCGACGCCCTCGCGGTCGTCCACGGGGAAGAGGCCCTCACCTACCGCGAACTCGACGTCCGAGCAGCCCAGTTGGCGCACCGGCTGCGTTCCCGGGGCGCCGGGCCGGGTACGGTCGTCGCGGTCGCCGTCCCGCGCTCGGCCGACCTCATGGTCGCCCTGCTCGGCGTGCTGAAGTCCGGCGCGGCCTACCTCCCCGTCGACCTGGACCACCCCGCCGACCGGGTCACCCACATGCTCACCGACTCGGCCGCGACGACGGTCGTCACCACCGCCGCCACCGCTCCACGACTGCCGTCGGTGCGCGACCTCACCGCGCTCCTCCTGGACACCCCGTCCGACGCGGAGCCCGTCGGCCCGTCGTCCCCCGTCGGCCCGTCGGCCCCCGGCGACCCCGACGACCCGGCCTACCTGATCTACACCTCCGGCTCCACCGGCCGCCCCAAGGGTGTCGTCGTCACCCACCGCGCCATCGTCAACCGGCTCGCCTGGATGCAGGGCCAGTACGGGCTGACCGCCGACGACCGGGTGCTCCAGAAGACACCGGCCGCCTTCGACGTCAGCGTCTGGGAGTTCTTCTGGGCCCTGCGCGAGGGCGCGTGCGTCGTGCTCGCCCGCCCCGACGGACACCGCGACCCGGCCTATCTGGCCGACCTGATCCGCGCACGGCGGGTCACCACACTGCACTTCGTGCCCTCGATGCTGGAGGCCTTCCTCCAGGCCGAGGAGATCACCGCCGACCCCGCCTGGGCGGCCTCCCTGCGCCGCGTCTTCAGCAGCGGCGAGGCGCTGCCCGCCGCGGCCGCCGCCCGCTGGCACGAGCTGACCGGCGTGCCCCTGCACAACCTCTACGGCCCCACCGAAGCCGCGGTCGACGTCACCCACCACCTCTACGACGGCACCTCGGGCAGCTCTGGCACCTCGGGCACTCCCGGCATCCTCGACATCTCTGGCCCCCCTGGCACCACGGTCCCCATCGGCCGTCCGGTCTGGAACACCGGCCTGCGCGTCCTCGACCCCTGCCTGCGTCCGGCCCCCGAAGGGGTCCCCGGCGAGCTGTACCTGACGGGGGTCCAGCTGGCCCGCGGTTACCACGCCCGCCCCGGTCTGACCGCCGAACGGTTCGTCGCCGACCCCTACGGCGACCCCGGCACGCGCATGTACCGCACCGGCGACCTGGTGCGCCGCCGCGCCGACGGTGTCATCGAGTACCTGGGCCGCACCGACCGCCAGGTCAAGATCCGCGGCAACCGCGTCGAACTCGGCGAGATCGAGGCCGCGTTGACCCGGCAGCCCGCGGTGGCGCAGGCCGCCGTCACCGTCGTGGGCGGCGCCCTCGTCGCCTACGCCGTCCCCGCCCGCGGTGCCGCGCTCGAACCCGGCGAAGTCCTGGCCACGCTCGCCGAGTCGCTGCCCGCGCCCATGGTGCCCGGCGCCTGTGTCGTCCTGGACGCCTTGCCGCTGACGCCCAACGGCAAGCTCGACCGGGCCGCGCTGCCCGCCCCGCGGACGGTACGGGCTGAGACGCGTGCCCCGCGGAACGAGCGCGAGCGGACCCTCACCGAGATCTTCGCCGCGGTCCTGAGACTCGCCGAGGTCGGCGTCGACGACGACTTCTTCATGCTCGGCGGCGACAGCATCACCTCCATCGGCGTCTCCAGCCGCGCCCGCCGCGCCGGCCTGGAACTGAACCCCCGTGACGTCTTCGAGCACCGCACCCCGGCAGCCCTCGCCGCCGCTGCCGTCAGCGTCGCGCCGACCCGTGCCCTCACCTCGGCCTTCGCCCTCACCGCCGAGGAGACCGAGCGCGTCCACCGGCTCAGCCCCGGCCCCGTCGAGGACATCTGGCCGCTGGCCCCGCTCCAGGAAGGCCTGTTCTTCCATTCCACGTACGACGACAGCGCCCTGGACGTCTACACCGTCCACGAGTCCTTCGACTTCGCCACCCCGCTCGACGCGGACCGGCTGCGCACGGCCGCCCGGGTGCTGCTTGCGCGCAACCCCGGCCTGCGCGCCGGGTTCACCAGCGAGGGGCTGCGCCAGCCGGTCCAGTTCATCGTCCGCGACCCGGAGATCCCGCTCGAAGAGGTCGACCTGTCGACCCTGTCCGCCGCCGAACAGAACGCGCGGCTGGTCGAGTTGATGGACGCGGAACGCACCCGGCGCTTCGAGCTGACCCGCCCGCTGCTCTTCCGCATGCTGATCGTCCGGCTCGGCGCCGAGCGCGGCGACCGTCTGGTCGTCGGCCGCCATCTGCTGCTGTGGGACGGCTGGTCCGCCTGGATCTTCCTGGACCAGCTCTTCGCCCTGTACGAGTCCGGCGGTGACGCCGTCGCGCTGCCCGCGCCGGGCTCGTACCGGGACTACCTGACCTGGCTGGAGGTCCAGGACACCGAGGTCGCCACCGGCGTCTGGCGCGCCGCCCTCGCGGGTCTGCAGGAGCCCACCCTCCTGGCCGCCGCCGACCAGGGCCTGGAACCGGACATCCCCGAGCGGCTCGACGCGACCCTCCCGGCGGCACTGGGCGAGCGGCTGCGCGACGCGGCGCGACGGCACGGCCTGACCCTCAACTCGGTGCTCACCGCCGCCTGGGGCCTGACCCTGGCCAGTGCGACCGGCCGTACAGACGTCGTCTTCGGCACCACCGTCGCGGGGCGGCCGAGCGAGGTGCCCGACATCGAGCACGTCATCGGCATGTTCCTCAACACCGTCCCCGCCCGGATCGCCTACGACCCGGCCGAGCCGGTCCTCGACCTGCTGCGCCGCGTCCAGGACGAACGGCTCGCCGTGATGCCGTACGAGTACCTGGGCCTGGGCGTCCTCCAGGCCGAGACCGGCCACCGGCGGCTCTTCGACACCCTGTTCGTGCTGCGCAACAGCGACACCGAGGAGCGGCTCGCCGAACTCGCCGAGCGGCACGGCGCCACCGCCGTCGCCAATGTCGACGCCACCCACTACCCGGTGAACCTCGTCGTCACGCCGGGGCAGCGCATCCAGGTCATGCTGGCCCACCGGTCCGACGTCGTCGACCGCCCGCGGGCCGAAGCCCTCCTCGACCGCTTCACCCTGCTGCTGGAACGCCTCGGCGACGACCTGACCGCCCCGGTGGGCCGTCTCGACCCGCTGCTGCCCGCCGAACGCGCGGAGCTGGCCCGCGAACGGGCCGCGAGCCAGGTCGGCGACCCCGAGGACACCATCGCCGACCTGCTCACCGGCCAGGCCGCGGCCACCCCCGACGCCACCGCTCTCGTCTTCGGCGACACCACCCTCACCTACGCCGAACTCGACACGCGTATCAACCGTGTGGCCCGGCTCCTGCTGGCCCGGGGCGCCGGGCCCGAGCGGATCGTCGCCCTCGGCCTGCCCCGCTCCATCGACATGGTCGTCGCCCTGTTCGCCGTGCTGCGTACCGGTGCGGCCTACCTGCCGCTCGAACTGGACTACCCGGACGACCGGCTCGCGACGATGCTCGACGACGCCCGCCCGGCCCTGCTGCTCTGCACCCGCGCCGTCTCGGCACGCCTGACACGAGCCGCCACCGCGACGCCCCGCCTCCTCCTCGACGATCCGGCCGTGACGGGCGAACTCGCCGCGCTCCCCGCCGATCCGCCGCGCCGGACCTTCAGCCTGGAGCACCCTGCGTACGTCATCTACACCTCCGGCTCCACCGGCCGCCCCAAGGGCGTCGTCACCCCGTACCGCGGTCTGACGAACATGCAGCTCAACCACCAGAAGGAGATCTTCGCTCCCGCCATCGCGGCGGCCGGCGGCCGGCGGCTGCGCATCGCGCACACCGTGTCCTTCGCCTTCGACATGTCGTGGGAGGAACTGCTCTGGCTGGTGGAGGGCCATGAGGTGCACATCTGCGACGAGGAGCTGCGGCGCGACGCCGAGGCCCTGGTCGCGTACTGCGAGACGCATCGCGTGGACGTCGTCAACGTGACCCCCACGTACGCCCATCTCCTCATGGAACAGGGCCTGTTGGAGGGCCACCGGCCGCCGCTGGTGCTGCTCGGCGGCGAGGCCGTCTCGGAGACGGTGTGGAACCGGCTGCGGGACACCGAGGGCACCTACGGCTACAACCTGTACGGCCCCACCGAGTACACGATCAACACCCTCGGCGGCGGCACCCTCGACAGCGCCACCCCGACCGTCGGCCGCCCGATCCGGGGCACCCGCGCCCACATCCTGGACGCCTGGCTGCGGCCGGTGCCCGAGGGCGTGCCCGGCGAGCTGTACATCGCCGGCATCGGACTGGCCCGCGGCTATCTCGACCGGCCCGGTCTGACCGCCGAACGCTTCGTCGCCGACCCGTTCGGGGCCCTCGGCGAGCGCATGTACCGCACCGGCGACCTCGTGCGCCGCAACGCCGACGGCAACCTGGACTTCCTCGGCCGCACCGACGACCAGGTCAAGGTCCGCGGCCACCGCGTCGAGCTCGGTGAGATCGAGACCGTGCTCAGCCGGCACCCCCGGGTCGCCCAGGCCGCCGTGATCGCCCGCGACGACCCCTCCGCCCCCGGTACCCGGCGACTGATCGGCTATGTCGTCCCCGCCGAACGCTCCGGCGAGGAAGCGCAGTCGGCCGCCCGTGAGCACGTCGGCGAATGGCAGGACGTCTACTCCGACGAGTACGAGCGGATCAGCACCGCCCTCTTCACCGAGGACTACGCGGGCTGGGACAGCAGCTACGACGGACAGCCCATCCCCTTCGAGGAGATGAGCGAGTGGCGGGAGCGGACCGTCGCCCGCATCCGCGAACTGCGCCCGCGCCGCGTCCTGGAGATCGGCGTCGGCTCCGGCCTACTGCTGTCGCGCCTCGCCCCGGAGGCCGAGGCGTACTGGGCGACCGACTTCGCCGCACCCGTGATCCGCAAGCTCGGCGAGGACCTGCGCCAGGATCCGCAGCTGGCCGCCAAGGTCGAGCTGCGCTGCCGTCCCGCCCACGACACCGACGGCCTGCCCGAGGACTACTTCGACACCGTCGTCCTCAACTCCGTCATCCAGTACTTCCCTGGCGTCGACTACCTCACCGAGGTCGTCCAGGGCGCCATGCGCCTGCTGAAGCCCGGCGGTGCGCTGTTCGTCGGCGACGTGCGCAACCTGCGGCTCGCCCGCACCTTCCACACCGCGGTCCAGCTCACCCGGGCGACAGCGGACGCCGACCCGGAGACCATCCGCAAGGCGGCCGAGCGCGGACTGCGGCTCGAGAAGGAACTCCTCGTCGACCCGGACTACTTCACCACCCTCGGCCACGGTGTCGACCTGCGCACCAAGCGCGGCCACCACCACAACGAGCTGTCCCGGCACCGCTACGACGCCGTCCTCTACCGCGAGGGCGCCGACCCCTTCGAGCTCGCCGACGCCCCGGAGCTGGCCTGGTCCTCCGGTGGCCTCGAAGAGCGGCTGCGCGAGCAGCGGCCGGAGCGGCTGCGCGTCACGGCAGTGCCCGACGCCCGCACCGCCGGGGAATTGGCCGCGCAGGACGCGCTGGACGCGGGCAGGGCCGTCGGCGTGGACGCCGGCGGAGCCGACGGGATCGGCGGACCGGACGTGCTCGGCGGGGGAGTGGACCCGGAGGAGCTGCACGCGCTCGGAGCCTCGCTCGGGTACCGCGTCCGCACCACCTGGTCGCGCGAACTCGGCCACTACGAAGCCGTGTTCAGCCGCGGCGACCGGGAGCCCCGGGTGACCGCCGGTCTCTACCGGACCGGCGGCGGCGAGCCTCCGTACGCCAACTCCCCGACGGCCGCCCGCGACACGGACGCGCTGGTCCGCCGGGTGCGCGAGGACCTCAAGACCCGCCTGCCCGACTACATGGTCCCGGCCGCCTTCGTCACCCTCGACCGGCTGCCCATGAACGACAACGGCAAGCTGGACGTCCGCGCGCTGCCCGACGCCGAACCGGCCGTCGCGCCGGGCACCGGCCGGGGTCCGCGCACCCCGCAGGAAGAGGTGCTCTGCCGGCTCTTCGCCGAGGTGCTGGGACTGCCGGAGGTCGGTGCCGAGGACGGCTTCTTCGACCTGGGCGGGCACTCCCTGCTCGCCACGCGGCTGATCAGCCGGGCCCGCACCGAACTCGGCGCCGAGCTGGCGATCCGCGACCTCTTCGAGGCTCCCACCCCCGAACTCCTGGCGGCCCGTGCGGACGGCGGGCGCCCCGCCCGCCCGGCTGTCACCCCCTTCCGCGACCGGCCCGAGCGCATCCCGCTCTCCGCGGCCCAGCGCCGGCTGTGGCTCGTGGAGCGGATCACCGGCGGCGGAGTCGCCTACAACTTCCCGCTGGTCCTCCGGCTGCGCGGCGGACTCGACCTCGTCGCGCTGCGAGCGGCCCTGCACGACGTCGTGGCGCGGCACGAGTCGCTCCGTACGGTCTTCGCCGAGCAGGACGGTGAGCCCTACCAGCGCATCCTTCCCGCGCACGAGGCGGAGTTCCCGTTCACGGTGACCGACCGGACGCAGGCGGAGCTGCCCGCCCTGATCGAGGCGGCCCAGCGCCACCCGTTCGACCTGGCGCGTCAACTTCCCCTACGCGTCGCGGTGTTCCGGCTGGCGGCGGACGACTGGGTGGTGGCCCTGGTACTGCACCACATCGTCACCGACGAGTGGTCCGACCGGCCGTTCCTGGCCGACCTGGACGCGGCCTACGCGGCCCGGATCTCCGGCACCGAGCCGGACCGCGCGCCGCTGCCCGTGCAGTACGCCGACTACACCCTCTGGCAGGCACAGCTCCTCGACCAGGTCGGCGCACGGCAGCTCGCGCACTGGACCGACACCCTGCGCGGCCTGCCCGAGGAACTCGCCCTGCCCCTGGACCGGCCGCGTCCCGCCGAGCCCACCGGACAGGGCGCCGTCCTGCGCCGGGAGCTGCCCACCGAGGTGGGCGCGGCACTGCGCGAACTGTCCGGGACGACCGGGACCAGCATGTTCATGCTGTTCCAGGCCGCCACGGCCGCGTTGCTGCACCGCCTCGGCGCGGGCGACGACATCCCGCTCGGCGCACCCATCGCGGGCCGCACGGACAGCGCCCTCGACGAACTCGTCGGCTTCTTCGTCAACACACTCGTGCTGCGCACCGACCTGTCCGGCCCGGACCTCACGTTCCGCCAACTCCTGTCCCGGGTCAGGGAGTCCGACCTGGTGGCCTTCGAGCACCAGGACCTGCCCTTCGACGCGGTCGTCGAGGCGGTCAACCCGGCGCGTGCGGCGGGCCGCAACCCGCTCTTCCAGGTCATGCTGGGCTACCACCACCGCCCCGACGGCGACCCGGACCTGCTGGGCCTGCCCACCGAGTGGTTCGACATGCACACCGGCACGGCCAAGTTCGACCTCGACTTCACCTTCGTCGACCAGGGCGCCGGGGGACGCGTCGCCCTGCTTCTGGAGTACGCCACCGACCTGCTGGACCCGGAGACCGCCGCGCTCGTGGTCGAACGGCTCCTGCTGTTGCTGCGACGCGCCGCCGACGCCCCGGACCTGCCGCTCGCCGCTCTCGACCTGCTCACGGAAGCCGAGCGCGCGGCGGCCACCGGCGCCTGGAACGACACCGCCCACCCGGTGGAGACCCGGGCGGTGCCCGAACTGTTCGCCGCCACGGCCGCGATGCACCCGCGACGCACCGCCCTGGTCACCGCCGCCGGGAGCCTGACCTTCGCCGAACTGTCCGCCCGCGTCGACGCCATCGCCGCCCTGCTGCTCGGACACGGCGCCGGCGAGGGCACGGTGGTGGCCCTGGTCCTGCCCCGGCGGGACATGCTTCCCGCCATCCTCGGCGTGCTCCGCGCGGGCGCCGCCTATCTGCCGCTCGACCCCGGACATCCGTCCCACCGACTGGAGTCCATGGTCGCCGACGCGGCACCGGTCTGCCTGCTCACCACCACCGCGCTGGCCGGCCGGCTGCCGGCGTCGGCCGGTGTCGAGCCGCTGCTCCTCGACGGACCGCTGCCGGCCGGGGACCGTCTGCCGTCGCGTACGTACCACCCCGAGGCCGCCGCCTACACCATCTACACCTCCGGCTCCACCGGCACCCCCAAGGGAGTGATCGGCACCCACCGCGGGCTGAGCAACCTCTTCGGCTCCCATCTGCGCGATCTGATCGGACCCGCCGTCGGGGACACCGGCCGGGAGGTCCTGCGGGCCGTCCACACGGCCTCGTTCAGCTTCGACGGGTCCTGGGACCCGCTGCTGTGGCTGCTCGCCGGACATGAGCTGCACATCGCCGACGAGGCCACCATGCTCGACCCGGCCGCGTTGCTCGACCTCCTGGACGACCGGGGCATCGACTACGTCGACCTCACCCCGACCTATCTGGGCGAGCTGCTCCACCACGGATTCCTCGCCCCCGGCGGCCGGGTCCCGGCCGTGCTCACGGTGGGCGGCGAGGCCACCCCGGCCGCACTGTGGAGACGGCTGACCGACCTGCCCGGCACGGCCGCGCACGACCTGTACGGACCCACCGAGTGCGCCGTCGACGCGTACGGCCGGCACGCCGGCGACACCGGACGCCCCGCCTGGGCCGCGCCGGTCGACAACATCCGCGTCCACGTCCTCGACGACCGGCTGCGCCCCACGCCCGTCGGCGTGCCCGGCGAGCTGTACCTCGCGGGCGAGGGACTGGCCCGCGGTTACCTGGGCCGCCCCGCGCTCACCGCCGAACGCTTCGTCGCCGACCCGTACGGTGCCCCCGGCGAGCGCATGTACCGCACCGGCGACCTCGCCAGGCGCCGCACCGACGGCACCCTGGAGTTCCTCGGCCGCACCGACGAACAGGTGAAGC
Organism: Streptomyces sp. NPDC059582; assembly: GCF_042735715.1. NCBI lineage: Bacteria > Bacillati > Actinomycetota > Actinomycetes > Kitasatosporales > Streptomycetaceae > Streptomyces > Streptomyces sp. NPDC059582. The sequence goes on from NZ_JBHWCC010000014.1 coordinate 155,406, forward strand.
TGCGCGGCTTCCGTATCGAACTCGGCGAGATCGAGTCCGCCGTCACCGCGCACCCGTCGGTCGCCGCGGCGGCCGTCCTCGTGCGCGAGGACACCCCTGGTGCGCGCCGGCTCGTCGCGTACGCGGTCCCCGCCGGGGCCGCCACCATCGACCCGGCGTCGCTGCGCGCCCACCTCGCGGCCACGCTGCCCGAGCACATGCTGCCCGCCGCCTTCGTCCCGCTCGACGCGCTGCCCCGCACGATCAGCGGCAAGCTGGACCGCGCCGCGCTGCCCGCACCGGACCCCGCGGCCACCCCCGGCGGCCGCCCGCCCCGCACCCTCCACGAGGAGGTGCTGTGCGAGCAGTTCGCCGCCGTACTGGGTGTGCACCGCGTCGGCGTCGACGACGACTTCTTCGCCCTCGGCGGCCACTCGCTGCTCGCGATGCGCCTCGTCAGCCGTGTCCGTACCGCCCTGGACGCCGAGGTGTCGCTGCGCACGGTCTTCGACGCGCCGACGGTGGCCCGGCTCGCCGCCCGCCTGGGCGAGGCACGCACGGCCGCCCGCCCCGCGCTCACCGCCGACCGGACCCGCCCCGCCCGGCTGCCCCTGTCCTCCGCCCAGCGCCGGCTGTGGCTGCTCCACCAGGTGGAGGGACCCACCCCCGTCTACAACATCCCCGCCGCCTGGCGGCTCACCGGCACGCTCGACCGCGCCGCGCTGGAAGCGGCGGTGGGCGACCTGGTCGCCCGGCACGCCACCCTGCGCACGGTCTTCCCCATGGACGCCGACGGCCTGCCGTACCAGCACGTCCTGGCACCGGAGCAGGCCCGGATCACGATCGCCACCGAGCCTGCCGGACGGCTGGCCGAGGCCGCCGCCCACGGCTTCGATCTGACGAGTGAACTGCCCTTGCGGGTCACCCTGTTCGAGACCGGCCGCCCGGACGAACACATCCTGCTGCTCCTGCTCCACCACATCGCCACCGACGAGTGGTCCGACCGGCCGCTCCTCGCCGACCTGGGCACGGCCTACGCGGCCCGCGCGGCCGGCCGCGCGCCCGACTGGCGACCGCTGCCCGCGACCTACGCCGACTACACCCTCTGGCAGGACGAGCTGCTGGCGCGGCGCGCCGACGAACTGCTCACCCACTGGACCGAACGACTGCGCGGGCTCCCCGAGGAACTCACACTGCCCACCGACCGGCCGCGTCCGCGCGAGTCCGGCCACGCGGGCGGCACCGTCGGCTTCACCATCACCCCGGACCTGCAGCGGTCGCTGCGCGACCTGGCCCGCGACGAGGGCGCCAGCATGTTCATGGTCGCCCAGGCCGCCGTCGCCGCACTGCTGCACCGGCTCGGCGCGGGCGACGACATCCCCCTCGGGGCGCCGGTCTCCGGACGCGGTGACGAGGCACTGGAGGACCTGGTCGGCTTCTTCGTCAACTCGCTGGTGCTGCGCACCGACCTGTCCGGCACCCCCGGCTTCGCCGAACTCCTGCGCCGGGTCCGTGAGAGCGACCTCGCGGCCTACGACCACCAGGACCTGCCTTTCGAACGGCTGGTCGAGGCCTTCAACCCGGAACGCTCTCTCGCCCGGCACCCGCTGTTCCAGGTGATGGTCGTCCACCTCGGCGACCCCGGCGGCACCCCCGACCTCCCGGGCCTGACGGCCCGGCGCGAACCGCTCGGACAGCGGAGCGCCAAGTTCGACCTGAGCTTCGACTTCATCGAGCAGGGCGAGGGGGAGGGCATCCAGGGCTGGATCGAGTACAGCGCCGACCTCTTCGACCACGGCACGGCCGAACTGCTTGCCCGCCGACTGGTCCGGCTGCTGGAACAGGTGGCCGGCGACCCGGCCCGGCCCGTACGCGATCTCGAAGTACTGGACGAGCGCGAGCGGCAACTGGTCGTCGAGCGGTGGAACGACACGGCCCACGACGTGGTGCCGACCACGCTGCCGGAGCTGTTCCGCGCGCAGGTGGCGCGGACACCCGACGCACCTGCCCTGGTCTTCGGCGAACAGTGCCTGACGTACGCGGAGTTGGACGCACGCGTCGAGCACACGGCGCGGGTGCTGGCGGGCCTGGGCGCGGGCCCGGAGCGCACGGTCGCCGTCGCGCTGCCGCGCTCGACGGATCTCGTCGTCGCTCTGCTCGCGGTGCAGCGTGCCGGTGCCGCCTATCTGCCGTTGGACGCCGACCAACCGCCGCGACGGCTCGCGTCCATGCTGGAGGACGCCCGACCGGTGTGTGTCGTCGAGGGCGGGCTGCCGGCCGGCCCGGAGGGCGAACTGCCCACCTCCTACGACCCGTCGAACCCCGCCTACGTCATCCACACGTCGGGTTCGACCGGCCGTCCCAAGGGCGTGGTGGTGCCGCACGAGGGCATCGTCAACCGGCTGCTGTGGATGCAGGACACGTACGGACTGAGCGCCGGGGACCGGGTGTTGCAGAAGACGCCGTCAAGTTTCGACGTGTCGGTGTGGGAGTTCTTCTGGCCGCTGATCACCGGGGCGACCCTGGTGGTCGCCCGGCCCGAGGGGCACAGGGATCCGGCGTATCTGGCCCGGCTGATCCGGGAACAGGGCATCACCACGGCACACTTCGTCCCCTCGATGCTCCGCGCGTTCCTGGACGAGCCCTCGGCCGCGCGCCGCACCGCGCTGCGCCGCGTGCTGTGCAGCGGCGAGGCCCTGCCCGCCGACCTCGTCGACCGCTTCCACACGCTGCTGCCGGCCGAACTGCACAATCTGTACGGGCCGACGGAGGCGTCCGTCGACGTCACGGCGATCCGGGTGACGCCCGGCGCGGGCACCGTCCCGATCGGCCGCCCGGTGTGGAACACCCGGCTGTACGTCCTGGACGGTGCGCTGCGGCCGGTTCCCCCGGGGGTGGCCGGAGAGCTCTACCTCGCGGGTGTCCAGCTCGCCCGCGGATACCTCGACCGGCCCGGGCTGTCGGCAGAGAGGTTCGTGGCGGACCCCTACGGCGCTCCCGGCTCACGGATGTACCGCACCGGCGACCTCGCCCGGTGGACCGACGTCGGCGTCGTCGAGTACCTCGGCCGTACCGACGACCAGGTCAAGATCCGTGGCTTGCGCGTCGAACCCGGCGAGATCGAAGCCGTCCTCGCCCGGCACGAGGCGGTGGCCCGCGTCTGCGTCGTCGCCCGTGCACAGCGGCTCGTCGCGTACGTCGTCCCGGCCCCGAACGCGGCGCCCGAGTCCGCGGCGCTGCGCGCCCACACGGCGGCCGTGCTGCCCGAGCACATGGTCCCGGCCGCCTTCGTCCCGCTCGACGCGCTGCCGCTCACCCCGAACGGCAAGCTCGACCGCAAGGCCCTGCCCGCCCCCGACTTCGCCGCCGAGACCACCGGCACCCTGCCCCGCACCGCGCGCGAGGAGGTGCTGTGCCGCCTGATCGCGGCCGTCCTGGGCCTGGAACGGGTCGGTGTCGAGGACGACTTCTTCACGCTCGGCGGTGACAGCATCGTCGCGATGCAGCTCGTCGCCCGGGTGCGCTCGGCCGGGCTGGCGATCAGCCCCCGCGACGTGTTCCGGCACAAGACGGCCGCCGGGCTGGCCGCCGTCGCCGGTGACCTGGACGGACGCGCGGGCACCTCGTCCGACGCCGACCTGTTCGCGGCGCGGACGGACGCCGAGCGCGCGGAGCTCGCCCGCCTCGGCGCCGTCGACGTCCTGCCGCTGTCGCCGCTCCAGGCGGGACTGCTGTTCCACGCCTCGTTCGACTCCGGCGCCGACGGCCCGGACGTCTACACCGTGCAGGTGTCGTACGACCTCGACGGCCCGCTCGACAGCGGGCGGCTGCGCCGTGCCGGTCAGGCGCTGCTCGACCGGCACGGCAACCTCCGGGCCGCCTTCCGCTATCTCGCCTCGGGCCGGCCGGTCGCCGTGGTGCCGCGTACGGCCGTGCTGCCCTGGCGACACGTCGACCTCTCGGACCTGGACGGCACCGCCCAGGAGGAGCGGTGGACCCGCTGTCTGACCCAGGAGCGGCGCCGGTTCGATCCGGCCGAACCGCCGCTGCTGCGCCTGATGCTGGTCAAAGTCGGAGCGGATCGGCACCGGCTGGTCCTCTCCCACCAGCACCTGCTGCTGGACGGCTGGTCGGTGCCGCAGCTGACCCGGGAGCTGTCCGACCTGTACGCGGGCAGGGAACTTCCGGCCCCGGCGCCGTACCGCGACTACCTGGCCTGGCTCGGCCGCCAGGACGCCGAGGTCTCCGCCGCCGCCTGGGCGGGCGCGCTGGACGGCCTGGCGGAGCCCACGCACCTCGTGCCCGCCGACCCCAACCGGACTCCGGCGGTGCCCGCGACCCGCACCACGCTGCTGACCCCGCGACTCACCGAGGCCCTGACGGCACTCGCCCGTTCGCGCGGTCTGACCGTCAACACCCTGGTCCAGGGCGCCTGGAGCATCGTGCTCGCCCGGCTCACCGGACGCACGGACGTCGTCTTCGGCGCGACCGTCGCCGGGCGGCCGCCGGACCTGAACGGTGTGGGGTCGATGATCGGCCTGTTCATCAACACCGTGCCCGTGCGGGTCCGGGTCGACGACCGGGAAACGCTGTCGGCGTTCCTCGACCGCCTCCAGGACGAGCAGTCGCAGTTGATCGCGCACCAGCACGTCGGACTCTCCGACATCCAACGGCAAGCCGGACTGGGCGAGTTGTTCGACACGCTCATCGTGTTCGAGTCCTACCCCGATGCGGGCGGACCCGGCCTCGGGGCCGACGACGGGCTGCGCACCGGGGTGCGCGACCACCGGGACTCGACGCACTATCCGTTCACCTGGGCCGTCGAGCCCGCCGAGCGGCTGACGCTCACCGCCGAGTACCGCGAGGACCTGTTCGACCGGCCCATGGTCGAGCGGATCTCCGCCGCGATGGTCCGGCTCTTCGAGGCGATGACCGCCGACACCGGGCAGCCGCTCGGCCGGGTCGACCTGCTCACCGCCGGGGACCGGCACACCGTCCTGGAGACCTGGAACGCCACCGCCCTGCCCGCCGCCCCCGGCGCGCCCACGACCGTTCCGGCGCTCTTCGAGGCACAGGTCGCCGAAGCCCCGGACGCGGTCGCCGTGGTCGCGGGACCCGCCGTGTGGACCTTCGCCGAGCTGAACGAGCGCGCCAACCGGCTCGCCGGGCTGCTCGGCGAGCACGGCGCGGGGCCCGAGACCGTGGTCGCCCTGTCGCTGCCGCGCACGGCGGACTTCATGCTGGCGATCCTCGCCGTCCTGAAGGCGGGCGCGGCCTATCTGCCCGTCGACGCCGACCTGCCCGCCGAGCGCGTCCTCGCCATGCTCGACGACGCCCGGCCCCGGTTCGTCCTCACCACCGTGGCACTCGCCGCGGACCTGCCCGACAGCGACGTACCGCGCCTGCTCCTGGACACGGACGAGACGGCCGTACGGCTGGCCGCACAGCCCGTCGCCGACCCGGCCGCCGGACCCGACCCGGACCACCCCGCGTACGTCATCTACACCTCCGGCTCCACCGGCCGCCCCAAGGGCGTGGTGGTGTGCCACCGCAGCGTGGTCAACCTCTTCCACAGCCACCGGCGCACGCTGCACGACCTCGCCAAGGAGACCACCGGACGGCGCCGGCTGCGGGTCGGGCATGCCTGGTCGTTCTCCTTCGACGCCTCCTGGCAGCCGCAGTTGTGGCTGCTCGACGGGCACGCCCTGCACATCCTGGACGACGAGACCCGGCGCGACCCGGAGCTGACCGCCGAGGCGATCAGGCGCCAGGGGCTCGACTTCATCGAGGTCACGCCGTCCTTCCTGGCCCAGATGGCCGACACTGGACTGATCAAGGACGGCAGCTGCCCGCTCGCGGTGGTCGGCGTCGGCGGCGAGGCCGTGCCGGACGCGCTGTGGAGCGAACTGGCCGCGCTGGAGTCCACCGCCGCGTTCAACCTATACGGGCCCACCGAGGCCACCGTCGACGCCCTGGCCGCCCGCGTCGGCGAGAGCGACCGCCCGCTGGTCGGCCGCCCGGTCGGCAACACCCGCGCCTACGTCCTGGACGCGGCCCTGCGGCCCGTACTGCTCGGCGTGACAGGCGAGTTGTACCTCGCGGGCGAGGGCCTGGCCCGCGGCTACCTCGGCCGGCCCGACCTCACCGCCGAGCGGTTCGTCGCCGACCCGTACGGCGCTCCCGGCACCCGCATGTACCGCACCGGCGACCTGGCCCGCTGGTGCGCGGACGGGCGGCTCGACTATCTCGGGCGCGCCGACGACCAGGTCAAGATCCGCGGCTTCCGCATCGAACTGGCTGAGATCGAAGCGGTGTTGGACCGGCACGCGGGAGTCGGACAGGTCGTGGTGGTGGCGCGCGAGGACCGGCCCCGGCTGAAGCAGCTGGCCGCCTACGTCGTGCCCGCCGACGGAGCCCCGGCTCCGGACCCGGCCGAACTGCGCGCCTTCGTGGCCGCCGCGCTGCCGGACTACATGGTCCCGGCCGCCGTACTGGTCCTGGCGGAGCTGCCGCTGCTGTCCAACGGCAAGCTCGACCGCAAGGCGCTGCCGGTGCCCGAGTTCACCCTCGCGGCGGGCGGCCGCAAGCCCGCCGACGACCTCGAACGGGCGCTGTGCGCGCACTTCGCCGAGGTGCTCGGCCTGCCCGAGATCGGCGCCGACGACGACTTCTTCACGCTCGGCGGCGACAGCATCGTCGCCATGCAGCTGGTGAGCCGGGCGCGTGCCGCCGGACTGCGGGTCACCCCGCGCCAGGTCTTCCAGCACCGCACGGTCGCCGCCCTGGCCGCCGTCGCCGTGCAGCTGGGCCCGGAGACGGCCGGCCCGGCGCACGACGACGGCTCGGGCATCGTGCCGCTGACGCCGATCATGCACGCGCTGCGGGAGCTGGGCGGCCCGATCGCGGCCTACCACCAGGCCGCCTTCGTCCAGACGCCCGCGGCCCTAGACCCGGCCGGACTGCACGCCGTACTCCAGGCGGTCACGGACCGGCACGATCTGCTGCGGGCGCGTCTGGCCCGTACCGGCCCCCCTGAGGGATGGTCGCTCCAGGTGCCGCCGCCCGGTCGGCTGGACGCGGCGTCCTGGCTGGTGCGGGTGGATGTGGCGGGCGCCGACGAGCCCGCGTTGCGGGCGACGGTCGCCGAGCACGCCGGCGCCGCGCAGGACCGACTCGACCCCGACGCGGGGCGGATGGTGCAGGGCGTCTGGTTCGACGCCGGCCGGGACGCGCCGGGGCGGTTGCTCCTGCTCGTCCACCACCTGGTCGTCGACGGTGTCTCCTGGCGCGTCCTGCTGCCCGACCTCGCCGCCGCCTGGCAGGAGGTCGCCGCCGGCCGGACCCCGGCGCTCGCCCCGGTCGACATGTCGTTCCGCCGTTGGTCGCGGCTGCTCGCCGAACGGGCCCAGGAACCGGCCCGGGAGGACGAACTGCCGCTGTGGACCGCGATCCTGGCCGACGCGGCCCCGCTCCCCGTGACCCGGCCGCTCGACCCGCGACTCGACGTCACCGCCACCTCGCGCAGCCTGTCCCTGACCCTGCCCGCGGACCACACGGCGCCGCTGCTCAGCCGGGTGCCGAGCGCGTTCGGCGCGACCGTCAACGACGTGCTGCTGACCGCCCTGGCGCTGGCCGTCGCCGACTGGCGCGGGCGGCGCACCGAGGGCGGCGAGGGCGGCGGAGTGCTGGTGGACCTGGAGGGGCACGGCCGCGAGGAGGAACTCGCGGGCAACGACGACCTGTCCCGCACGGTCGGCTGGTTCACCAGCGTCGTCCCCGTCCGGCTCGACCCCGGCGCCGTCGACCTGGCCGACGCCTTCGCGGGCGGAACGGCGCTCGACGAGGCGCTGGGACGCGTCCGGGAACACCTTGCCGCCCTCCCGTCGGCGGGCGTCGGTCACGGTCTGCTACGCCACCTCAACCCGGTCACCGGGCCCCGCCTCGCCCGACTCGACAGCCCCCAGATCGAGTTCAACTACATGGGCCGCTTCGGGGTCCCCGAGGCCACCGACTGGTCGTACGCCCCCGAGGACGACGCGGCGGACCTGGACGGCGACCCGGACATGCCCCTGTCCCACGCCCTGACCGTGAACTCCCTCACCGAGGACCTCCCCGGTGGTCCCCGCCTCACCGCCCACTGGACCTTCGCCCCCGGGGTGCTTCCCGAGGAGTCGGTCCAGGACCTGGCGCAGACCTGGTTCCGCGCGCTGCGCGCCCTGGTCGACCGGGCCGGGTCCACCCCGCGTTCGCACTGATCCCGACCGATCCCACCCACCCACCCCGGAGACGGAGCGGAACACCTGATGACGAACCCCTTCGAGAACCCCGACAGCCTCTACACCGTGCTCGTCAACGACGAGGGCCAGCACAGCCTGTGGCCCGACTTCGTCGACGTGCCGGCCGGCTGGAGCGTCGTGCACGGCCCCGCCGCGCGCCAGGAGTGCCTGGAGCACATCGAGACCAACTGGACCGACATGCGGCCCAAGAGCCTGGTGGAGCGCATGGAGCGGACCGGCTGAACCGAGCGATGCTGTGCACGAGACTGACCAACGCACGCTTCTTCACCCTGGATCCGGACCGCCCCGTGGCCCACGACCCCGGCATCCGGCGGGGCCGGATGGTCGGCCTGGACGATGCGGTCCTTCGGCGACGACTACGCCGCGATCACGGGCGCGCGGCGGGCGCCGTGGCTGTACCGGGGGAGGGGGTTCCTGGAGCACGGCATCACCCTGGTGGGCAGTTCCGACCGGCCGGTCACAGACGGATCGCCGCTGCGGGCCGTCCAGTTCATGGTCGAGCGTGCCTCCGCGTCGGGGCAGGTGATCGGGCCGGACGAGGGCGTCACGGTCGACGCGGCCCTGCGCGCGTACACCGTGGCAGGGGCTTTCGCCTGCCACGGGGAGGACAGCATCGGCAGCCTCACGCCGGGCAAGCGCGCCGATCTGGTCGTCCTCGGAGACGGCCCAACGGGGGACCCGCCCCGCGCTGCCCCGCCCACGACACGACGGTGCCCCCGCCGCGTGACC
>NZ_JBHWCC010000015.1:0-66987 GCF_042735715.1 Streptomyces sp. NPDC059582
GCGGCGAGGAGGTCCTCGCCGCCGCCGAAAGTGCGACGCTGAAGCGAACCGCGAAGCGCGGCGCCGAAATCCACCGCCCAGAGGCCCTACCGGTCGGCGTCGTCAGGTGCGTGACGAGCCATCACGCCTCGTCTTGGCAGCGACCACCGGTGGTGTGGGTGGCCGTGTCAGCGGCCACCGGAAACATGCCTGGCCTCGTCAGCGGCCACGGGTGTCCATCCCGGACGACGCCGATTCGGCCAGTCCGGCCTCCATGACGTCCCGACCGGAGACGACGCGTTCCGGGCCGTCGGCGGCCAGGCCCTCGGAGGAGGCCACTACGGTCGACGGCGAGACGGCGGTCCCGCGCAGGGCTCCGGCGAGAGCGGCGAGCAGCGCGAGCACGATCGCCACGACGCCGTACACCGTGGTCGTGGTGCGAAGGCCGTACGAGGGAACTTCGAGCCCGGCCACCACCGCGGGGACGCTGAGGGCCAGGTAGCTGAGGATGTACACCGAGGCGAAGAGCTCCGCTCGCTCGGTGGGGCCGGCCAGTACCGCGAGCGAGCGGAAGGAGCCAAGGAAGGAGCTTCCGAAGCCGGCACCGGCGACGGCGGTCCCGATGAAGAACAGCGGTGTCGAGGGGCCGACAAGGGCAAGCAGCGTGAGGCCTGTTCCGACGGCGAGCACCAGGGAACCCGCGGCCGTCACCCGCCGGGGCGCCAGGTCACGTACGAGCAGCGAGGCGATGGCCCCCGCGCCGAAGAGCGCGGTCACGACCAGGCCGCCCACCAGATGGCTGCCGATGTGCAGGACGCCCGCGACCACCGAGGGGCCCAGCGCGAGGTAGAGCCCGCCCATCGCCCAGGTGGCGACGAGGCTGGGCGTGGCGGCCAGGAACTCCCTGCGGGCCCCGGACGGCACGGCCACCCTGGGCCGCAGCGAGGCCAAGGCCCCCGGGCGGGGCGTGACCGGCTCGGGCAGGAAGGCCACCGCCGCGGCCAGCAGCACGAAGAGGGCGGCGAACAGGGCGAAGACCAGCACCGTGGGGGCGGGGGCGTACTCCACCAGCGCGCCCGTGCCCAGCGCCCCGGCGGCCAGCCCCGCGGCCGGTGCGACGGAGTTCAGCAGCGGCCCGAGCGGGGATCGCGGTGACGGCTCCAGATCCAGCAGGCCGGCGCCGATGGCTCCCACCGCCGCACCGGTCGCCAGACCCTGCAAGGTCCGTGCCACCAGCAACGGCCCGACACCGTCGGCCGTGAGGAACACGACCATGGAAGCGGCCTCCACCACGAGCGCGGCGGCGAGCACGGGCCGCCTGCCGATGAAGTCGGACAGCCCTCCGACGATCAGCAGCGCGACCAGCAGCGCCACGACGTAGACCGCGAAGATCGTGGTCAGCGTGGCAGGCGAGAAGTTCCAGCGGTGCTGGTACACCACGTAGAGCGGGGACGGCGCGGCGGACGCGGCCAGGATCGCGAGCAGTGTCACGGCCAGCAGCCAGAAGCCGACCGGCCGCGGCATCCGTCGCGCCAGGAACGTCGTCGTACGCGGATCCTTCGCGTGCGCACCTCCCCGTCCATCTCGTAGGGCCGCCCGGCCCGTCGCGCCGTTTCGGATCATGGGTCCTGTCTCCTTCGCACCTGACTTTAGATTCGCTATCCAGGTGTCAGCCTACCGCGACGCTTGCAATGTGCAAGTCGCCTGCCCGGAGATTCCGGTACAGGTGGTGCGACCTGCGGGTCCACCCGCGCGCGGTTCCGCCGAGGACAGCCGCCCGGGCACGGCGCGGGCAGGCGCGACGCACGTCCGCCGCGATCCGGCGTTGCGCACGAGCACGGGCGCGGGCGGCGAGAAGCGGTCTGGGCTACGGCGAGAAGCGGTCCAGGGCTACGCCGATGCGTCACGGAAGGGACGCGCGACGCCAGAGAGAGATCCAGGAGGTCAGGGACCCGAGAAACCGGCAGGTCAGGGACTCGGGAGAGCAATGGGTCAGAGATCCGGGAAAGCGCATACGCGGGAGGTCACCGCGTCGACGTCGAGGGCAAGCCGTGGGCACACGCATATCGGGGAGCGCCGACGACCTCGACGTGGCGGCGTCAGCCACCCCGGGGAACGCCGGGAACGCCGGCAGCCCCGTCGGCACCGGCGGGCCGGGGCGGGCGGTCCGCGGCTCCGGTCAGGTGCCGATGACGTCGTTCGTGACGGCGACCACCTCGGCGCCGGGCACCTCGCCGCCTTCCTCGTCGATGAAACCGACGTGGACGGGCCGGCCGGTGGCGCGGATCTGCCGCATCGCGGAGGGTCCCGAGGGGCGCGGGCGGTGGCGGTCGCCCCACTGCTGGAGCGCACCCAGCACCACCTGCAGGTCACGCCCCGACTCGGTCAGGTGATAACTCTGCCTCGGCCGGCAGCCCGGCTCCTGATAGGTCTGCGTGCACAGCACACCGGCCTCGACGAGAAGCTTGAAGCGGGCACTGAGCAGGTTCGAGGCGATACCCAGGGACGACTGGATCTCGGCGAACTTGTGCCTGCCGCGGAAGATCTCGCGGAGCACCAGGAAGGACCAGCGTTCACCGAGGATCTGCAGGCTGCGCTCGATGGAGCAGGCCGGCTCGTCACTCACGGGACCCGCCGACCGTCGTTCCGTTGCCACTGCCGACCTCCCACATGTCGCCGATCGCGTAGGGAAACATCCACCGCACGCAGACCACAGCCTACGCTCCTGAGTTTCATATTGCCACCCAGGTGTGCCCGCACGACCCGCCGACCGCAAGCCGTCGCCACGGCGACGACATTCCCAGGACACCCTGCCTTGCATATTTAAACTCAGCAGCTAACCTGAGAGTGTCCCGCCCGGTCGACAGACGACCACTTGTCCAGAGCCCGCCCGATCCGGGCGGGCCCGTGGGAGAGGAAGCACGATGAAAATCGAAGGATCAGTCGCCCTCGTGACCGGAGCCAATCGCGGTATCGGCCGCGCGTTCGCCCGTTCACTGCTCGACCACGGCGCGGCGAAGGTCTACGCCGGCGTCCGCGACCCCGCCGGGGTGACCGATCCCGACCTGGTCCCGCTGCGCCTGGACGTCACCGACCATGAAGCCGTCGCCGCGGCCGCCGACCTCGCGGGCGACGTCTCCATCGTCATCAACAACGCGGGGGTCGGGAGCGGGCGCACCCACCTCCTGGACGGCGACTTCGACGGTGCGCGTCACGCGATGGAGGTCAACTACTTCGGCACCTGGGCGGTGGCTCGGGCCTTCGCCCCGATCCTGGCCCGCAACGGGGGCGGAGCAATGGTGAACATGCTGTCGCTCGCTTCCTGGGCCGGTCAGCCGCTGTTTCCCGGCTACGCCGCCTCCAAGGCCGCGCAGTGGTCGCTGACGGACTCCCTGCGACAGGCCCTGCACGCGCAGGGAACCCTGGTGGTCGGCGTGCACGCCGGCTTCGTGGAGACGGATCTGAGCACCGGGATCGACGCGCCCAAGATCAGCCCCGCCACGGTGGCCGAACTCACCATGGAAGCCCTGACCGGCAACCGGTTCGAAGTCCTCGCCGACGACGAGACCCGTCGCGTGAAGGCCGCACTGTCGCAGCCGGTCGGCCCGCCGACCGGCGCCTGACGCGTCCTGCCCGGGTGACCGGCGCGTGCGCGCACGGTCGGTCACCCGGCGCGCCCCGGCCCACCACGGCCGAACGGGACGCGGTGCACACGAGACACAGGGGGATATGGACACAGGGGGGCTACGGACAAGGACGATCGATGAGCAGTTCCGTGGCAGCGGCCTTCACCGCGGCCCAGACCGACGTCGAGGTGGCCGGTGTCGGCGCGGCCATCGCCCTGCTGGACGCGGATGCGCGGGTGGTCGGGTGGACGCAGGCCGCCGAGCGGCTTCTGGGCTACGCCCCCGCCGACGTGGTGGGCCGCTCCGCCGTCCCCCTGCTCGCGGACGGCGCGGACCGGGCGAACGCGTCGGCGTACCTCGCGCCGAGAAGTGCCCCGGATCCCTGGTCCGGGTTCGCGAAGATGCGGCACCGCGCCGGCCACACGATCGACGTACGCCTGTGCGTGCAGTCCGTGTCCGGGCAGGACGGCCGGGCCCAGTGGGTCGTGTCGGCGACCGACAAGGCGACGATGTCTCCCGCGTCGGCGACGGACGGCGCCGTACCGCAGTCGCTGCCCGGGGGGCTGCGTCTTCCAGGAGGTCTGTCCGTCGGTGTCGTGATCCGCGACACCGAGCTGCGCTGCACCTGGGCGAACGACGCCCAGGGCGTGAAGGACGGTATCCCCCTCGCCCAGCGGCTGGGACGGAGGCTGTCGGAGGCGGTTCCCGGCAGCGAGGCCGAGACGCTGGAGACACTGATGCGCCAGGTGCTGCGCAGCGGGGTGCCGACACTCAACGTGGAATACCGGTCCTTCCTGTCGAGCCGGGCACGCAGCGAACGTACGCTGACGGCCTCCCTCTTCCGCCTCGACGACGGACAGGGCCGCGCCCTGGGCGTGTGCGTGGTGAGCGTGGATGTCACCGACAGCCGACGGGCACGGGAGCGGCTGGCGATCCTCGGCGAGGCCGGCAAGCGGGTCGGAACCACCCTGGATGTGACACGGACCGGTCAGGAACTGGCCGACCTCGCAGTGCCCCTCCTCGCGGACTACGCCACCGTCGACCTGGCGGAGTCGGTTCTCCTCGGCGATGAGCCTGTGAGCGGTCTGAGCCTGCGGGGCGGCCGCACCCCCACGTTTCGCCGCGCCGGCCTGGCCTCGATCCACCAGGGGATCCATAGTTCCCTGGCCGGGCCGGGAGAGCGGGTCGTCGTTCCGGCGAAGTCGCCCTTCTCCGGCGTTCTGCGCTCGGGCAGGTCCCACTTCGAGCCGATAGTGGACACCTCGGCCGGAACCTGGGTGGAGCATCACGCAGCGACGCAGGCAGCGATCCACGCGTACGGGGCGCACTCGCTGATGGTCGTCCCGATCCACGCGCGAGGGGCCGTACTGGGCATGGCGCTGTTCGTGCGGACGGACGACCGCGCGCCGTTCGAGAAGGACGATCTGCTCCTGGCCGAAGAAGTGGTCAGCTGGGCCGCGCTGTCCTTGGACAACGCACGCCAGTACGCGCGCGAACGCCTGGCGGCCCTCGCTCTTCAGCGCCACCTGCTCCCCCACCACGCGACGGGCGGGTCGGCCGCCGACGTGGCCTCCCACTATCTGCCGGCAGACAGTCACCACGGCGTCGGAGGCGACTGGTTCGACGTGATCCAGCTGTCCGGTGCCCGTATCGCCCTGGTCGTCGGAGACGTGGTCGGACACGGCATCAACGCGGCGGCGACCATGGGCCAACTCCGCGCCGCCGTACGCACCCTGGCCGCCATGGACGTACCTCCCGACGAGTTGCTGGCCCGCCTCGACGAGCAGGTCGTCCGGCTCTGCGAGGCGGATACCGACGTGGAGGACCCGGCCGGCGCGACCATGGCCGCCACCTGTCTCTATGCCGTGTACGACCCGGTCACCCGGTGCTGCACGATGGCGCGGGCCGGCCACCCACCGCCCGCGATCGTCGCTCCGGACGGTTCCGTCACCTTTCCCCCGCTGCCTGCCGGGGCGCCGCTCGGCCTCGGGCTCGGGCTGGTCCCCTTCGAGTCCGTGACCGTGCGACTGCCCGAGCACACCACGCTCGCCTTCTACAGCGACGGGCTGATCGAGGGCCGCGACCACGACATCGACGTCGGAATGGACCGCCTGGCGGCCGCCCTGGCACGGCCCGGCCTCTCGCTGGACGAACTCAGCACGTCGGTGGTGGACGCGCTGGCGGCCGGGGCACCGGGCGACGACGTCACCCTGCTCCTCGCCCGGACCCGAGCGCTCGGCCCGGACCAGGTCGCCTCGTGGCAGCTCCCGGCCACTCCGGCCGTCGTCCGCGACGCCCGGGCCCTGGCCACGAGCCAACTGGCCCGATGGGGGCTGGACCACCTGTCCGAGTCCACCGAACTCATCGTCAGTGAACTGGTCACCAACGCCATCCGGCACAGTGACGGCACGATCGGTCTGCGCCTGATCCGGCACGAGGGGCTGACCTGCGAGGTCCACGACACGAGCAACAGCCACCCGTGCCCGCGCCGGCCCCACATCACCGACGAGAACGGTCGCGGCCTCCTCCTCGTCAAGCAGCTGTCCCGCAGATGGGGAACCCGCCACACGTCGGACGGCAAGCTCATCTGGTCCGAACAGCGATTGGCTCCCGGCCCGTGACATCGCCCCCGCTCGACCATGTGTGACGCTCATGCATGTGTGACGCTCATGGCGAATTCGGTACGGTCCGAGAGTCATGCTCGCTCCCGGACCGGGCTGATTCACGCACGGCGCGGCTGCGACGATGCGTTCCGTGGTCACGGATGCGGAGTGGGAACGGATTCGAAGAAGTCTTCGCTTCGGGCAGGTCCTCCGCGGCACTGTCGTGAAGGTGCCCAGACCTGGAGCGATCGGGATCTTCGTCGACATCGGTCTGGCCGTCGGGGGCTTCGTGGACGTTCTGCTGTTGCCGGAGCAGGAGGAGCTCTGGCCCGGCGAAGGCGCGGTCGCCGATTTCGAGGTCTGGTGGGCGGACAGCCGTCAGCAGGTCCGCCTGAAGCCTTCCGATCCGCGGTACCTGCGGAAGGACTTCGCGGAGTTCACCGCGCGCTTCAGGCCCAGTTGGCCGTCCGACGTCGGCAGACCTGTTCTCGTTCGCGGACCTGCCACGCCGGATGAGCCTGCCTCGCCACTCGATCGGCAAGAGCGCCGCGAAGTGTGAGACACGGGTACGGGCGCGGACCCCGACAGCACCGACCGTGTGCCGGCGCGGCGCTCACATCACCTGCCGGACACGGGCAGGCGTCGCCGCGCTGACGCGCCCCGACGGCCTTGCCCGACGGGCCTTGTCCGACGGGCCTTGTCCGACGGGCCTTGTCCGACGGGCCTTGTCCGACGGGCCTTGTCCGACGGCAACGGATGCCCCCGTGCCCGCGTACACGTCAGCCTGCGGTGGCCGGAGCTCCTGACGCGTGTCGCTTGAGCTGGTCGGTCACCGTCTCCAGGAGTTCGTCGGAGAGCTCGGGGTCGGCCATGGCCCGGGACATGAGCGTGGCGCCGACCAGTGCGCTGAGGGTGAGCATCGCCTCGGCCCGCGCCTCCTCGCCGTTGTCGTCGAGACCGGCGATCAGGTCGAGGTAGGCGCGGACCTGCTGCTCGTAGGCCTCTTTGAAGTGCTGGTCGCCGCGTCCGGCGGCGGCGCCGAGGGTGACCAGGGCGCAGCCGGTGGCCGGCGCGTCGCGGTGCTGTTTGGCGAGGTACGCGTCGATCAGGCCGGCCCGCGGATCCTGCTCGTTCTTCCGCGCGGCCCGCTCCATTTTCGCCGTGCCCTCGGCGAGGGCCACGGCCGAAGCCTGGGAGATCAGGTCGTCCCGGGACGCGAAGTGCTTGTAGAAGCCACCGTGCGTCAGCCCGGCCTCCTTCATGAGGTCCGCGACGCCGGGACGGGTCACCCCCTCGGCGCGGACCTTGCGGGCCGCGATCCGCAGCACTCGCTCGCGGGACGCCGCCTTCTCCGCCTGTGAGTGTCCCATGCCGGGCCTCCCGTTCGAGGAGCGGCGCATGCCGCCGCCAGACCACCAGTCGCCAGAGAACTAGATGACACCCATCATACACATGCCACTGGAACACGTTTCTGATCTGCCACCACTTGACTTTCAGGATGATGCGCATAATCCTCATATCTAGATGTTGCTCATCATCCAGATTTGGAGGGACACGATGACCGAGACATACGACGTGCGCCGTACGGCGGTGCTGTTGGTGGACCCCTACAACGACTTCCTCTCCGAGGGCGGCCTGGCCTGGCCGCGGCTGGAGGCGGTGGCGGGCGAGGTCGGTCTGCTGGACCACCTGCGGACCGTGGTCGCCTGCGCGCGGGCGTCCGGCGTCCAGCTGGTGTTCGTCCCGCACCGCCGCTGGGAGAGCGGCGACTACGACACCTGGGACCACCCCAGCCCCACCCAGCGCAAGATCCAGCAGCGGCACACCTTCGCCCGCGGCACCTGGGGCGGAGAGTTCCACCCCGACTTCCAGCCCCGGCCCGGCGACATCGTGGCCCACGAGCACTGGGGACAGAGCGGCTTCGCCAACACCGACCTCGACCTCCAGCTCAAACAGCACGGCATCACCCACGTCGTCCTCATCGGCCTGCTCGCCAACACCTGCATCGAATCCACCGGCCGCTACGCCATGGAACTCGGCTACCACGTCACCCTCGTCCGCGACGCCACCGCCGCCTTCCTCCCCGAAGAGATGCACGCCGCCCACGAGCTGAACGGCCCCACCTTCGCCCACACCATCACCACCACCGACGAACTCGCCGACGCACTCAAGGAAGTCCAGTCATGACACTGACCGGAGAACTGCTGATCGGAGCGGCCGGCGTGGCCGCCACCGCGGGAACGATGAAGGCGCTCAACCCCGCCACCGGCGAACTCCTCGAACCCGACTTCGCGTTCGGCGGGCAGGCCGAGGTCGACCGTGCCCTCCGCCTCGCCGACGCGGCCTTCGACAGCTACAGCCACACCGGCCTGGCCGAGCGGGCCGCCTTCCTCGACCTGATCGCGGACAAGCTCGAAGCGGTCAAGGACGAACTCGCCGCACGTACCTCGCTGGAGACGGGCCTGGCCGCCGACCAACTCGCGGCCGAGACCCTGAAGGCCGCGGCGCACTTCCGCAAGTTCGCCACCGTCGTACGACAGGGCCGGTTCCTCCAGGCGGCCATCGATCCCGCACAGCCGGACCGGCAGCCCGCGCCGCGCATGGACCACCGTCTGCAGAAGGTGGCCCTCGGCCCCGTGGTGATCTTCGGCGCCAGTAACTTCCCGATCTCGTACTCCGTCGTGGGCGGC
Source organism: Streptomyces sp. NPDC059582 (assembly GCF_042735715.1). NCBI lineage: Bacteria > Bacillati > Actinomycetota > Actinomycetes > Kitasatosporales > Streptomycetaceae > Streptomyces > Streptomyces sp. NPDC059582. The sequence continues at coordinate 8,899 of NZ_JBHWCC010000015.1, forward strand.
GACACCGCCTCCGCCCTGGCCGCCGGCTGCCCCGTCGTCCTCAAGGCGCACAACGCCCACCCCGGTGCTTCCGAGATCCAGGGCCGCGCCCTACAGCGGGCCGTCGCCGAGGCGGGACTGCACGAAGGGGTCTTCTCCCTGGTCCGGGGCGCGGGCAACGAGATCGGCGAGGCGCTGGTGTCGCACCCCCTGGTCCGGGCGGTCACCTTCACCGGCTCCGAGGGGGGCGGCATGGCCCTCTTCCGCCGGGCCCAGCAACGTCCCGACCCCATCCCGGTGTTCACCGAGATGACCAGCGTCAATCCGACCTTCGTACTCCCCGCCGCGCTGGCGGCGCGGGGCGCGGAGATCGGAGCCGGCGTCGCCCAGCGGGCGCAGTACAACGTGGGGCAGGCCTGTCTGAAGCCTGCGGTCCTCCTCGCCGTGGACGGGCCCGGCTTCACGGAGTTGCGGAACGCGGCGACGGCCGAGGTGGAGAAGACGGCGGCGCGGACGATGCTCACGCCCGGTATTCACGACGCCTACACCCACAACGTGCGGCGGATGGAGGAGGACGGCGCCACCCGGGTCGCCGCGGGACCGGCCCCGATCGGCGCGTGGGACGGGCAGTCCCTGCTGTACGAGGTCACCGGTGAGCAGGTGCTGGCCGAACCGGCCCTGCGCGAGGAGGTCTTCGGTCCGTCCGTTCTGCTGGTGCGGCTGACCGACCTGGACCAACTGCACGAGGTGGCCCGGGCCTTCAGGGGACAGCTGTCGGCCACCGTGCACGCCGAGGCAGCCGATCGGGGCGCCGCCGCGCAACTGCTGCCGGTCCTGGAGCGGCGCACCGGCCGCATCGTCTTCAACGCCTTCTCCATGCCGCAGGAGGTCTCGTACGCCTCCGTCCACACCGGCCCGTTCCCGGCCACCTCCGACAGCCGGTTCACCTCCGTCGGCATGAGCGCGATCGAGCGGTTCCTGCGGCCGGTCACCTACCAGGGCTTCCCCGACGAGCTGCTGCCCGAGCCGCTGCGCGAGGTCAACACGCTGCACGTCTGGCGGCTGGTCGACGGCGAACTCACCCGTGACTGAACCGTCTCCGGGGCCCGTGCCCACAGCGGCAACGCTCAGCCGCGAGCCTCAACCCTGCGACCCGTCACCCCCTCAACCCGCACAGGCCCCCTCCGCCCTCACCTCCCTCTCCCCGGCGGAAGGAAGTCCCGAACGAAAGGAGCAACGCGATGAGAGCCGACGACCACATGGCGGCGAGCAGCGACCGCGAGGCGTGCGAAGCGGTGCGTGACAGGCTGCTGGGCGCGTGGGAACTCGTGTCCTACGTCGCCACCGGCGGGGACGGCCGGATCGTCCACCCCCTCGGCCCCCGGCCGCACGGTCTGATCGTCTACACCCCGCAGGGCTACATGTCCGCTCAACTGGGCCGAGGCGATCGCCCACCCGCACAGTCCGAGCGCCTCGAAGAAGCCACGCCGGACGAGCTGGCACAGGCGGCGGTCACCTACGTCGCCTACGGCGGTCCCTTCCACGTGGTCGACCCGACGACCGTCGAGCATCACGTCACGACCAGCCTCTTCCCGAACTGGGCCGGAAAGCCCCAGGCGAGGAAGGTCAGTTTCGAAGCCGACCTGCTGAAGCTGAGCCTCGCCGCCCCTACCCGGCTCTGGGGCGCCGACCGCACGGCCGAGCTCACCTGGCGCAGACCGCGCTGACCACCCGACGGTCGGCGGAGTACCGGTGGCTCGCGTGCCCTGGCTCCCGCCCGGGACGGTGCTCTAGACCTGGGTGTCCCCCGTCAGGTCCACGCCCGTCGTGAGTTCCGCGAAGGCTTGCGCGGCGGCGGAGGAGGTGAAGAGGCGGTCGAGTCGGGCGCGGGCCAGGCCGCGGCGGAAGCGGCCGGAGTGGGTGTCGTCGCCGGCGTCGTGGAGCGTGCGTGTCAGCCAGTGGGAGAACTCCTGGTCGCTCCAGACGCGGCGGAGGCAGCGCTGAGAGTAGGTGCGCAGGGCGGTGTCGTCGTGATCGTGGACGAAGTCCCGGACGGCTCCGGCGAAGAGATCGGCGTCGTGGAGAGCGAGGTTCATGCCCTTGCCGCCCATGGGAGAGACGATGTGGGCGGCGTCGCCGACGAGGAACAGGCGGCCGTACTGCATGGGGTCGTGCACGAGGCTGCGGAGCCGGAAGACCTCGCGGTCGGTGATCGGACCGGAGACGAGGGCGGCGTCGGCGAGCCGGGTGCGCAGCGCCTCCCACACGCGGGAGTCGGTCCAGGCGTCGGGGTGGTCGTCGGGCGGGCACTGGAGGTAGTAGCGGCTGCTGTGCGGGCCACGGGGGAAGTGTGCGGCGAAGCCCTGCGGGCTGACCGCCAGGAGGGGATGAGCCGGGGGTGGGGCGTCGGCGAGAACCGTGAGCCAGCCGATGCCGTGGTCGAAGGCGTGCGCGGTGAGGAAACCGTCGGGGACGGCGGAGCGGCTGGTGCCGCGGTCACCGTCGCAGCCGGCGACGAAGGAGCACGTGATGGTGTGGACGGTGCCGTCGGCGGCGCGGTAGCTGACTGTCGGGCGATCTCCGGTCAACTCGTGCAGGGAGACGTCGGCGGCCTCGAAACGCAGGTCACCACCGTCGGCGAGGTACGCGGCGGTGAGCTTCTGGACCAGCACCTGCTGCGGGCACAGGCGCGCCGCGGGGCCCGCGGAGCCGTCGCTGTCGGACACGAGGTGGCTCTCGCCGTCCACGCGGAACTCCAGGAGACCGTCCGACGGGACACCGCCGAGGACTCGGTCCGCCAGCCCCCAGGAGTCGAACATCCGCACGGCACGGGTCTCGACGATGCCGGCCCGCTGGCGCTGTGCCACGTACTCGCGCGTCCGGCGTTCCAGGACGACGCACGCGATACCGCTGCGCCGCAGCAGATTGGCGACGGTCAGACCGGCCGGACCCGCGCCGATCACCACGACGGTGGTGGACTCCCGGCCCGCCACGGACTCCAGCGGCTCGGGCGACTCGGACGACTGCGGCTGCGGCTGCGGCTGCGGCTGCGGCTGCGGCTGCGGCTGCGGCTGCGATGGCTTCGACGGCTCCGGCAATTCCAGCAACTCCCCTGCCCATAAGGTCACTTGGCCACCTCTGCGGCCAGCCTAGCGGGGAGGTTCGATCTCCGGGCGGTCAGTGGGTCCGCGCCTCCTGCGGGGGCACGGGCTGCCAGGCACGGGCGGGTACGACCAGAGGGCCGCCGGTGACGGGGTCCGGGACGACGACGGAGGTGAGGCCGAAGACGTCCTGGACCAGCTCGGCGGTGACGATCTCGTCCGGCGGCCCCTGGGCGACGATGCGCCCGGCCTTCATGGCGACGAGGTGGTCGGCGTAGCGGGCGGCCTGGTTGAGGTCGTGGAGAACCGCGACGACCGTTCGGCCGCGCTCGTGGTTGAGCCGTCGGACGAGGTCCAGCACCTCCACCTGGTGTGCGATGTCCAGGTACGTCGTGGGCTCGTCGAGCAGCAGCAGCTCCGTGTCCTGGGCCAGGGCCATGGCGATCCACACCCGCTGGCGCTGACCGCCGGAGAGCTCGTCCACCGGCCGGTCGGAGAGGTCGGCCGTGTCGGTGCGCTCCAGCGCCTCGGTGACGGCCCGCTCGTCGGCGTCCGACCACTGCTGCCACCACTTCTGGTGCGGCTGGCGGCCACGGGCGACGAGGTCGGCGACGGTGATGCCGTCCGGCGGGGTCGGGGACTGCGGCAGGACACCGACCGTACGCGCGATCTGTCTGCCGGGGATCCGGGCGAGTTCGGCGCCGTCCAGCAGCACGGAGCCCCCGCGCGGCTTGAGAAGGCGGCCCAGCGCCCGCAGGACGGTGGACTTGCCGCAGGCGTTGGGGCCGACGACCACCGTGACCTTGCCGTCGGGTATCTCCAGGTCCAGGCCCTCGACGACGACACGGTCCTCGTACGCCAGAGTAAGGTCGTGGGCCGACAGGCGGCTGGTGTGCGGACGGCTCATGAGGAGGTGCCTCCGGAACGGCTGCGGGTGCGAACGATGAGCCACATCAGGTACGGGGCGCCCACCGCGGCGGTGAGGACGCCGACGGGCAGCTCGATCGGGGAGAACATACGGCGGGCCAGCAGATCCGCGACCACGACGACCAGCGCGCCGGTCAACGCCGAGGACAGCAGCGGGATCTGCGCCGTGCGCGTGAGCCGGCGCGCGATCTGCGGGGCGAGCAGCGCGACGAAGTCGACCGGGCCCGCGGCGCCGGTCGCCACCGACGCCAGGACGACCCCGAGCGCGGTCAGGCCGAGCCGAACCTGGTCCAGGCGCACGCCGAGGGCGGTCGCGGTGTCGTCGTCGAAGGACGCGCCGCGCTGTACCCACGCCGCCCACAGGGCCGCCGGGACGCCGACCAGCAGGACGAGTGCGAGGGGGCCCGCCTCCTCGTAGCCGCGGCTGTTGAGGGAACCGGTCAGCCAGACCTTGGCCTGTTGGGCCACCAGGTAGTCGCCCTTGGTGAGGAACAGCTGGGTAAGCGAACCGAGCGCGACCGACACGCCGATGCCGACCAGGACGAAGCGGGAGGAGTGCAGCCCGCGCCGCCAGGCGAAGACGTAGACCAGCAGAGCCGCCGCGACGCCACCGGCCACGGAGACGTACGGCAGCGCGTCGTCGGCGACGGCGTTGAAGCTCAGCGCGGCGACCGTGGCCGCGCCCGCGCCGTGCGTGACGCCGATGACGTCGGGACTGGCCAGCGGATTGCGCGCGACGGTCTGCACCAGCGCGCCCGCGACACCGAACGCGGCCCCCGCGAGGAGGCCGACGACCAGGCGCGGCAGCCGCAGCGTGCCCACCACCAGCTCGTCGGGGCTCGTCCGCCCGAACAGCACGCGGACGACCTCGGTCGGCGGGACGAAGGACTCGCCGACGCACAGATACGCCACCACCGAGCACGCGAGCAGCACGGTCAGTGCCGTCGCGACGACGACCGCCCGCCGGTGGACGAGGAAACTGGCCCGTCCCCCGCGCAGCACGGAGTGTCCGGCGGGACGTACGCCGCGACCGGCACGTCGTACGGCATACCCGGCCGGGTATGCACCGGGCCGGGTGGTGTCGGTCTCGGTGCTGGTCACGCGGCCACCACCGCCCGGCGCCGGACGAGCGCGATGAGGAACGGCACGCCGATCAGGGCGGTCATGACGGCCACCGGCACCTCCGAGGGCGGGAAGACGATACGGCCGAGCACGTCCGAGCCCAGGATCATCACCGGGCCCAGCAGCGCGGCGAGCGGCAGCACCCAGCGGTGCGCGGTGCCCACCAGGGCGCGGGCGATGTGCGGTACGGCGAGGCCGGTGAACGCGATCGGGCCGACCGCTGCCACCGCCGCTCCGGTGAGCACGGTCGCGCCCAGCGCCCCGAGCACACGCAGCAGTCCGACGTTGTGCCCGAGAGCCTTGGCCGCGTCGTCGCCGAGCGCGAGCGCGTCGAGACCGCGGGCCATCGCCGCGACCAGCACCAGGCCGGCCAGCAGGAACGGCCAGAGCTGGCCGATGATCTCGCTGTCCCGGCCGCTGATCGAACCCACCTGCCAGAAACGGAACTCGTCGAGGGCTCGGGCGTCGGTGGTGGCGATCCCCGACACGAGCGCTGCGAGGAAGGCGTTCATCGCGGCGCCCGCGAGCGCGAGCTTGACCGGCGACGCGCCGCCCCGCCCGCCGCTGGCGACGGCGTACACGCCCACCGCCGCCAGCGCCGCGCCCGCGAACGCGAACCACACGTAGCCACCCAGCGTGTGCACGCCACAGAACGCGATCGCGCACACCACGCCGACCGACGCGCCCTGGCTGACGCCGAGGATGCCCGGTTCCGCGATGGGGTTGCGGGTGACGCCCTGCATCACCGTCCCGGCGAGGGCGAGCGCGGCGCCCGCCAGTACGCCGATGACCGTGCGCGGTACCCGCAACGACCGCACCACCTGGGCGTCGTCACTGCTGCCGCCGTGCAGCAGGGCCTGGATGACCTCGCCCGGCGCGATCTGGCGGCTGCCCACGGCGAGGCTCAGCAGGACGGCGATCAGGAGCATCACCGTGGCTGCCGACAGCCAGCCGGCCCGGCGGGTGGGGGTGGGTGGCGACATGCGCCGAGCTCACTCTCTCTTGCTTGTCAGGCCGTCAGGCCGTGAGGTACGGCCGGTCGTCAGGCACGGCCGGTCGTCAGGGAGCCAGGTGCTTCTGGAGGTCGTCGAGCACCGCGTCGGCAGCGGTGACGCCGAGCCCGAGGTACCAGGTCTCGTCCGGCACGTCGTAGGCGTGGCCGTCCTTGACCGCCCTGAGGTTCTTCCAGAGCGGGTTGCCCTGGGTCTTGGTCTTGTCCGTGGCCTTCGGGTCGCCGTAGACGCCCGTGAAGATCCAGTCGGCGTCGGCCTGGTCGATGTTCTCGGCGCTGACCTCTGCCGCCAGGTCCGCGATGTCCTGGTTCTTCGGGCGCGGGATGCCGACGTCCTTGAGGATCGTGCCGATGAAGGAGTCGTTGCCGTAGAGGCGGATGACGCCGTCGGGCATGTAACGGACCATCGACACGGTCGGCTTGTGGGCACCGAGCCTGTCGCCGAGGGCCTTGGCCCGCTTCTCGTACGCGGCGAGGTTCGCCTCGGCCTGCGCGGTCTTGTCCAGCGCGCCCGCGTTGAGGAGGTAGTTCTCCTTCCACGTGAAGCCGGGGCGGATCGAGAAGACGGTCGGCGCGATCTTCGACAGCTCGTCGTACGAGTCGGCGGCGCGCAGCTGGCTGCCCAGGATCAGGTCGGGCTTGAGAGCGGCGATCGCCTCCAGGTTGAGGCTGTTGATGGTGCCGATGTTCTTCGGCGTGCCGGCGTCCTTCTTCAGGTACGACGGGAGGTCCGGCGAGCCCTCGGTCGGGGCCAGGCCGACCGGCTTCACACCCAGCGAGACAACGTTATCAAGCTCGCCCACGTCGAGGACGACCACGCGCTTGGGCTGGGCCTTGATCTCGGTGCTGCCCATCGCGTGCTTGATCGTGCGCGGCCACTGGCCGGGCTTGGCGTCCGTGCCGAGCGCGGCGGTCTTCTCCGCCGCGTCCGCGAAGTCCTTGCCGCCCTTCGCCACCGACTTCGAGTCCTTCGCCCCCGACCCGGCTTCGGCGGACGCGCTGCCCTCCTTGCCGTTCCCCGAGGAATCGCCGCTGCACGCCGCGAGGGACAGTGCGGCGGCGACGGCGAGAGCGACTGCGGCTGTACCGCGGCGCCGAAGAGACATGTGACGGCTCCTAGCTGTGGTTCACCTGTGAACAATTAGGCGAGCCTTACCTTATGTGGAACCTGCGCGAGGGATGCAAGGGGGGTCCCTGGAGCGGGGGGCGGGTCCCGGGAGCGCCGGATCCGGTCCAGTCGCACGGGGGCGAGCACTCCCGAGCACTCCGATGACTGTCCAGTTTCGTCGGCGGCCGGGGCCTGCCTCGACGGGTCGGCGGCTTTACGTCGCGGTCGGCGGCGTCGGGGCACGTGATGCGCGCAGGGCGCACGAGGGCGTCCTGCCGTTGCCGTCGCCGTTGCCGTCCGCGCACGGCCAGGGGTTCTCGCGTTGCCCCGCGATTCCGCGCGACCGGGACGAGTCGGGACGACCCTCCCCGATGCTTCCGCGCGACCGGGACAAGTTGGGCGACACTCCCCGAGTGGATCAGCCGGGCTTGCAGGTCACACGGCCACACGGTGACACGGTGACACGGTGACACGGCCACATGGTCACATGGTCACCTAGGAACTCGTAGCGCTCGTCGACCACTTGCTCCGCCTCGCGCAGACCCAGGTCCAGCGGGCGCAGAGCGTCCCGGACCCGCCTCACCGCCGCCATCCGGTGACCGCGCGCCACCATCGCGTCGACCCCTTGACGAGTCCTCTCCGGGCAGGTCCACCAACCGCTCACCGGGTCACTCGCCGGATGTCATGGGCGGAGCACCCTCCTGGAGGTGCGCGGGCCTCCGCGTCGGCTCGGGGGAATCACGACGCGAAGGTCCGCACATTCATTCTCCGCTCCGGTTCCCGGGTCCGCCTCCCCAGCGCCGTGGTGCGGCTGACCGGCCGCAGCCATCCGTGGCGGAGCCCCGTCAGTACGGCAGGCCTTCGGCCGCCGCGCACAGGGCCGTGTGCAGCGAGGCGGTCAGCCCGGTTCCCGGACGGGGTCCGGCGGGGTCCATGAGGCAGTCCTCCACCGCCGCCCGCAGCGCGCCGTTGAACATCGCCGCGTGCACCTTCACCCGCAGACTGTCCGGGCTGCTTCCGGACCGCTGGGCGAACAACTCGGCGAAGACCGGCAGCGCGTCGTCGTGCACCTGAAGCCACACCGCGCGCAGCCCCGGTTCGGTACGGATCATGGAAATGAGGTCCCAGACGACCTCCGGGGGATCGAAGACCTCGCCCCACGTGCGCGGATCCTCCAGGTAGGCCCGTAGCGGGGTGTCCGGCGGCCAGGCACGCAGCGCCTCCGCCATGAACTCCAGGCCCGCTGTCAGCAGAGGTCCGACGCAGCTCTCCTTGGTCGGGAAGTGCCGCCAGAGGGTTCGGGCCGAGATGCCGACGGCCTGGGCGATCTCCTCCCCCGTGGTCGCCGTGACGCCCTGCGCGGTGAAGAGGCCGATGGCCTCCTGGGCGATCTCCAGGCGGAGCGCGGACTTGCGCCGCTCACCGAGCGTCGGCCGTCGCGCGACCGGTTCCGCCGAAGCCGAGCGCCGTCCGACCGTTGCCTCGTGCACTGCCGTCACACCACCTATGCGTCCGATCGACGCAGCATAGCGAGAGCGGTATTTGACGCGTGCAGACATCTTGTCACTGAGTGACACCCAGTCCTAGTCTGCCGATGTGACTCCCGAGTAACTGACCCGGGAGTCATAAATCCTGACCCGAGAGGGCGGACCACGAAGGACCGGCAGCACGCCACTGCCCATGCACCCACCCGAGCCCGGGCGGCCACCTGATCCGGCCGTCCCGGTGGTCGGCATGCGCGACGCACCACCCCGAAGGACTCCAGGGGCCGCCACCCGCCCCGAACTCCGTCCGCCATCAGGAGTGAGCCGCATGAAGCGATCGAACAGGATGCCCGAAGAAAGAGCCGCCTCCGTCACCGTCTCCGCGACCCTCACGACCGCCGCGACCCGTGGCCGGCGGCCGGCCACCGCACTGGCGGCCGCCCTGGTCGCCGCTTGCGGCCTGAGCGCCACGGCCGGGCCCGCCTCGGCCGCCGCAGCCGCCTCGGAGCCGGCCGGATCACTCACCGCGGCCGCGGCCGTCCCGCCCTTCTACACCCCGCCCGCCGAACTGCCCGACGCCAACGGCACGCTGGTGCGCACCGAACCGCTTCCCCTCGCGCTGAGTCTGCCCGGCATCGACGGCCCGCTGCCCGGGACGGCGACCAGGCTGATGTACAAGTCGACCGACTCGGCCGGCCGGCCCCTCGCCGTGACCGGCGCGTACATCGAGCCGGCCGCCGCCTGGACGGGCAGGGGACCCCGCCCCCTGGTGGCCCTCGCCCCCGGCACGATGGGACAGGGCGACCAGTGCTCGGCCTCTCTCGCCCTCGAACACCCCATCGCCCTGAACGAAGGCTCCGTGTCCGTCGGCTACGAGGCACTGGCCGTCTACCGGATCCTCAGCCGGGGTGTCGCCGTCGTACTCACCGACTACGCGGGCCTCGGCACGACCGACCGCGTCCACACCTACGTCAACCGTGTCGACGAGGGCCACGCCCTCCTCGACGCCGCGCGCGCCGCCCGTACGGTGGCCGGGGCAACCGTCACCTCCACCTCACGCGTCGGCCTGTACGGCTACAGCCAGGGCGGCGGCGCCAGTGCCGCGGCCGCCGAACTCCAGCGCTCCTACGCACCGGACGTCCCCCTGGCGGGGACCTATTCGGGAGCGCCGCCCGCGGACCTGACCGAGGTGATGAAGGGTGTCGACGGCAGTTCCCTGGCAGCCGCCATCGGCTGGTCCGTCAACGGCTTCCGGCAGAGCGACCCGGCCCTCGGACCCGTCGTCGACGCCCATCTCAACGCGGCCGGCCGGGCCGCGCTGGCCGACACCTCGACCATGTGTGTCGGCGACGCGCTCCTGTCCTACGGGGCCGTGTCGAGCACGGAGTGGACGAGCGACGGCTCCTCCGTCTCCCAGGTCGTCGACGCCGAGCCCCGGCTGAAGTCCTTCATCGACGCGCAGCGCATCGGCACCCTCAAGCCCACGGGCCCGGTGCGGGTGGTCAGCGGCGTCAACGACGACATGGTCACCCACGCGCAGGTCCGCCGGCTCGCGGCCGACTGGTGCGGCAAGGGCGCGGACGTCACCTACGTGCCGGTCAACCTGCCGAGCCTCGGGGAGAAGAACATCGTCAACCACTTCGCCCCGCTGCTCACCGACCAGGGCACTGCCATCTCGTGGCTGGTCGACCGGCTCTCCGGAAAGGCCACGACGTCCAACTGCTGGATGCTGCCGGTCCTTCCCTGAGCCCGAGCCGCGAGCGGAACCCGACCGGGATCTCGGTCCCACGGGTCCTACCGGTCCTGGTCCTAGTGCCGCAGCAGGCGACGTTCGCCCCGTCGCGACGCCCGGCACGCACTCCCGCACGCACCGGACGCCGCTCCTTCACGGGCGAACGTTGCCCGCCACGGCACTAGTCGCCGCGACGGATCCGGGCGGCCTTGCGGGCCTCGGCGAGTTGGCGGGCCTCGGCGGACCGGCGGGACTCGCCGCCGGCGCGACCGGTCTGCCCCGGGCGGGTGCCCAGACCACGGAAGGGGGCACCGCCGCGCTTCGGGCGCTCCGCGACGGGCTTGCTGCCGTTGACAGGGACGCCGGAGGGCGCCTGCGCGCCGGTGATGCGGCTCAGCTCGGCCTCACCGGAGCGGATCTGCGTGATCTGCGGCCTGATGCCCGCGTCGGACAGGAGACGGGCCATGTCCCTGCGCTGGTTGGGCAGCACCAGCGTGACGACGGTGCCGGACTCGCCCGCGCGGGCCGTACGGCCGCCGCGGTGCAGGTAGTCCTTGTGGTCGCTGGGCGGGTCGACGTTGACGACCAGGTCGAGGTCGTCCACGTGGATGCCGCGGGCCGCGACGTTGGTGGCCACCAGCACCGTCACGTGGCCGTCCTTGAACTGGGCCAGGGTGCGGGTGCGCTGGGGCTGCGACTTGCCGCCGTGCAGAGCGGCGGCCTTCACGCCACTGCCCAGCAGATGCCTGGTGAACTGGTCGACGGCGTGCTTGGTGTCCAGGAACATCATCACGCGCCCGTCGCGGGCGGCGATCTCCGTGGCGGCGGCGTACTTGTCGGCGCCGTGCACGTGCAGCACGTGATGGTCCATCGTGGTGACGGCGCCCGCCGAGGGGTCGACCGAGTGGACCACCGGGTCATGGAGATAGCGCCGGACCAGGAGGTCGATGTTGCGGTCCAGGGTGGCCGAGAACAGCATTCGCTGCCCCTCGGGGCGGACCTGGTCCAGTAGTTCGGTGACCTGGGGCATGAAGCCCATGTCCGCCATCTGGTCGGCCTCGTCCAGGACGGTGATGCTCACCCTGTCCAGACGGCAGGCCTTGCGCTCGACGAGATCCATGAGGCGGCCGGGTGTCGCGACGACGACCTCGGCGCCGTCGCGCAACGCGCTCGCCTGCCGGCTGATCGAGATACCGCCGACCACCGTGGCCAGTCGCAGTTTCAGCAACCGGGCGTACGGATCGAGCGCGTCGGTGACCTGCTGGGCCAGCTCGCGGGTGGGGACGAGGATCAGGGCCAGCGGCTTCCGCGACTCGGCGCGCTGCCCGCCCGTACGCACGAGAAGCGCCAGACCGAAGGCGAGCGTCTTGCCGGATCCGGTGCGCCCGCGTCCCAGGACGTCACGCCCCGCGAGGGCGTTCGGCAGGGTGGCGGCCTGGATCGGGAACGGCTCGTGCAGGCCGAGGTCGGTGAGCATGTTCAGCAGCTCGCCGGGCATGTCCAGTTCGCCGAAGGTCGCAGCCGCGGGGAGCGCCGGGGTGACGCTGACCGGCAGCTCGAACTCTCCCTGGGGGCCGGAGGGACGACGTTCGTTGCCTTCTGAACCGACGCCGGGGCGAACTGGACGACTCATGCACAACCTTCCTCGACATGGCACGCATCAAGGAATTTCGCGGCAGGAATGAGCCGGACGAATTGCGACAATGCGAGCTAAAACTAGGACCGGACAAATTCTGCCCGAAAATACACAAAAACGAAGTTGGGACCCCACCCTGAGGTGCGGGTCCCAACTTCGTCAAACGCCTAGGCGTCAGGCGGGGGTGATGTTCTCCGCCTGGGGGCCCTTCTGGCCCTGGGTGACGTCGAAGTTCACCTTCTGGCCCTCCTGGAGCTCACGGAAGCCCTGGGTGGCGATGTTCGAGTAGTGGGCGAAGACGTCGGGGCCGCCGCCGTCCTGCTCGATGAAGCCGAAGCCCTTTTCCGCGTTGAACCACTTGACGGTGCCAGTAGCCATGTCACATCTCCTTCGGGGCAGTGCCCGCGGACTCGCACTGTGCGAGCCCGTGCGTCGCCACAATGAACCCCGTCCGGATAAGCACCGGAAATACATAAACGCCTGACGACATCCAACCGTCGAGACATTTGAAGTTTCGGGAACCACAACTGCAACTACTTCCAGCCTAGCACGGCACATACATTCGTACCGGTTTCCCTCCGCTACGGCGTGGCGCCGGACGCCGTCACCCGCCGCCTGCCGGGTGGCCGACGACGGCCGGGTGCCGACAGGGCTGGTCGCGGCGCGGGCCCGCCCGGGTCAGTGGCCCGAGCCGTACCGGCCACCCAGTTGGTCACGGTGGCGCGGGTCGCCGAGATAGGTGTCGACGTCGAAGTCGAGCGCCGACTTGACCTGCTCCTTCGTACTCGACACCTGCACGATGCGGGCGTCGTGGTCGACACCCATGACGGTGTCCGAGGGGATCACCACGTCCTTGCCGAGAACCCAGACGCCGGTGTGCACCACCAGGAACCGCGGGCCGAGGTCCCTGGAGTACTTGCTGACCTTGCCGACATGACCGTCCGTGGCGTCCACCTGGTATCCGGTGAGGTCGTCGTCCGGGGTATGGCCGGCGGTCGGCACTTGGCGTGCGCGGTAGTCGCTCACGTTGTCCTCCCTGTCCTCGCGTCGTCGCGTCGTCGCGTCGTCGCTGTCGTCCTGCTGATGCTTGTCCTGAGTCCTTCGTGTGCCCGTTGTGGCGCGCGGCAGACGTGCCGGAAACATCACCCCTCGCGACCGTGGAGGACCGGCCGACCGGCGGCTACGGCGCCCACACCCGTTCGGCGTAGTCGACGAAGTTGCGCCCCATGATCTTCTCGATCCGGCCGGAGGAGTAGCCGCGCCGCTCCAGCAGGCGTATCAGTTCACGGAACTGGTCCACGCCCCGCAGATCGACCACGAACGGCAGCGTGTCCGCCCGCTCGCCCGCCGCCGAGACCCCGGCCTCCTGGCGCTGGGCCACGTGCTCCGCCAGCCGGGCCCGGTACGCGTCCAGGTCGTCGATCGCAGTGACGGGCCCGTCGGTGCCGATGCCGACGTGGTCCTCTCCGCAGACGTCCACGGCGTGCGCGATGTGCTCGACGACGTCGGCGGCACACGCGTGGCCGGTGGGGCTGAGGAACGGCATGAAGTAGATGCCGACGAACCCGCCGCGGGAGGCGACCAGACGCAGTTCCTCGTCGGTCTTGTTGCGGGGCAGGTCGGTCAGCGCGCGGCACCCCGTGTGGTTGATCGACACGGGTACGCGGGAGTACGTGGCCGCGTCCAGACAGGTCCGCTCGCCGCTGTGCGACAGGTCGACCATGAGGTGGTGGTCGTTGAGGGCGTCGACCACCTCGTGCCCGATGGCGGTCAGTCCGGTGCCGGCCGGCGCCGACGAACCGCCACCGAGGTGGTTGGCCTGGTTGTAGGTCAACTGCACGACGCGTACGCCGCGTTCGGCGAACGTGGCGACACGGCCGGCGTCGTCGCCCACGGCCACCGCGTTCTGGAATCCGTAGATGACACCGACCCGACCGTCGCGTGCCGCCGTGTGGATGTCCGCGACGGTGGTCACCTTCAGCAGGTCGTCGGGGTGCCGGGCGATGACGGCGTCCCAGACGTCGATCTCGTGCAGGGTGTGCGCGTAAGGCGGCAGATCGCCCATCACGTAGCCCAGGGTGATGTTGACGGCGGTCAGGCCCGAGGCCCGCGCCTCGGCCAGGGCCCGGGGGTCGAGGGTGAACTGCTCGCTGCCCGGGTTCAGTTCGCCCGCCGCCGCCATCGACTGCGCGGAGTTGGGGTTGTCGAGCTGGCCGAGGGCATTGACGATCAGGGGCGTGCCGGTCAACGGTTCTCCCTGGGAGCGGTGGTGGTGTAGGCGCTGCGCGGGAAGCGGTGCCCCCGCTTGACGGTCAGGGTGATCGTGCGCAGGTGGTCGATGTCGGCCAGCGGGTCCCGCGCGAAGACGGCGAAGTCGGCCAGCTTGCCCGGCTCGACGCTGCCCGTGAGGTGTTCCGCGCCGGCGCTGCGGGCGCCGACGAACGTCGCGGAACGCAGCACGTCCGGGGCCGGGATGCCGCATCGCCTGACGAGAAAGGCGAGTTCCTCGTAGAGGGCGGGGAACGGGTCGCCGGGGGCGGTCTCGTAGTCGGTCCCGGTGGCCAGCTGTACGCCGGCCCGGTGTGCCTGCGCCGTGAGAGCGATGGCCAACTCGGTGTTGCGGGAGGCTCGTTCGGACGCCTCCGGGTCGTCGCCCGCGAGTGCCTCACTGGCCCACATTCCGGCGGTCGCGTCCAGGACGACTCCCTGCTCGCGCATGCGGGCGAACAGGGCGGCGAGCCGCGCGTCCTCGCCGGTGACCAGGCTCGCGTGGTCGACGGCCGGCTTGTCCTTGTAGGTGGTCAGGGGTGCCGTGGCCGCCTCGTGGGCCAGCAGCGTCACGTGCGAGACGGTGTCCACTCCGGCCGCGACGACCTCGCCGGGTGTCGCGGGGAACACGGCCGCGTGCGCCCAGACCGGGATGCCCTGCCGGTGCGCCTCGGCGGTGATGGCGGCGACGACGCCCGCGTCCAGGTCGGCGTAGACCTTGATGGCCGCCGCGTAGGTCCCCCGGGCGAGGGCGACCGCCAGGGGCAGGTCGGTCAGGTCCGTGACGGCCTGCATCCAGGGCACCTCGCCCGGCACGGCGCCCTGTGTCACCTGGTGGGTCCTGGGATCGTCGAAGAACCCCGGACCTGCCATCAGCGCCGCGTAGTGGATGTCCGGGGCGGCGATCTCCCCCACCCGTGCGGCCCGCGCCAGGTCGCCGATCTGCCGGAGGTCGTCGGCCATGTCCCGTACGGCCGTGACCCCGCTGTGCACGAGGCGGCGCAGTACGGCCTCGGCGGCCGGGCGGTCAGGTGGCGTGGCGAGGTGCTGATGCGCGTCGACGAGGCCGGGTGTGACGAAGTGGCCGGTGAGGTCGACGACTTCAGCGCCCTCGGCGCGGAAGGCCGCGGCGTCCACGTCGTCCATCACGGCCCGGATCAGGGAACCGTCCACGACGATCGACGTCGCGGGCCGGGGCGGGCTGCCGGTCCCGTCGAACAGCGTGACGCCGCGGTAGACCACGACCGTTCCGCTCTCGGGAGGGGCGAACGGGGTCGCCCCTCCCGCACTGTCGCTCGTCAAGGTCACCACTCCCAGCTTGTTACGCTCTACGTAACAACTCTCTCGCTATGTGAAACAGGCGGTACTCTACCTCCGTAACCGGGCGGTCGGCGGTCGGCTGCCGACGAAGGGCCCGCCGGCGGGGCTTCGATCGAAAGGGCTGCGATGCCGCAAGAGTCGCGAACGGCCGTGGACAAAGCGCTGGACCTGGTCGAGGCCGTCTCCCGGGCTCCGCGGCCGCCCCGGCTGACCGACCTGGCCGGCGAGGTCGGACTGCACCGGGCCACCGCCTACCGGATCCTGGTGGACCTGGTCCGCCGCGGCTGGGTCCTTCGGACCGGCGACCGTTATCTGCCCGGCACCGCCGTCCTGCGCCTGTCGGTCCGGGCGGCACACAATTCGCTGACGTCGCTGGCCCGCCCCGTACTGGAGGACCTGTCCGCGCGCACCGGTCTGATGGTCAACCTCCAGGTCCTCGAGAACGACGGCTCCCGAGTGGTGGACGTGGTCCGGCCGGACCACCTGGCGATGATCAGCACACTGCTCGGCGAGGCCCTGCCCGCGCACCGGTTCGCCGGTCCGCTCGCCCTGGTGGCCGCCCTCGCCCCGGAGGCACGCGGCCCCTACCTGGACGCGGCCCGGAAGGCCGGACATCCGCTGGACGGCGACACGGGCCTGCTCGCCGACATCGAGCGGACCCGGGCCGCCGGGTTCGCCGTCGAGCACGGCCGCAACGAGCAGTTCGTCGCGTCCCTGAGCCGGGCCGTCGTCCCGGCCCCCGGCGCGCCGGTCTGCGCCGTCACCGTCGTCGGCCCGGACGCCGAGATCGACGCACCACGCATGCTTGGGCTGCGCGCCGACCTCGCCTCGGCGGCGGACGTCCTGGGCGGCCTGCTGTCCGGCACCAGCGGGGCGGGCGACGCGTGAACGACCTCCTCGTCCTCGACCGGGCCGCCACCGCGGCGGCGCTCGACCCCCACCACCTCATGGCCGCCGTGGCCGACGCCCTCACCGCCGTGGCACGCGGACAGGCGTCCGCGCCGCCCCGGATCGCGGCGTCCGCGCCCGGCGGCCTGCTCGGCGCCATGCCCGGATACGTGCCGGGTCTGGGCCTCGCGGCGAAGCTCGTGTCGGTGTTCGCCGACCCCGCCCGGCCGGGCCGCAGCACCCACCGGGGCATCGTGGCCCTCTTCGACACCTGTGACGGCCGGCCCCTGGCCGTCATGGACGCCGAGCCCGTCACGGCCTGGCGCACCGCGGCGGCCGCCACACACAGCGCTCTGGCCCTGGCCCGCCCAGGCCCCGTCGTGGTCGTGGGCACCGGCGCCCAGGCCCGCGCCCAGGTCTCCCTGCTGGCCGCGCTCCGGCCGGCCGAGCCCGTCACCGTCGCGGGCCGCGACCGTACGGCGGTCCACGCGACGGCCGCCCTGCATCCCGCGGGCCGTGCGGCCGACGGCATCGAGGCCGCCGTACGCGAGGCGGCGACCGTGTACTGCTGCACCGGCGCGACCCGCCCTGTCCTGCGCCGCGACTGGCTCGCCCCGGGCACGCACCTGAGCTCGGTCGGCGGTTCCCATGGACCCGAACTCGACGCCGCGACGATCCGGGAGGCGGCGCTCTTCGCCGAGTGGCTCGGCGCCGCCGGGACGCCGCCGCCCTCCGGCGCCCACGAGCTGCAAGGACTGCCGCAGGGCCGCGGCGTCACGCTGCTCGGATCCGTCCTCGCCGGCGACGCCCCCGGTCGGCACTCCCCCGACCTGCTCACCGTCTTCAAGTCCACCGGCCACGCGGCCCTGGACGTGGCGGCCGCCCATGTCGTGCACGGCGTGGCGACCGGACGCCTCACCGTGACGGACGGGCCACCTCACTAGTGCCGCAGCAGGCAACGTTCGCCCCGGGACGGGGAGCGCGACCGAACCGCTCCCGCAGGGCGGTTCACCGCGGGAGCCGTTCACCGCGGGGGTGACGTGACGCGGCCCTTCCTCTCCCCCGGAGCAGGACGGGCCGAGGTCGTTCATGGAGACGTCAGGCGGCGAACGGCTAGAACGCGCCCCAGTAGTCCGCAAGGAAGTTCTGGCCAGGGCACGGTCACCGCTGTCACCGACGGCGGCCCACCTCTCGTACCGCGCGGTGGATCGCCCAGGCGTCCGCCACCGGACCCAGGTGCCCGAGCTTGTCGGGGTTGATCACCGTCTGGATGGTCTGGATCTGCCCGTCGAGTACATCGAGCGCCAGGGTGTGAAGCACCTTGCCGTCCCGGTCGCGGAAGACCGCGCCCGGCCGGCCGTTGACCTCGTGCGGCTCGAACGTCACTCCGACGCGGGCCATTCGAGGGAAGGCGGAGGCCAGCAGCCTGGCCACGGTCTCGGCGCCGATGACGTCCCTGGCCAGTTGCGGGGCCTTGCCGCCGCCGTCGCCGACCATCGACACGTCGGCGGCGAGCAGTTCCCGCAGTCCGGCGACGTCGCCGTCGCGCAGGGCGTCGAAGAAGCGCGACGCCAGTTCCTCCCGCTCGCCGCGGGCGGCTTCGAAGCGGGGTCGGCCCTCGTCCATGTGGCGCCTGGCACGGACCGCCAGTTGACGGCACGCCGCCTCCGAACGCCCCACCGCCGACGCGATCTCGGGAAAGCCGAACCCGAACACCTCCCGCAGCACGAACACCGCCCGCTCCAGCGGACTCAGGCGCTCCAGCAGCAACAGGGCCGCCATCGACACCGAGTCGGCCAGCTCCGCCGACCTCTCCGGGTCCTCGTACGGGTCGGTGAGCAGTGGCTCGGGGAGCCACTGCCCGACGTACTCCTCCCGCCGGACCCGGGCCGAGCGCAGCACGTCGATCGAGATCCGGGTCACCGTGGCCGAGAGGAAAGCCCTGGCCGATCTGACGTGGGCCGGGGAGGTCTCGTAGCGCAGCCAGGTCTCCTGGACCGCGTCCTCGGCCTCGCTCACACCGCCCAGGATCCGGTAGGCGATCGAGAACAACAGCGAACGCAGCTCCTGGAACTCCTCGGTCCTGCTCATACCGACTCCTCCCCCGGCCGACGGTAGCGCGCACAGCCACATGGTCATCACCCTTCACGACAGCTGATCGGCGACTGTTGTCGCCGCCGGGTCAGCCGGTGAAGGGCTCGGGGCCGAAGCGGCCCCACGCGAGGAATGCCGCGAGCGCGAGATAGACCAGGTTCAGCACGACGAACATGAACTCGCCGCGTCGGCCGTGGGTGATCATCGCGCCGACCATCAGCAGGACCCAACAGGCCGCGGTCACCGGCACCAGGACCGGGGCCACGTCGACCACCGCGGGCAGCACCAGGCCTGCCGCGGCGAGGAGTTCGAGGACGCCGAGAGTCTTGACGAAGCCGACGCCCGCGTCGCCGGTCCATCCTCCGCCGTGCGCCGCGGCCAGCTTCTCCTTGGGCACGAAGGTCTTGCTGATCCCGCCGGTCAGGGCCACTGCGGCCAGCAGCCCGGCGGCGATCCACAGTACGAGGTTCATCGTCCGCTCCTTGATCGAGGTGCGCCTGCACCTCGAACGACGAGACAGCGCCCTCGTCTGTGACATCTCCGCACACCCGGGCAGGGGAAAGGCGGCCACGGCCGGCCCGCGGCCGACGTGGACGCCTGGGAAGCGGACGTCTGGAAAAGGGTCGAGCGCCGCCGTCCCGGGTCAGGCGAAGTGCCGGACCGGGACAGCGGCGCTCGGGAAACCACCACTACTTGGTGAGCGGCGACAGCTTCGGGTCGTTGGCGTAGGCCTCGGCCGCGTTCTCCTTGGTCACGATGACCGGCGGGAGCAGGTACGAGGGGACGACCTTGGAGCCGTTGTTGTACGACTTGGTGTCGTTGACCTGCGGCTTGTCGCCCTTCTGGATGGACTTGACCATGTTGATGGTCTCGGCGACGAGCTTGCGGGTGTCCTTGTTGATGGTCGAGTACTGCTCACCGGCCATGATGGACTTGACCGACTCGACCTCGGAGTCCTGACCGGTGACGACCGGGACCGGCTTGCCGGCGCCCTTCACCGAGGTCAGGATCGCGCGGGCGAGGGTGTCGTTCGGGGACAGGACACCGTCGAGCTTCTTGGCACCGTTGTACGTCGAGGTCAGCAGCCCGTCCATGCGGCTCTGGGCGTTCTCCGCCTTCCAACCCTGGATCGCGGTCTGCTTGATGTCCTTCTGCCCGGAACCGACAACGATGTCACCCTTGTCGATGAGCGGCTTGAGGACGTCCATCGCGCCGTCGAAGAACACCTTGGAGTTGTTGTCGTCCGGCGAGCCGGAGAACAGCTCGACCGTCCAGGGACCCTTCGGCTTCTTCGCCTTCATGCCGTCGAGCAGCGCCTGCCCCTGCAGCTGGCCGACCTTGAAGTTGTCGAACGCGATGTAGTAGTCGACGTCCGGCGTGTTGGTGATGAGCCGGTCGTAGGCGATGACGGTCACGCCCGCCTGCTTGGCCTGCGCCACCTGGGTCGACAGCTGCGACGCGTCGGTGGCGCCGATCACGATCACCTTCGCGCCCTTGGTGACCATGGAGGAGATCTGCGACTGCTGGTCCGCGACGGTCGTCGAGGCGCCGGCGTACTGCACGTCGGCCTTGAAACCGGCGCTCTTGAGGCCGTCGGTGAACAGGTCACCGGCCAGCACCCAGTTCTCCGAGGTCTTCGCGGGCAGCGCCACCCCGACGAGGGAGCCCTTGTCGAAGCCCTTGGCGTCACTGCTGCTCGACGGGTCGGAACCCTCGCGCTCGTTGGAGCACGCCGTGCCCAGGGTGAGCAGGGCGGCGGCGCCGACCGCGGCGATGCCTCTGACGATG
Source organism: Streptomyces sp. NPDC059582 (assembly GCF_042735715.1). Lineage (NCBI taxonomy): Bacteria > Bacillati > Actinomycetota > Actinomycetes > Kitasatosporales > Streptomycetaceae > Streptomyces > Streptomyces sp. NPDC059582. The sequence goes on from NZ_JBHWCC010000015.1 coordinate 29,358, forward strand.
TTGTTGCGCATGGTGAGTTGAGCCCTTCTTACGGTGGTGCGGGGTGAGTGGGACGCAGTGGAGTGCGGCGCCATCGGTGACGACCCTCCGTTCAGCCTGCGACCTGAGCCTTGTCGGGATCGGAGGCCTGCTTCGGTGCATCGGCCGGTGTGGACGCCTCGTCCCGATGGAACGGGCGCATCAGTGTTCCGATGATCGAGAAGCGCCCCTGCTTCTTGCTGTAGACGTCGAACGCGACGGCGAGGAGGAGGACCAGGCCCTTGATGATCTGGACCATGTCGGAACCGACGCCCTCGAGTTGCAGACCGTTGTTGAGCAGCGCCATGACGAGACCACCGACGATGGAGCCGCTGATGGTTCCGAGGCCGCCGGAGACCGCCGCGCCACCGATGAAGACGGCCGCGATGGCGTCGAGCTCCCAACTCAGTCCGTCCTGCGGGCCGGAGGCCGCGGAGCGCGCCACGAAGATCATCCCGGCCAGTGCGGCGAGGACGGACATGTTCATCATGACGAAGAAGTTGACCTGCTTGAGCTTCACACCGGAAAGCTCGGCGGCGCGGGCGTTGCCCCCGACGGCGTAGATGTGCCGGCCGCCGATGGTGTTGCGCGTGTAGTACGAATACGCGAGCACCAGGACGATCAGGATGATGCCGGAGATGGGCAGGCTGGTGCCGATACGGCCGCCGGCGAAGCGCAGCGTGGTGAAGATGATGACGGTCAGCATCACGGCCAGCCGTATCCCCGCCACCCACAACGGAGCTGCGTCGGCGTTCATCTCACGCCGGGTCTCCCGTGCCTTCCACTCCCGCCACACCACACCCAGGCAGGCGGCCAGGCCGAGCAGCAGGGTCAGGTTGTTGTAACCGGTCTCCGGTCCCACCTCCGGCAGGAATCCGGCGCCGATGTCACGGAATCCGGTGGGCACCGGCACCGTGTCGGCGTTGCCGATGTACTGGTTGCCGCCGCGGAACAGCAGCATGCCTGCCAGGGTGACGATGAACGCGGGCACCCCGACGTAGGCGACCCAGAAGCCCTGCCAGGCGCCGATCGCCGCGCCGACGAGCAGGCCGAGCACGATGCCCAGGATCCACGGGAGGTCGTACTCCTGCATCGCCTTGGCGACCACGATGCCGGTGAACGCCGCGACCGATCCCACCGAGAGGTCGATGTGGCCGGCGACGATCACCATCAGCATGCCGATGGACAGGATCAGGATGTAGGAGTACTGGCTGACCACGGCGATGAGGTTGCCGGAGGTCAGGGTCAGACCGCCGGTCCAGATCTGGAACAGCATGACGATCGCCACGAGTGTGGCGATCATCCCGAACTGGCGGGCGTTGGAGGTCGTACCTCCGAAGAGGTTCTTCTGCAGCTCTGATATGCGGCTCATGGGGTCGCTGTCTTCGTGAGAGAGGTCATCTTCTTCATAAGGAGTTCCGGGTTGGCGTCGTCGCGCGTCACCTCACCGGTGATGGCGCCTTCGAACACCGTGTAGATGCGGTCGCACAGTCCGATGAGCTCGGGCAGCTCCGAGGAGATGACGATGACGCCCTTGCCCTGGCCGACCAGTCGCTGGATGATCCCGTAGATCTCGTACTTGGCGCCCACGTCGATGCCGCGTGTCGGCTCGTCGAGGATCAGCAGGTCGGGATCGGTGAACATCCACTTCGCGAGGACGACCTTCTGCTGGTTGCCGCCGGAGAGCTTCACGACGCCTTCGTCGACTCCGGGGGTCTTGATCCGGAGGCTCTGGCGGTACTCCTCGGCCACCTTGTGCTCGCGCACCGGATCGATGACCCGGCGTCGGGCGATCTTCGACAGCTTGGCGGCCACCATCGAGGTCTTGATGTCGTCCAGCAGGTTGAGGCCGATCGACTTGCGGTCCTCGCTGACGTAGGCCAGACCGTGCCCGATGGCGTCCGCCACCGACTTCAGCTGGATCTCCTTGCCGTCCTTGAAGACCTGGCCGGAGAGGTAGTGACCGTAGGAGCGCCCGAACAGGCTCATCGCGAGTTCGGTGCGTCCGGCGCCCATGAGTCCGGCGAAGCCGACGATCTCGCCGCGCCGCACGGTGAAGTGGGAGCCCTTGCACACCAGGCGTTCATCCGAACTCGGGTGCTTCACCGTCCAGTCGCGGACCTCGAAGAACACCTCGCCGATGTCGGGCGTGTGGTCGGGGAAGCGGCTGTTGAGCTCGCGGCCGACCATGCCGCGCACGATGCGGTCCTCGTTGACTCCGTCGGCCTTGACGTCGAGGCTCTCGATCGTCCGGCCGTCCCGCAGGATCGTGATGGTGTCGGCGACGGCCTCGATCTCGTTGAGTTTGTGCGAGATCATGATCGAGGTGATCCCGCGATCCCGGAAGCCGCGCAGCAGGTCCAGCAGGTGCTGCGAGTCGGCCTCGTTCAGGGCCGCGGTCGGCTCGTCGAGGATGAGCAGCTTGACGTCCTTGGCGAACGCCTTGGCGATCTCGACGAGTTGTTGCTTGCCGACACCGATGTCCTTGATCAACGTGTCCGGGTCCTCCCGGAGCCCGACGCGTTCCATCAGCTCCAGCGCCTGGCGCTGCGCGGCCTTCCAGTCGATCGCGCCGCGCCTGCGCGGCTCGTTGCCGAGAAAGATGTTCTCGGTGATCGACATGCCTGGGACCAGCGCCAGTTCCTGGTGGATGATGACGATGCCGGCCTGCTCACTGGCCCGGATGTCGTGGAAGCGGACCTCGTCACCCCGGTAGACGATGTCGCCCGTGTAACTGCCGTGCGGGTGCACGCCGCTGAGAACCTTCATGAGGGTGGACTTGCCGGCGCCGTTCTCGCCGCAGATGGCGTGGATCTCGCCCTCCTTGACCACCAGGTTGACGTCCGCGAGCGCCCTCACGCCCGGAAAGGTCTTGGTGATCGAGCGCATCTCCAGCAGTACCTGGGGGTGGCTCATGAGCCGGGCCCCATGCCGCGGAAGCCGTGACGACCACACGGCTCCGAGCGTTCCGGGGTGCGACTTTTCATGGACATCAACTTGCCTCCGATGGCACTGCCTTGCGCCTGCATGTCCGGGCTGTTACGCCTGCGGGACCGGACTTTAAATCCATTTGTTTTACTAAGTCAACGCCTGGCGAAGGTATCGTCGTCGAGCTGGAACAGAGAGGACCTCGCACGTGCGGCAAGCAGGAACAAACCTTCCCAAGGTCGGGCGATACAACCGAGCGGTGGTCCTCGACCAGATCCAGCTCGCCGACGGCATCAGCCGGGTCGAGATCGCCCAGCGGACCGGGCTCACCCCGCAGACGGTCTCCGGCATCGTGCGCCGGCTGCTGGACGAGGGGATCGTGCGGGAGGACGGGGCCAGCCGGGGCTCCGGCGGCGGCAAACCCCGCACCACCCTGCGGATCAACGCCGACGCGGGCAGCGCCGTGGGGCTCGTGTTCGATCCGGTCGAACTCACCTGCGCCGTTGTCGATCTGCTGGGCCGGCCGCTGGTCGTCAAGCGCCGCCCCACGCCGCCCGGCACCGACCCGTCACACGTCGTGTCGGCCATGGCCGAGCTGGTCGCCGATGTGCTGGACGAGGCGAAGGTGCCACGCGACAAGGTGCTGGGTCTGGGACTCGCCACACCGGGACCGATCGACCAGAAGCTCGGCATGATCGTCGCCCCGCCCCAACTCGCCCACTGGCGGCGGGTGCCCCTGCAAAGCATGCTGAGCGAGGTCACCCGTCTGCCGGTGACGCTGGACAACGACGCCACCGCCGCGGCCATCGGCGAGCGCTGGTCCGGCCTGGGCAAAGGGGTCGCGAACTTCGCCTATCTGTTCTTCGGCACCGGCGTCGGCGGCGGCCTGATCCTCCATCATCAGGTCTACCGAGGAGGTTCGTTCAACGCGGGCGACTTCGGTCACTCCTCCGTACTGCCCGACGGGCCGGAGTGCTACTGCGGCGACCGGGGCTGTCTGGAGAGGCTGGTCAACCCGACCGCGATCGTCGCGGAGGTGCACCGCCGCCTCGCCGCCCGGCCCGGCGTCGACAGTGCGCTGTCGCAATCGTTCGCCGAGGATCCGGCCCTCGTCGACCATGCCGCGATCCAGCTCGCGGCGGGAGCCGGTGACCCGGTCGCGACGGCGGTCATCGACGAGGCCGCGGGACATGTCGCCTCGGTCGCGGTCACCATCGCCAACTTCATCGACGTGGACCTCATCATCCTGGGCGGTCACGGCATCCAGCACGTGGAGTCGCGTTACGTGGACGCCGTCACCTCGGCCCTGGCCTCCAGACCGCTGGCCCGGCACATCCGGGTGGTACAGGTCGCGGCCTCCCCGCTCGGCGTGGACGCAGCGGTCGTGGGCAGCGCGGCACTGGTGCTGCATGCGACGTACTCCCCCCAGTTGTCGGCCCTGCTCTCGGACTGACTGGGCAGTGGCGCGGACCACGACGGCCGCGCCCGGCGGAACCCACCCGTGCACTTCGATCGCTCCCCCTTGACCGCTTGAGCGCTACCGCTCCGCTTCGGCCGCTTTCCTGAGCCGGCTCATGTACGACGGCTTACGTACGACGGCTTCCCACGATCGCTCCGCGTTGATCGCGCTCGCCCACGCCCGCTTCCCTACGTTCACTTCCACCCGTACGCGTACGCCGCGACCCACGTGATGTCGAGCTGGGCACTGCTGCCCGGCGCCGCCCCAAGCCCCTCCAGGGCACTCTCGTTCTGCAACACCCAGGACAGAGGCCGGTCCGGTACACCGCGAGTGTCGTGTCCTGTCTGCCGCCCGTCGACGAAGAACCGCACATGGCCCGGCGTCCACTCGGTGGACACGGTGTGCCACTCGGTCCAGTCGTCGCTTCCCGGGAAGTACCCCTGTTCACCGCCGCCGCACGGATGGTGGAACGCGGTGAGGGAGCCGGTCCACTCGCCTTCGGGATGGTCCATCTCGCACCCCCCGCCGTAGTGCAGCCAGGCGGACTTGTAGCCCGGAGCCAGTTTCGTCACCTTGATACGTGCGCTGTACTTGCCGTACTTCATCTGCATCACCGCGCGTGGGACCAACGCGGCGGCGTGCACGGGCCCTCCGTCGGCCGGCCGCCACATCCGTACGGTCATCCTCCCGTCGCCGTCCGCCGCAGGGCCGACGCTCACCGTGTCCTCCGGGTGGTAGACACCCACCACGTCCCGGCCTCTGCTGTTCGCCGTGTCGAGCCAACCGGTCGGGTAGGCCCACCAGTTGTCACGGAACTTCCCGCTCAGACCCGCGCAGTAGGCGGCGGAGGTGTCGACGTGGTGATCGCAGTCGCTGAACGCGCCGAGCGGCACCCGGTCGCCGTTGAAGTCCTCCGCGAGGACCTGCCAGAAGGGTCCGCAGTCGCCTCGGGGCAGACTCGCGCCCGTGGTGCGGCAGGCATCGGCCGAATCGGGCGCCCCGTCGGCCCGGGGAAGTCCCAGGAACGCGGCGACGAGCACGAGCCCCGCGGACGTCACCAGGGCTCGCCTTCGGTGGTGCGGCGCTGCGTGTGAACCCATCCCAAGGCTCCCTCGAGGCTCAGCTGCCGACGGCGTCCGTGCGCCCCGCGCGGTCGCACGGGCGGACGGTTCTCCGCGAAGGAGCATCCTCGCCCGCGGGCCCGCGCGGCGCCATCCCCGGAGCGGACCGGGAAACGGACGGCCATGCTCCACCGCCGCCGCCCTCGACGGTCCCCGAACCGGCAATCCGGCCTTGCCTGTCGCGTGGTCGGACGTGCGTCCCCCCGGACTTCGCAGCGGCCCCTTGGGGCAGCCCACTCTGCCTCGGAGGCCGGTGACGCCCGGTCACGGGTTCGCTAGCGTCCCAGCGTGAGCCCGAACATCCCGCCGACACCGCGCCCGGCCGTGGAGCCTCCGCATCACCGTCACCGGCCCGGCACGTGAGCGACCCGGCGGACACCGCAACTCCCCGGCACACCACCGACGAACCGGCTCGGCACGGACCACCACCGGCTACAACTCCGGGACTTGAGCCTGCGCATGGGTCTACGTCTGCGCACGTGCCGGCGCCTGCGCCCACGCCCACGCCCACGCCCACGCCGAGCGGAGGTCGTCCACCGCGCCGCCGTGGGCCCGGCCCCTTCACCCTGATCATGGTGCCCGGTCTCCTGGCGCTCACCGGAGTCTCCGGGTTCCTGGTCCTGACCGGCGGCCTCTCCCCCGCGCTGCCGCCGGGGCCGGATCCGGCACCGACCTCCAGCAGCAACGTGGACGCCTCGTACGTCCCTTGGCTGCGCAAGGCGACCGATGCCTGCGCGGTCGTCACCCCCGCGCTCCTCGCCGCACAGATAGACCAGCTCTCCGGGTGGGTGGACGACAGCGCCAGCCTGTCCGAGCAGGGAATCGCGCGTTTCACGGTCGCCCGATGGCGGACCTGGGGCCGGGACGACGACGCCAACGGCCACTCCTCGCCGCACGATCCGGCGGACGCCATCATGGCCCTCGGCCGGCAGGACTGCTCGCTCGCCAAGAAGGTGACCGACCTCAGGACCAGGGGGACCGTCAGCGGCAACCTCGCGGACCTCACCCTCGCCGCGTACGCGGTCGGGACGGACACGGTGGCACGGACGGGCCGGGTGCCGGGCGCCGCCCGCGAGTTCCTCGACCAGGTCAAGGCGCGGCTTCCGCAGTACGAGGCCCTCGTCCGCCGGAATCCCGACCAGGCGGGCGGCCAGAACGCCGCCGCGATCCTGACCCCTCCCGTCGGCACGCTCACGGTCACCTCGCCCTTCGGGTCGCGCGAACACCCGCTCACCGGCGTCACCAAGCTTCATACGGGGGTCGATTTCGGCGCACCTCAGGGGGTACGGGTGTCCGCCGCGCGTGCCGGTCGGGTCGAGTTCGCGGGCCCGACCACGGCCTACGGCAACCGTGTGGTGATCGACCACGGCACGATCGGCGGCAAGCGGCTGGAGACCACCTACAGCCACCTGTCCGCCCTCCAGGTCACCGCGGGCCAGACCGTGGCCGCCGGCTCCCCGGTCGGGCTCGTCGGCTCCACCGGTCTGTCCACCGGCCCCCATCTGCACTTCGAGGTCCTCCTCGACGCCCAGTACACGGACCCGATGCCATGGCTCAGCACCACCCGGTGACCCGTACGGATCGCACCCGGCAACGCGATGCCCACGACGTCACGTCACCGCATCACCACGTCACCGCATCACCGCCTCGCGACGCCGCCCCGCGACGCTGCCTCGCGGCGTCGCCTCGGTCGACATCGCGCAACCCTCGGGTTGCACGTTGCGCCACCACGTGCAACCCTGGAGTTGCACGCACCGATGGTGACGACGAAGGAGTCCCTCATGAGCGAGGACCGGATCGAACGCGAAACCCTGATCGCGGCGTCCATGGAGCGGGTCTGGTCGCTGGTGGCCCAGCCCGGGTTCTGGGTGGCCGAGAAGGCGAGCCTGCCCGGCACCGTGGCCGTGGAAGGAGAGTCGATGGTGGCGAAGAACGCGGAGCACGGCGACTTCCCGGTCCGCGTGGAGAAGGTCGTGCCGCCGACCTATCTGGCGTACCGCTGGACCAGCGCGTTCCCCGGCGAGGAACTGCGCGAGGACAACAGCACCCTCGTGGAGTTCACGCTGACCGCGGAAGGCGACCGGACGCGGCTGCGCGTCGTCGAGAGCGGTTTCGCGGCGCTGGCAGGGTCCGAGGAACTGCGCACCCAGAACTTCAAGGACCACACCCAAGGCTGGCCGATGGAGCTCGACGCCCTCAAGAAGCGCGCCGAGCAGCCCGCCACGTGACGGAAGACCGTCCCGGCGCCGCCGAGACCGTCGACAGCGTCCTCGCCGCGCTGGCCGACCCGACCCGACGCCGACTGCTCGATCTGCTCGCCGCCCGGGGTGAGGCCACCGCCACGACACTCGCCGAACAGCTTCCCGTCTCGCGCCAGGCCGTGGTCAAGCACCTCACCGTGCTGGACGCCGCGGGCCTGGTCCGCAGCGGCCGGGTCGGGCGCGAGGTGCGTTACGCGGTACGCCCCGCGGCGCTGGACACGACGGCACGGTGGATGGCCTCGCTCGCGGCCGACTGGGACCGCCGCCTGGCGACCATCAAACGCGTCGCCGAGGCGGCGGAACGGGATGCGACTCCGCCGGTCCCCGACTGACAGGATGCGACTCCGCCAGTCCCCGACTGACAGGATGCGACTCCGCCCGACCTCGGCCGCCGGGCAGGTTTCCCTCGCCTCGACGTGGCAGCGCAGGACCGACGACAGGCCGTTCGACGCGGCGGCCGCCTCGGTCCTGGCACCTCCGTCCCTCCTGTCCGGCGACGTACTCCGCGCGGGACCAACCGGTCCCGCTGCGGGGCCTGATCGACGGCCTCGCCGCGAATTACGTGCCCGGCGAGGCCGTCGATCAGGCTCAACAGCTCCTCGACCGGCGCGTCACCGTTCCTGCACACGCCCGACCGTCGACGCCGCGGCCCGGCGCCGCCCCCTCACCCCAGCAGGGCGAGCAGAGGTTCCGCGGGCAGGGGGTAGCGCGTGTCCCCGCCCGGGCCCGTGGTCGTGGTGGCGGTCAGCAGCGAGTTGAGGACCGCCTCCTCCACGGCGTCGAGGACGGCGACGAAGAGGGGATCGAGGAGGTCGTCGCAGACCACTGCGGGCCCGGCGGGCGTTCCCAGGGGACGGGTCCCGAAAGCAAGACCGTAGTCGCCGCTGCCATGACCGTACGCGGCACCCACCCTCGCAAGCCCGAAGACGGCCCGGCGAGCCAGCCGGGTCAGCTGCCGTGCGTCCAGGGGCGCGTCGGTCGCGACCACGACCATGCAGGAGCCGGCCTGCGGGCCGGGGTCCGCGGTCGGCACACCGACGTCGGCGGGAGTGACCGTACGCCCCAGGACCCGCAACGTGCCACCGAAGTTGGCCTGCACGAGCACCCCGAGGGTCACCTCCCGGGCGGCCAGTCGCACGCGCCGCGACGAGGTGCCGATGCCGGCCTTGAACCCGAGGGCGGTCATCCCCGTCCCCGCCCCCACACACCCCTCGGCGACCGGCCCGTCCGACGCGCTCTCCAACGCGGCACGGACATGCTCCTCTCGCACCGGCCGAGAGCGGATGTCGGACAGGAGCCCGTCGTTGCACTCACCCACGACCGGGTTCACGCTGCGCGCACCCGCGCCCTCCGGTCGCTCCAGGATCCAGCCGACCAGAGCGTCCGCCACCCTGAACGCGGACAGCGTCGAAGTGAGCAGCACGGGGGTCTCCAGTGCGCCGAGCTCGGCGATCTGCGTAGTGCCCAGCAACTTGCCGTACCCGTTGCCCGCGAACACCCCCGCGGGCAGTGCGCTGCCGGGGCCCACCCCCTCCGGCACGATCGCCGTGACACCACTGTGCACCCGCGGAGGGCGTACCAGCGTGGTGTGCCCGACCCGGACACCCGGCACGTCCGTCAGGGCGTTGTAGCGCCCCGTCGCCACATCACCGACGACGATGCCGAGTTCCCGCGCTCTACGCGGAGCGGAGGGCGGCGAGGACATGGACGGGGGCGCGGACGCGGACGCGGACGGACGAGAAGACGGGGACGGGGACGGGGACGGGGTCGAACCACCGCCGGGCACGTGCATGACCTGCACGCTACCGGCACCACCAGCCCCACCCCGTCCGGCGACTGCCTCGGACAGCTCGGCCCGGAGACGACCAAGACCGCCCCGACGCCACACGCTTCACCATTTCACCACTTTGTGATTACACGATGATCACTCATTGGGTATGCTCTCGACGCTCCATTCGCACCACTGAGGGGGGATTTCCTCATGCGTATACGTCACGCCCTGACCGCTACCGCCGCCGCCGGCGCCATCGCGGTCACCGTCGCCGCTCCGGCCCAGGCCGCCGAGTACTCCTCGGCGCTGAAGTTGAAGGGCGTCCAGTACGACGCACCCGGCTCGGACTCGAACAGGTGCTCCGGTGGCAACACCAAGAACGAGTACCTGACGATCAAGAACTACTCGCGCACCACGACCGTCAACCTCAAGGGTTACGTCGTCAAGGACGCCGTCGGCAACAAGTTCACCTTCACCGCCAGCCACAAGCTCGAGCCGGGCGACTACGTGAAGCTGCGCGGCGGCCGCGGGACCGACTCCGACGCGGGCAACGTCGTCTACCGCCAGAACTGCAACTTCATCTGGAACAACGACAAGGACACCATCAACCTGATCAAGCCGACCGGCGCCAAGGCCGACGTGCACTCCTACACCAAGCGTGCCAACGACCGCGACGGCAACGGCTACATCAACTACCACGGCTGACCGACGCCACCACCGGCAGAGGCCGCCCGTTTCCGTGCCCGCGGAAAGCACGAACCCCGCCCCGGATCTCCGGGACGGGGTCTGCTCGAGCGCCGGGCAGGCCTTGCACCTGCATCTCCCCGCAGGAAGCGGGGCGTCTTTCCTTGGACCACCGACGCACAGCACGTCGACCGCGTTTCCGCGGCGCGCTCAAGATCCAGTATAGCGTGCCGCCGGAGGCGCGAATCCGCTACCGGAACCGGCGGCGAGGAACTCCGGCCGGACCAGGCCCTGGTATCCCGCGAACGCCGGCGGCCGGAACCACCCAGGAGCCGTTGATCGATCATCGTGGCCGGCGTCGGCCGCCGGCGAACCACGGCTCGCCTTCCGGCCGGACGTGGTACGCGGCACGGTTGCGCGCGGGTCATCCGGACCCGGTGGCCGTGGTCTGCCGAGCGTGGCCTTCCTCGATGCGGGCGACGACGCGCTGCCGGGCCAGCTTGCGTGCCGCGCCCAGTTTGGCGTCGGCGGCGAGCAGGGGGATCCACAGCAGGAAGCCCCAGAGGCTGAAGGTGACCACGCCGGTCTCGACCAGCAGGCGGTTCACCGCGAAGGCGCCGAGGAACGCGGCCAGATAGGCGGTGCCGCGGTGGGCCAGGAGGAGGCGCAGGGGTGCGTTGGCCGGGCCCTGGAGCAGTTCGAGCGCCGCCGCCAGTTCCGCCGCCTTCAGATCCTCTCCGCCGGCGTCCGGCGCGGTGGCGACGGCGGAATCCGGGCGAAACGCCTCGGTGACCCGCTCGCTCAGCTCGGCCGTCTCGGCCTGTCGCATCTCGTTGCGGGTGGCGGCGGAGGCGACCTCGTCCCAGTAACCTCGGCCGGCCCAGGCCAGGGCGGTATCGACCCGCTCGCGGTGCGGCGATCCGACGGGGGCCAGCTCGTCGATGCGCGCCCGCAGCATGACGGCGCGTTTGGCCCGGCCCGGATACTCGAAGGCGTCGGCACGCAGGCACAGTTCGAGGTAGCTCACGTGCAGCCCCAGGTCGTCCGGAGCGTGCGCGAGGCCCTCGCGGTACGCGCGTTCCGCCTCGGCGTCGTGGTCGTCCTCGTCCTCGGCGGCGTGGGCCTGACCGAGCCACTGATAGAGCACCGGGGACGGTCCGGCCTCGTCGAGGCCCGCCTGCGCCGTACGTCGCACGGACGCGAAGCCGCCCACGGCGAAAAGCTCCGCACACTTCTGTGCGTACTGCTGTACCACTTCCACCCTCATCCCTGCTTGTCCAGACCAGCACCTTCGGCTATCCCGAAATCCCCGTCAAGAGCCGAAGATCACGATTCGCGCTCAGTAAGGATCGCCACACCTGGGCCGATCCGGCCTCACGAATCAGGGACGCCGATCAGCGTCCCGCGGCGCGGACTCCCGCCCGCGAACCAGTGGCCGCCGGCTCGTCCGCCCAGGTCGGCAGGGAGATTCGGCTCAGGCCGAAGTGGCTTGGGTCGATGTGGCTCGCGCGCCAATGATGGCCCGGCCGGGCGCGAGGCCCGGCGCCGCCCACATCAGGGGGAACGATGAAGCGACCCAGCACGAAGGCAGCGGCTGTAGTCATGACGACGATCGCGGCCGGCGCCTTGATCGCGGCCGGTCCGGCCAGGGCCGACGGCACCTTCCACGGCTGCCCGTCCGGCGCCGTGTGCGTCTACAACGGCGCCAGTGTGGACTCCGGTATCGAGCCCGGCGGTATCTACTGGAGCTACGGCCCGCACAACCTCTCCAACCAGTTCGGCGTCCACGCGGTCATCAACAACCAGACCGGCGGGGCGTGGATGCGGCTGTGCGCCGGCTACAACGGCGGTGGCAGCCTGATCATCGCCGAGTCGCCGAACACCAGTTACCCGAGCTCATGGGCGCAGGACCTGACCCCGGTCAACTCCATCGTCCTGACCCCGGGAATCATCAGCCCGTACTGCCCGGACGGTCTCTAAGGGCTGTCCCGTAACCCCCGGCGGGCGCACGACGACAGCTACGGCACCTCGCCGCGTTGTCGGATCGCCCGAATACGCCCAGTATGAGGACGGCCCTCCGCCTCGCGATGCACCGCATCTGACGCCGCGCGCTGATCCACCGGGGATTACGGGACAGCCCTTAGCCTCAACAGGCGCCGCTGCCGGTGCCATCGGCCCGCGCAAGGCGATCCGCCCCTCGGCGTCCGCCGCCCTGAGGACTCGATTGCAGACTGAACATTTCCACCCTCGTGCAAACGAGTGCGCGCTGCACGGAAGTACCTCATTCTGAATGAGGTACACGGCAGCGGCTGCCGGAAAGGACGAATGGACGCCGCCGGGGGCACAGGGACCTGAACCGAAAGGTCCTGCCAGCGCTGCCTGTTCGCAGAGAAGCAGAAATTCGCGACCGGCGAGAGATCCATGCCGGGCATCGCGGATTTCTGCGGGCGTTCTCAACGGTCCATCACGTACGGGGGCGATGCACGCCGCCGTCCGACAGAGGAGGTCACGATGGAAAGCTACTCCCTGGAGAAGAAGCCGGCGTTCTTCCGCACCACGTCGGTCGCCATGTTCTTCGAGTCCGAGGCCCTGGAGACCGAGGTCGTGCTGGGCTCGCTCGCGGAGGACGTCGACGTCGACGCGGAACTCGACGCGCTGCTCGGCGTCGAGGCCTGAGAAAGCCGCTGACCGACGCGCCGGGCGCGTCCCGGCGTGTTCAGGGCTTCCTCAACGTCAATCGGTCGGGGATGGCGGTGTTCCCGCCATCCCCGCACCTCGGTGCATCACGGCCTCACGGCCTCACGGGGAGCTGAGAATTGCCGAAGCGAACCATGACGACTTCCTTCTGTGGACTTCCCTTCGCCGACCCGGACCGCGTTCCGGCCGGCACGGTGGCCGCCGTCGTCGGCGTGGGCCATTCACTGGGGAGTCCGCACAAAGGCGCGGAGCACGGGCCGTTCTTTCTGCGGACCGTTTCGAAGGAGTACACCTGGGCGGCCGAATCCGCTCGGATATACGACCTCCGGCACGGGGTCGGGCTGTTCGACCGGGTCGTCGACGTGGGCGACCTCGACCTCGCTCCCGACCTCACCCCCGGCCCGGCGGAGCCGACGCTGACGGAGGTACTGGACGCGGTCCGAGCACTCGTCGCCGCGCTTCCGCCACGGGTGGCTCCCTGTGTCATCGGCGGCGATCACACCGTGACGCTGCCGATCGTCACGGCCCTGGCCGAACGCCGTGAAGCCCCTTTCACCGTCGTCCAGTTCGACCACCACCTGGACCTCCAGATCTGGGACGGAGCCCCGGCGAGACCACGGGAGCGCGAGCCGATCTTCCACACCAACGTGATGTCCCATGTCTCCGACGTGATCGGTCCGGGCCGGCTGCTCCAGGTCGGTGTGTCTCCCTTCGCCACCGTGGAGGAGGACAGCGCGCACGCCCTGCCTCAGTTCCTGCGCTCCATCGGCCGGCAGGTGTGCGTATCGGCCCCCGAGATCGACGACGCCCCGGCCTTCCGGGAGATCGTCGGGCAGGGCGAGGACATCTACGTCAGCGTGGACGTGGACGTGCTGGACGCGGCCGACATGTCGTCCACGGGATACCCCGCGACGGTCGGGCTGAGCACGCGCAGGCTGCTGCGGCTCATCGACCTCGCGCTGACGGACAACCGGCTCATCGGGTTCGACGTCGTCGAGTTCGCGGCCGGCCGGGAGGACCGCTCCCCCAGGACGCTCGCCGACGCGCAGCGTGCCGCGCTCGTCTTCGTCCACCTGCTCGGCTGGGTGAGCCGGCAGGGAAACGCCCCGGCCCGCACCTGACCCGCCTGACACCGCACACACCGACCTCTGCCGGATCCACTCGGGGGGACCATGCTCGACACCACGACGCGTACCAGGAACGCCTTCCAGGAGACCATGGTCGGTCTCACGTTCTCGCTGCACCAGGAGTGCGACCTCTTCTCCCGTGCGTGTGTGGAGCAGTTCCACGCCGGCGACTTCGCCCACTACGGCTACCGGTTCGCGCAGGTCTTCGAGGCGAACGTACTGCGCGAAGTGGCCCTGCTCGACGACCTTCCCTACGAGGACCTGGCCGAACTCCGCCACCGCCCCTCCGAGGCGACCGCGCGGCTCGGTGAACTGGCCGACAACGTCGCGGACCTGTCGGTGGTGGAGTCGGTCAACGTGGCCGCCGCTCTCATCAGCATCTCCCGCTTCGGACCGGCCGCCCGCATCCTGCACCGGGTCGAGGAACGGGCCGAGCAGTCCCGTGACGTGTTCGAGGTGGCGATGCTGCGCTTCGTGGTGGCCAACCGCTGTGAGGACGGTCCGGCCACGGCCCACGCGTTCCGCCGTATGCGCCGTGCCATCGAGTCCGGCCCGCTGCCCGCCGACCGGGTGCTGGACGCCTGCGCACAAGCCGTCGTCTGGTACATGAAGCGCCGGGACCTGCCGACGGCGGACTTCCGCTGGTACGCGACGACCGGCCGTCAGGTCGCCCGGCAGCCGCGGGGCGTCGGCGCCGGTTCCCTGTCGGCCTGGTACCGGGCGCTCGCCATGGTGCCGGCGGCCCGCGGCAAGGCCGAACTGACCCGTCGCTACATGGAGTTCACCCGCGATACCGCCGCCCACTCGCTGATGCGCCGGCCTCAGGCCTACGAGGCCCACTTCCTGAAGACCTATCACGAGTCCTCGTTGAAGGAGCACATGTACGTCACCCGCGACGCGGACCAGGCCGAGGAGTCGGGCCTCGCCCTCATCGCGCTCGACCCGGCGTGGTCCCCGAGCTACGGCGAACTCGCCGAGGCCCACGTCCTGTTCGGCCGGCTGGAAGCGGCGGCCGCTCTGTACGAGAAGGCCGTCGAGATCGGTCCGCCGTACTACGGGCACCATCTGCTGCGCGCGGCCGACGTCCGGGAACGGCTGGGCGACGACGAACGAGCCCTGGAGCACTACCAGCACCTGACGGCTCTCGTGCCCGGCGACCGGACCGTACTGCGACGCGGTCTGGACGTCGCCCGCCGCAGTAGTCACCCGGCGCGGGCCGCTCACTTCCGACGGCTGCTCGACCAGTCCCGTACCGCGACAGGCGAGGCGACGTGAAGCACACCGAACTGACCACCAGGAACTACACGGGCTTCGCGACGACCGTCTTCCTCACCGGGCTCGTCTCGGTCGGCTTCGGCGCGATCGACATCCTCATGATCTCCCCCAAGGGCCTCGACCAGGTGGCGGCGGTCGGCCTGGGTGATGTCATCAACGCGGGTCTCACCGCGCTGTTGGCCATCGGCATCGTGGACACGTTCAGCAGCCGCCTGGCCATCGCGGAGGGAAGAGCGGACCTCGCGCAGCGCCTGCCGGTACTGGCGGCGGCACTCCTCACCCTTCTCCTCGCGGCCCAGGCGTCGGCCACGGTCCTGTCGTTCGGTGTCGGACCGGGCCTGCGGCTGGCGGGCCAGGACAGTCATCTGGTGCCTCTGGTCGGCGACTTCGTGACCGTGCGCACCTCCAGCATGGCCTTCACGATCCTGTACGCGGCCCTCAACGAGACACTCAAGATCTGCGGACTGAAGAACAGGTCCCTGCTGCTGCTGGTCGTGGGCTTCGCCACGAACGCCGCCCTGGACTGGGTGTTCCTCTACACGCGTGCGGCCGGGTACTTCTCCTCGCCGGTGGCCGCGGTCGCGACGGCGACCACCGGGTCCCAGATCCTGATCGCCTGCTGGGGCCTGCGGATCTTCCTGCGCCGGATGCGTGACCGCGGCGAGACGTTCAGCCGTCCGGACCGGGCCGCGGTCGGTGCCGAGGCGCGCTCGATGGCCCGCACGGCGCCGGGCGTGGGCGTGCGGCACTTCAACGACTACGCGGGCACCATCACCCTCACCATGCTCCTGGGCACACTGGGTGTTCAGGTGCTGGCTGCGGTCACCGTGGCGACCAAGATCTGGAGCCTGTTCTGCCGCGTCCCGCAGGCCTGTGTGTCCGGCACCTTCGTCTTCTACGGCTATCAACTCGGCAAGGGCGAGGCCGATCTGCCGCGCACCGCGCGCACCCTGCTGCGTTACGCGGCGATCCCGACGGCCGTGGGCGCGGTGGTCGTGTTCCTGACGTCCCCCTGGCTGGTGGGGCTGTTCGCGGGCGGCGACCAGGACGAGGGGCTGACCCGGTCGCTGCTGCTCGCCTTTCTGCTCACGGTGCCGGCCTATCTGATCGAGAACCATTTCGGAGAGATCCTCTCGGTGCACCAGCGCGGTGGTTTGCTCGCCACCGCCTCCGCCGTCACGACCTACGTCCTCGCGATTCCACTGGCCGCCGTCGGCGTCTTCGTCCTGCACTCGCCGTTCCTGGTGATCGCCGCGGGAGTCGTCCCCTCGGTCGTGCTCGCCGCGATCTTCCGGAGGTCGGTCCGCAGGGACCACTGGACGCGGAGCGAGGTGGGCCATGACACGGGTGTCGGCGTTCCGGCATGACCCGGCGAAGTCCGTCCTGCCCACGGGAGACCACGGAACGTTCCGCTGGAGCAGGGAACCCGTGGTGTGCGGGCACCGCCGCCTCACCTTCCACAACCGCACGCTCGACCGCACCCTCCCCGTCCCCGTCAGCGCCTCGCCCGCGGTGGTCCCCGGCATCGGCGTGCTGCTGGCCGGCGACGACGGCCATGTGCGTTTCCACGGTCGGGGCCTGGACAAGGTGTACTGGGAACGCCGTCTCGACAGCGGTGTGTACGCCTCCCTCGTCGTGGACCCGGTACGGCACCGGGTGATCGTCGCGGCGACCAGTGGTCTGATCACGTGTTTCGACCTGCGGGGCAAGCTGGTGTGGGCCACCTCCACGGGCCTTCCCGTCTACGCGACCCCGGCCGTCCTTCCCGGGGCCGACCTGCTCGTGGTGGCGGCCTTCCACGCCCGCTGCCTCGCTTTCCGGATGTCCACGGGTGAGCCCGTCTTCGACCTCGCCCTGCCCGAACCGTGGCACGCGGCGTACGGCGGCACCGCGTCGTACCGGGACCCCTATCCCAGCCCGGCCGCGACCGACGACGGCGGCGTCATCGTGTGCTGCGGCGACCATGTGATCGCCGTGGCGGGCGACGGGACCGAGAGGTGGCGGTTCTCGGCGGGCCACGACATCAAGGCCTCCCCCGTCTTCGTCGGCGCCACGGCGGAGGTCGCGGTGTGCACCGTCGACGGGAACTGCCTGTTCCTGGACAGCCGTTGCGGACGACTGCGGCAGACGCTGTTCCTCGGGGCGAAGATCACCGCGAGCCCCGCGCTCTCGGCGGACGTGCTGGCGGTGGGCCCGCAGAACGGCACGGTGACCGGGATCGACGTGCGCACGCACGAACCCGTCTGGCGGACGGACCAGGGTGCCCCCCGGTCGTACACCTCCTTCAGCGTCCTGCCGAACGGGGACTTCATCGCGACGGCGGAGCGGGGCAACGTGATCGCCCTGCGCCACCACGACGGCCGCTTCCGATGGGAGAGCAGCCAGGTCCTGGGCCTGCCCGACCACGAGCCGACGATGGACACCACGCCCGTCGCCGCGCCCGACGGCGCCATGTACTGCGCCTCCTACTCGGGAGACGTCTACGAGTTCCGATTCCAGCCCGCGAGCACGGAGGTGACGTCGTGCGGGTAGCCGACCCCAGCACTCTTCCCGGACGCAGCGCGACCGCGATCGAGGAGTCCCTCGAAGGGATGATGACCCGCCTGGACGCCATTCTGGCCGCGGACCGCCTGACGGATCAGACCCTCGTCGAGATCATGGCCATCTACAACAACGTGGCCTACGTCTTCCTGTACCTGGAGGCGATCGACGACGAGGAGACCTTCGCCCGACTCCTGCCCTGGCGCCGGGACTTCTACCACGACGGCGAGCTGACCGCCCGTATCGTAAGGCGGTTGCGGGACCTGCGCTGTGGGGACGCCGAACTGGACGACGTCCGCGCGGAGTACCTCGCGCACCTGACCGCCCAGGAGCGGTGCGACCCGGCGACCGACGCGCGGATCGACGCCCTCCTCGACGAGGCGAAGGCGGTTCTCGCCCGAGTCCAGGAAGCCCGGCGGGGGGTCCTGGAACGCGTGGGAACCCGCGTCGGCGAGGCGGACCCGGCGGCCGTCTACTACACCGTGATGGGCACCATGGCGAGCGCCTCCACGCGCGGCAGACTCGCACGGGTGTGGGCCGCGACCCGCGACGCCCACGAGTCCACGCTGCTGGCCGCGCTCGACGGCATGGTGGCGGTACGGCGCCGGCGCAGTGCCCGGGCCGGTCACCCGAGCGTCGCGGCACAGACGCTCGCCCGGTGCCGGGTCACCGAGACGGACATCGCCGCGTTCGTCATCCGTAACCTCGAAGCGGCGCTGGAAGCGCACGCGGAGGTGGAATCGGAGATCACGTCCGTCACCGGCCGCACCGACCGGCCGATGAACGACTTCGGGTTCGCGATGCACAGCGTCTTCGGCGCGGACCGGGCCCCGACGTTCCTCCTGGAGGAGTGTCTTGACTACCTCTTCGCCGTGACCCGTGCCGTCTTCGGTCTCACGCTGACCCGGCAGCGTGGCGCGCATCCTCAGGTGATCAGGGTCGTGGTCCGGGACGCCGACCAGGAGATCGGGCACATCCTGTTCGACCTGTGGGACCTCAGCCACAAGGCACGCGGCCCCAACCACACCCTGGGCCTGCGCAACCGGACCGACTGGAGCGGCCTGGTCCAGCGACCGGTCGCCTATGTCTCGTGCCGGTTCCGTCCCGACCCCGAGGGCACGGGACGCATCACGTTCCAGAACGTGCACGGCATGTTCCACGAGTTCGGCCATGCCCTCAACCACCTTCTGACGCGCACCGGTGTGCCCTTCCGCTCCGGGCTGGAGTGCCTGCCGCCGGAACGGCTGGAATGCCTCAGCATGTGGTTCGAGAAGTGGGCGTACCACCCGGAGTTCGCCCGCCGTCTGTCGCTCGGTCCCGACGGCGCGCGCGAGTGGCGGCGGTGCGTGCGGATCAAGATGATCGAACAGCGGGCCGGTCACCTGGAGCAGGCCATCACCGCCGCGCTCGACCTGGAGGTCCACCGTCGCGACGAGGGCGGCCTCCAGAACGTCTTCGACGGTCTGGACGAGCGCTACGGCCTCTCCCGGCACTACGACCTGGCTGACTTCACGCCCTACTTCACCTGGCCGATGTACGTGGCCAACCCCGGGGCGAACTTCAGCTACCTGTGGGGTGCGGCCGACAGCGCCGAGAAGTTCGCCGCCTTCCACCCGCTGAGCCTCGAAGACATCGCCGAGCGGACCGAGTTGAGGCGGATGTTCGCGCCGTGCTTCGACGTGGACGCGCCGGCCGGTATCCCCGACAGCTCGGCGGTCTTCCGCTTCTACGGCTCGTCGACCCTGACCGGATGAGGGGCGCCCGACACATGATCACGCTGTCCAATGGTTTCACCCGGGCGATGCTCGGCCCCCGGGACGCGGTCCTCGACGAGGTCCTGCGCCGGTCACTGGGGGCCGCCGGGCTGCCCACCCTCCACGTGGACGACAACGCGGGGCGGCTGCTCCAGCTGCTGACGTGTCTGCACCGCCCGCTCCGCGTCATCGAGATCGGCACCCTGTTCGGATACTCCACCATCCACATCGCCCGGGCGCTCCCGCCCGGCGGCACCGTCACGACGCTCGAGATCGATCCCGCGGCGGCGAAGGTCGCGGCCGAGAACTTCGCGTTGGCCGGTGTGGCCGACCGGGTGGACATCGTCGTCGGTGACGCCGTCGACCACCTCGCCACCGTGCCGCCGGAGAGCATCGGCATGCTCTTCATCGACGCGGACAAGAAGTCCTACACCCGCTATCTCAAGTACGGCTTCCCGCTGCTGGAGCCCGGCGGCCTGCTCGTCGCCGACGACGTGCTCGCGCGGGGCGACTACTCCGCCGAGTCCTCGGACGCCGGGGCCGGCGCGAAGGCGGACGCAGACACCGACGCCGACACCGACGCCGACGCCGACGCCGGCAGCCGTGAGGTCGCCGCCCTCACCGCGTACACCCGTGCCGTGGGCCGCAGTCCACGGCTGCTGTCCGCGTTCGCCGGGACCGAGAACGGCCTGCTGATCAGCCGGAAGGAGCGGTGATGGCCGATCGGCACGCCCTGGTCACCGGTGCCTGCAAGGGGCTCGGCCAGTACCTCGCCGCCCGGCTGGCGGACGAGCACTGGTCGGTGGTCGGCGTCGGCCGCTGCCCCGCGGACCAGGTACCTCCCGTGCCGGGAGTCACCTATCTCCAGGCCGACCTCGCCCTCCCCCGCACTCCAGCCGATCTGTCCGCCCGGCTCGATTCGGCGCCGCACCTCGTCGTGCACTGTGCCGCGGCCTATCCCGCCGCCCGGCCGTCCGGGCCCGCGCTGCCCGACATGGAGGAGGTGTTCCGCGTCAACGCGCTCAACCCTTACCTGCTCACCCTGGACCTGCTGGCGCGGAAGCCGCCGGACCGGTTCTGCTCCTACGTCGTCGTCAACTCCGAGTCCATCTACAGCGCGGACCGCCATTCGGCGATCTACGCCGCCAGCAAGGCGGCGCTGCGCGTCCTCACCGCCGGTCTGGCCGCGGGATGCCGCTCCGCCGAGGCCAGCGTGTCCACGCTGCTCCTGGGACCGCTCGCCGACCGTGCCAAACTCGCGGAGATCGAGACCGTCGCCGAGCGGAGGAGTCTGCCTCCGGCCGAGGTCGTACGGCTCTTTCTGCGGAGATCGAATCCGAACCTGGTGATCGACGAATTCATCGACTACGAATCGTGCTTCCGCAGCGTCCGCTACCTCGCCGAGCTGGGCCCGACCGCCAACGGCATGCTGTGCAAGCTCGACGGCGGCTCCTCGGGATCGTTGGTCTGATGCGGCGCACAGGAGAGAGCGGCATGAGTGAACCGTCCCGGCAGATCGTCCTCGGCAATGACGTCCAACAGCAGTACGCGGAGCTGAAGGACGAGCTGGACACGGCCATCTCCCAGGTGATCGCGGGAGGCCGACTCGTCCTCGGCCCCGCGGTCAGACATTTCGAGGACCAGTTCGCCGCCTACTGCGGCACCCGGTACGCCCTCGGCGTCGGCACCTGCACGGACGCGCTGTTCATGTCGCTCAAGGCGCTGGGGATCGGCCGCGGCGACGAAGTGATCACGTCACCCGTCACCTTCGTCGCGACGGCCGCCGCGATCGCGCGTACGGGGGCGACCCCGGTGTTCGCCGACATCGACCCCGACACCTTCAACCTCGACTCGGCCGCCGTGGCCGCGGCCTGCACGGACCGGACGAGAGCGATCGTGCCGGTCCACCTCTTCGGACTGACCGCGGACATGGACCCGCTGCTCCAGGACGCCCGCCGGGCGGGCGTGGCCGTCGTGGAGGACGCGGCTCAGGCCGTCGGCGCGGAGTACTGGGGCAAGGCGGCGGGCTCCTTCGGCGACGCGGCGGTCTTCTCCTTCTTCCCGACCAAGAACCTCGGCTGTTACGGGGACGGCGGTGCCGTCGTCACCAGTGATCCGGCCCTGTACACCCGAGTGGGCCGGCTTCGCGAACACGGTTTCGAGCCCGACGGGTACACCGCGGTCGAGGAAGGCGGCATCAACTCGCGGCTCGACTGCGTACAGGCCGCCGTCCTCTCGGTGAAGATGCGGACGCTGCCACAGGACATCACCCGGCGGATCGCCGTCGCCGCCCGCTACGACGAGCTCCTCAAGGACAGTGTCATCCGGCCGCCGGTCGTCCCGTTCGGCCGTACGCACGCGTTTCACCAGTACACGGTGACCGTCCCGGGCGGGAAGGAGAGCCGGGACGAGACGCTCGCGTATCTGCGGCACAAGGGGGTGGACGCCCGGGTCTTCTACGGGCTGCTGGTTCCGCACCATCCGGCGATGGCCGCGCTCGGCTGCGTGTCCGGGCCGCTGCCCGCGTCCGAGCAGTACACGGACAGCGCCCTGTCGCTGCCCTGCCATCCACGACTGACGGCTCAGCAGCAGGAATACGTCTGCGCGCTGTTGACGCAACGGTACTGAGAGGGGCCTCGCGCCATGACCGAGAGCACGGATTGCGAGCGGAGCGCGTTCGACTTCGACGAGTTCTTCGCGGCCTTCTGGAGGAAGAGGCCGCTGTTCGTCCCCGGCGGTGCCGCGGACTTCCTCGGGCGTTCCTGGTCGCCCGAGGACTTCGCCGCCGCCCGCGACCGAAGCCTGGCCGAGCGGGCCGGCTCGGTGACCGAACGCCCCGGCGAGGTGACGTTCATCGAGGAGGTCTCCGCCTTCGACACCGACCTCGCCGGTCGGGCGGCGGACTTCGCCCGCGTCTTCGGGGCGCCCCGGGCCTGGTTCGACACGGTCCGCACATACGGCGCCGACGGTATCGGCGCCCACTTCGACCACAGCGACAACTTCGTCCTGCAACAGACCGGCGTCAAGGAGTGGTCACTCGCGGCACCGCACCACATCCGCCCGGAAACCCGGGCTCGGCGCATGATGAACGTGCCCGGTGTCGGCGGCCACGGCCTCCCGGACACCGATGTGCTGCGCTTCCGGGTCAGCCCGGGAGACCTGCTCTACATCCCGATCTTCTGGCTGCACTCCGGTGTGTCCGAGGCGGAGTCCCTCAGTCTCTCCCTGGTCTGTCCCGCGGTGTCACTCCAGTCGGCGGTGCTGCCGTTCCTGACGCAGACCGCGAAGAGCCGTGCCCTCGGACACCAGCCGGTGCCCGCCTTCCATGCCCACATGTCCGCCGACGCGCGGGCCGAGGCGGAGGAGACGCTGCGCAGGGCGACCCTGGCCCTGCTGGAACGCCTGACGAGCGGGGACGTCGTGGCAGGGACCCTGCGCCTCCAGTCCGAACACCTGCTCAATCAGCTCACCTAGGACCTGTCCGGCCGACCGATCACCGACGCCCGATCGCCCCGCGACCGATCACCGCCGCCCGATCGCCCCCGACCGATCACCGCCGCCCGATCATCCGCACGGGAAGACCCTTCGAGACATGGCTCATCACAGCAGGATCTGCAAGGTGGTCATCGACGTACCCGAGACCGACCACGAACGCACCGTGGATTTCTGGGGAGCCGCCACCGGCGCGCCCACGGCCGTGGTGCCCGGCTCCCCCGAGTACACGAGCGCGTCGCTGCACAGCCCCCGTATGTGGCTGTACATCCAGCGCCTGGACGAGGGCGGGGACGGTCCTCGCGTCCATCTGGACATCCACACCGACGACCTGGAGGCGGAGGTGGCCCGCCTGGAACGGCTGGGGGCCGCGCGGGTACGCAAGGTCCACTCCTGGTGGGTCATGCGCGATCCCGCGGGGCTGCTGTTCTGCGTCATCCCGCATCCCCCGGGCAACCTCGACGACTCCAACGCCCGCCGCTGGGAGTGATCACGGCGGTCCGGACTTCAACAGGCCGTGGCCCAGCGGTGTCGCGGAGTGCAGGACGAACTTGCCCTCGCGGCGGCTGGCGACGAGACCCCCGTTGCGCAGCACCCCGAGCTGGTAGCTGACGCTCGGCAGGGCGATCCCCAGCGCACCGGCGACCTCGCTGGTGGTACGGGCGTCCCGCTTGGCGACCTCGCCCAGCACTTCGGCCCGGGTCCGGCCCAACAGTCGTACGAGGGCGTGCTGCGGGACATGCCGGGGACCCTTGGGCACCGGGTACACCAGCACGGGAGTCAGCTCCGGGTTCGCGAGGGCGGTCGGACGGTTCCAGCAGAAGAACGAGGGGACCAGCAACAGGCCCCGTCCGTCGAGGTGAAGGTCGCGATCGACGGGATAGTCCACTTCGAGGACCGGGGCGTTCCAGCGGGCCCAGGGGCTGAGCCCGTCCAGCAAGGCCTGTGTGCCGCCGTCCAGGAGCGCCTGGGTGCGCTGGCCGACGTCGCCGGCCACCAGCGCCCGCACCACGGGCCAGTGCGGTTCCACCAGTGCCCGGAAATATACGGCCAGTGCCCGCGTCACCTCGGCGAGTCCGGCGCATCCGGGGCGGCCCAGGGTCGTCGTCCAGGCCGGCAGTCTGCGGGAGTCGGCCAGGCGGCTCAGCTCGGTCACCACGCGCGGGCGCTCGGTGGCGCGCACCGCGTCGAGTCCGGCGGCCAGTTCGGGTGCCGTGACGGACGGAGTGAGGAAGTCGGGGATGTAGCCGGTGGGCGGGATCAGTGTGGTGAGCGGGCGCACGGCGCGGTCCAGATCGGCATCCCGCTGAATGCGTTGGCGGGCGGCTTTCCGCCAGCTGCCGAATTCCAGTGGCCCTATTCCTGTTTGCAGTCGGCACACGCTGCAGATGAGTTCCCACAGCGGGTCGGGGCGTTGCGCGATGCGGACGTTCAGCAGATCGTGGGGGGTGAAGTGAACGCGGAGCATGAAGCCTCTTTCGCGGCCGGAGCCTGCGCGGGACACGCGCAGCCGGTCCAGCGCGTCGGTCAATCGCGCTGGTGAAGGGGGATCAGCGGTCGTGTCGCAAGGGTGCGGGGCGCGCCGACGTGTGGCTCGTGCGTCGGAGCCCGGTCGGTGAGCCGGTCGGTCGCGGCCCGTGCGGCGAGTCGGTCACGCGGTCGGACGGTCAGGCGGTCAGGCGGTCAGACGCAGCCAGGGCGGTCAGCACGGTCGGTCGGGGTCAGTGCCATCGGTCGGGTTCGCCGATCAGCCTGCACCAGTCACTCCGCTGCCGCATGACGGTTCGGGCTCAGCCGAAAGACCGGCCTGTCGCGGGTGAAAGGTGTGACAGGGCGGAATTCTTGCGGACCTCGACGGTGTCGGGGACGCGGTCGGTCGGGTGGAACTGCGCGAGGCGAGGCAGGTCGGACGTGGCCGTGCCGTCGAGGACCGCCCGGCCGAGCGGAGTCGGCAGGTGCCAGACCGTGTTCGCGGTCCGGTGGCTGAAGACCAGGCCGGCCTGCCGCAGGACGGTGGCGTGCTCGCTCACCGAGGCGGGTGAGATGCGCAGCCGCCGGACGAGGTCCGCGCCCGTGATGCCCTCGGCCGCCGCGATCTCCTCCAGGACGGCCGCACGCGTGGCCCCGAGCAGTCGGGCCAGGCACCCGGCACCGGACCGGTCCGCGGGCTCCACCAGCCGCTGGAGGCCGCGGTTGGCGGGATACACCAGAACCGGGTCGAGTCGCTCGTCGCGCAGGGCGATGGGACGGGCCCAGCAGAAGTAGGACGGGATCAGCACCAGTCCCCGCCCGCCCAGATGCAGTTCCTTGCGGACGGGATAGGCGACCGTGAGGACCGGCGACTCCCAGCGGATCTGCGGGTGCAGGCTGCCCAGCATGCGTTCCACGCCTCCTGCCATCAGGTCGGCCGCGCGGGCCGCCCGTTCGGCCGCGACCACGGCGTGGATACGCTCCCAGGCGGGAGCCAGGGCGCGTTGGTGGTAGAGGCGCATCGCGCTGCCTAAGTGCCGTAACGCCTCGGCCTCGCCCTCGGCCAGTGGCCGCAGCAGGGAGGCTGCCGCGGCGCTGCGTCCGGCCAGGAGTGCCAGGTCGGCGCGCAGCCGGGTCCGAGCCGTGCTCTGCACGGCCTCCACGGCCGACTCGACATCGTTGTCCACCGTGGGTGTGAGGAAGTCCGGGGAGTAGCCTCTCGCGGGCGCCAGCCGCAGCAACAGGCGCGCGGACGGGGCGAGCAGGCCCAGCGTTCTGGTCCGCCATATCCCGAAGACGCCGTGGTCTGCCCGCCCGTGCAGAGCGTGCAGGCTCAGCAACATCTCCCAGGCCGGTACCGGGCCGGCCGCGATCCGGATACGTCCGATGTCCTCGCTCGTGAAGTGGATCCGCAGCACCTGTGCTCCCCGTTGAACAGACTGAACCATCCGTCATGGGAAATGACGTTATGTGACGGTGGGTTGGTTGCGTCACGAAAGGTGCGCCGGGGGCGCATCCGGAGCGCTGGTGTGAACTGCGGCCCTGCACAAGGAAGTTGATGTGCGAAACTGTCGGAGGCCGCTCGCGGGGGCGGCGCCGTGGCGGTTGCCGAGAGGAGCACAGGGTGACACAGGGCGGCTTCCGTGCCGAGGAGATCGACACCAGCAGGCCGCACCCCGCGCGGATCTACGACTACCTGCTGGGCGGCGAGGACAACTACGAGGTGGACGCGCGGGCCGGCGAGGCGCTCGCGGCCGCGGCACCCGAGGTCCGCATCGGCCTGCGGGCCAACCGCGCCTTCCTGCGGCGCGCCGTCCGCCATGTCGTCGGCAGAGGCGTCCGGCAGATCCTCGACGTCGGCACCGGGCTGCCCACCTCGCCGAACGTGCACGAGATCGCCCAGGAGCTGGCGCCGAACGTGCGCGTCGCGTACGTCGACAACGACCCGATCGTGAAGGCCCACGCCGACGCGCTGCTCAGCCGCTCCGGCACGACCAGCATCGTGCTCGCCGACCTGCGCGATCCGCGGGCCGTCGTGGACCACCCCGATGTGCGCCGCGTCATCGACTTCGACGAGCCGGTCGCCCTGCTCCTCGTCGCCGTCGTCCACTTCCTCACCGACGCGGAGAATCCCGGGCAGATCGTCGCCACCCTGCGCGAGGCGCTCCCGGCCGGCAGCTTCCTGGTGCTCTCGCACGCCACGAGCGACTTCGCCGACCGCAGCGCGGCCCAGGCCGTCTACAACAGGGCCACCGCCACGTTGAACCTGCGTTCCCGCGCCGAGGTCGAGCGGTTCTTCGACGGCTTCGAGCTGGTCGAACCCGGCCTGGCGCAGGTCCCGTTCTGGCGCCCTGACGGCCCGCCGCCGGCCGGATCCGAAGAGATCGGCTTCTACGGCGGCGTGGCGCGCAAGTCCGGCTGAACGCCGACGGCCCGAGCGCGTACGGCCGCAACCGCAAGCACAACCACAACCACATACGAACCCTCACCGACGCCCCGCACCGGCCGGGCTCCCATGTCACAAACGGCCGGCCTGTCTCGTCTCAGGTCTGGAAGGCACATCCCGACCAGGAAGGTGATCGGCATGCGGGTGGGCACTGAGACGTGAGTCGGACCGGCACGCGCCGACCGCGGACCTGGACGAGTGCCACTGGTACGGGACATGGGAGACGGGGAACGGAGGGCGCGAGGGGAGACAGGGAGCGGAGGGCACGGGGGCCCGATCCGCCCGGACGTCCTGAGCGGGGCCGGACCGGGCCGGGCCGGGCGGCGTCCGGAAAGCGTCGTGAGCCGTTCCGCCCGTCGGCCACCGCGGTCGACGTGGTCCCGGACCCCTGCCGTGCCGAGATCGACGGCGGCTTCCGGCACACCGTCCTCGGACTGCCCGCGCCGGATGCTGCTGTTCGGTCGATCTTCCCCGCCCCCTCTCCCACCGGCGGCACGCCGGACCCGACCCGGGTCGCGGTGCGGGGTTAGCGTCGGCCGCATGGACGATGAACGCCGCGCGTGGCGCCCGTGTCTGCTCGGCGGGGCGGTGTTCGCCGTGTGCATGGCCGGCACCACCCTGCCGACCCCCCTCTACGGCCGCTACCAGGACAAGTTCGGTTTCTCCGAGCTGACGGTCACCATCGTGTACGCGGTGTACGCGTTCGGGGTCATCGGCGTCCTGCTGCTGGCGGGCAATGCCTCGGACGTCATGGGCAGGCGTCCGGTGCTGCTGTGGGGCCTGGGCTTCGCGGCGTCGAGCGCCGTCTCCTTCCTGTGTGCCACCGGCCTCGGCTGGCTCTACGCGGGGCGGCTGCTGTCGGGGCTGTCGGCCGGTCTGTTCACCGGAGCGGCCACGGCGTACGTCATGGAGCTGGCACCGCGCGGCGGCGCCGCACGCGCCACGTTCGTGGCGACGGCCGCCAACATGGGTGGACTGGGCTGTGGTCCGCTGCTCGCCGGGGTGCTCGCCCAGTACGCCCCCTGGCCGCTGTACCTGCCGTTCGTCGTGCACCTGGTCCTGGTGGCCTGCTCGGCCGCCGTTCTGCGGTGGCTGCCGGAGACCGTGCGGGAGCGGCGGTCGCCGAGCGCCGTACGGCCGCGACGGCCCGGCCTGCCCGCGCAGGTGCGGTCCGTGTTCGCACCGGCGGCGATCGCCTCGTTCGTGGGGTTCGCGCTGTTCGGGGTGTTCACCTCGGTCAGCCCGGCGTTCCTCTCGGAGTCCCTGGACGTGCACAACGACGCCCTGACCGGGCTGGTCGTCGCGCTGGCCTTCTTCGCCTCGACCGGGGGGCAACTGGCCGTCGGCCGGGTCGGCGTGGAGCGGTCGCTGCCCCTGGGCTGCGCCGCACTCCTCACCGGGCTGGCACTGCTCGCGGGCGCCCTGTGGTGGGACCTGCTGCCACTGGTGGTGCTGAGCGCGCTGGTCGGCGGGAGCGGACAGGGACTGGCGTTCCGCGGGGCGATGTCCGCCGTGGCCCACGCGTCACCCGCGGACCGGCGCGCGGCCGTGATCTCGACGCTGTTCGTGGTCGCGTACGCGGGCATCTCCGTGCCGGTGATCGGGGTGGGGGTACTGACCGGACCGATCGGCCTCGAGGGCGCGGGCCTGGTCTTCATCGCGTGCATGGCCGTACTGATCTCGGCCGCGGCCGTGTACCTGATCCGGCGGCCGGTACCGGCGACGACATGAACGCGTACGGGAGCCACTTCGTCGGGCGCGTGTACCAGTGTTGCCGAGACCTTCGCGAGACCGGCGTCGCCCGCAAGGTCCTGGAGGAGGAGGAACCACGGTGCAAGCAACCGGGCCCGACGAGGCTGCATCACAGCCGTTCGTCCAGGTCAGTGCTCAGGCCGGCCGCGAATGCTCCCAGCTTCCCGAACTGATAGCGCCCGCCGACTCAGTACGGCCGCGGAATCTCGTGCTCGCCCAACGCTGCCTCGTACCGTGCCAGCAGAGCATCCAGGTTCGCCAGAAGGAGGCCGGCAGACTCCCGAGCTTCATCCAGGTCGCCTCGCTCGCACGCCTCCGCCACCTCGGCCACGTCACCGCGGAGGATGTAAAGGGAGTCTCCCTGCACCACGATCCCTGGGAACCGTCTACCCGGCATGCGAACCACGGCGTCGTTGCCGCCACCTGTGAACAGCTCAGCCTCAACGCGCTCCATCGGCCCATCCACCCTGACATCACCAGTTGCCATCAACGACGTTGGATACAGGCGTCCTTGAGTGAACCGCCATGCTCCACCGACAGCACGGCGAGGGCGATCCGAGGGCCGCAGGATCGAACTCCTGAAGCGAGTGCCGTCGGCACAGCCAGGCGCAGACCAGTCGACCGTGACATGCCATACGCCCGCTCGGGCCTGTCCGGCGGACCGTACCGGGCAGGTCCCTTGTTCACGACACCCAGCCGTCGCTGTACGTCGGCGGCGGCCAGGACGCCTCCACCACCTGGCTGGCCGACGCGATCAAGGCGCGCCCCACCACCTTGCCCGGCCTCAGCGCCTCCCACATCCTCGACAGCTGCGGCCACTGGCTCCAGCAAGAACGCCCCGCGGAGATCAACCGCCTCCTGACCTCGTGGTTCGCTCCTTACGGGCCTGACCCCGGACGGGCCAGTCCGCCGCGCCGGAGCCGCCCACGTCGGCGAGGCTGAGCAACAGGGCATGTCCAACTCGGGAGACGGAAGACACGAGAGACGGAGAGGTCCAATGAGCGCTTGCGCCGAGGTGGCGGCCACGATGCTGACCGAGTCGGAGGACAGTCGCCCGCTGCGCGCCCCGCTAGGCCTCGGTCGCCGGTGAGCACCGAACTCGTGCGGATCGCGGTCATCGGGGACTGCCCCGTCTTCCGGCACGGCGTCTCCCAGCTGATCGGCAGCGCACCGGACCTCGACCTGGTCGCGGCCGCGCCGTCCATGGAGATCGCGGACGGCAGCCTGCGCGGCGTGGAGGTGGTTCTGATCGACCTCCAGCAGCCCGCACCAAAACTCACGGCGGCCGTGACGAAGCTGCACAGGCGGGGACATGCCGTCCTCGTCGTGTCGTCCTCCCCGCAGATCGACGCCGTCCAGGTGATCCAGGCGGGAGCCAGCGGCTATCTGTGCCGACAGGCGGAGGCGCACGAAGTGTTGACGGCGATTCGCACAGTGGGATCGGGCCGCAGTTACGTGTCCGCGCCCGCCAGCCATTTGGTGAGAAAATCCCCCCATTTCACTGGCCGGGAACAGGAAATCCTGCGCCTTCTCGCCAATGGCTCAACGGACCACGAAATCGCCGCCGAATTGGGTATCAGCAAACACACCGTCCAGTCGCATCTCGACCGAATCGGCGGGAAAGCGGGATCCCGACGCCGTCCCGACCTGACCCGGATCGCAGTGGAACACGGGCTCATCGACCTGCAATAGGGCCCACCGTGGGTAGTTCTGCCCCGCCGAGCGTGGGCAATTGTCACCCTTGACCCACACAGACTCAAGCATGACCTTTGGAGGGGACCGGACATAAAGCGGGAATCAGCTGGGAGAAGTCATGCGCAATCGTCTCGCAATTCTCACCGTCGCAGCGCTGCTGCCGCTGACAGGAGGGGCTGCCACGTTCGTAACCGCTGGTCAGGCACAGGCCGTCACCATCGGCAAAGTCACACTCACCGGAACAGTCCAAGACTGCGACGACGAGACTTCCCCCGACACGGTGAAGATAAAGGCAGGCACCGAAACGATGGCCGACAATTCGCTTGCCGGGAACAGCAACTCGTACTCCGTCACGTTCAAGAAGATCGCCAAGAACGCCACGGTGACGGCGAAGGCCACCGTGACCTGCGAGGGCGAAGACTCATACAAGCAGTCCTTCCAGCTCAAGGGTTCGACCAGCACGGACCCCGTGAAGCGGAGGCAGAACCTCGAGCCGTAGCGGGTCCGGCACGCGAAAGTCGGCCGGGTCTCCTGCGAGGCCCGGCCGTCACAACCTCTCCGCCCACCGTGAACCCGATCACCGAACCGCCCCTTCCCGCCCGAAGGCGAACGGGACCTCGACGCGGACGACCCCGGGTGTGTGGGGGGTGACGGAGATCTCGACCGGGCCCTGGACGGTCGAACCTGGTGGCGTTCTCGACGAGGTTGGACAGCGCCCGCTGGAGCGTCCCGGCCGCCCTTCGTTGGCGGTCGACGAAGACCAGGCGGTGCGTGGCGCGCCAAGCCAGTCGCTGCCGACGCTCACGTCCTTGTGCTCAACCATCCGCCCGGCGGGCGCGGCGGCCGCGACGGTGGTCGGCGGGCACGACGGGGACCCGGGGCTGCCGCCGTCCACGACCGAGCCGTCGAAGCCCCGCACCTGGACGTCCGTACGAGCCGGCCGCACGATGTCGTGGCCCGGCGCGGCCGAGGAGAAGTCCTCCGCCGTCATCCCGTGGTGGTGGCCGCTCGCCTCGGTACGCGTGCCTCGTGGATCCGTTCCCGATCATGTACATGGATGAGTCGATTCCCTCGGGAGACCGCAGGAAAGCGCCGTACCTGGCAAACTGTGCGCCACCTGGGGGGGGAGATTGTCGTGTCGGATGAGCTGACCGTCCGCCGGATACTCGGGGACCAGCCCTTCGCCGAGATCGGGCGGCCCGTGTGGGCGGTGACCGGCGAGCGTCACGGCTGCGTCATCGCGGCCGGTGACCTCGGGCACGTCATGTGGCGCGGTGCGGGCCAGTGGCTCGGCCACCGGATCGGCGTGTACGAGGCCGACACCCTCCGTCCGCGCCACGTCATTGCCTCCCGCCACCCCGTATGTGCCATCGAGCCTCACCCCGAGCTGCCGCTCGTCGCCGTCGGCACCGGCCGCTACGACGGCTCGTGGGACTTTCAGGGAAAGCTGCTCCTGCTGCACCTGGAGACCGGGCGCGTGACGAACCTGCTGAGCAAGAGCCGCCAAGTGCGCCACCTGCGCTGGCTGGAGGACGGCCGGCTCGCGATGCTGCTCTCCCCCGAGGACAAGGACGGCGGCTTCGGCAAGGGCTTCGAGCTGGCCGTCGCGGTGGACGACTGGCTGTCCGCTCCGGCCGGTCTGGTCGACCCGGACGACACACGCCATCCGATGGTCGAGAGCGGGCTCCTTTACGACCCGCGTGTGGAGGACACCCTCGCGCGGCTGACGGAGGGCCGGTGGCGGCGGCGGGCGGAGGTGCGGGACCTGGCGGTGCTGGCCGACGGCCGGGTGCTCGCCACCGGCCGGCACACGGACCTCGAATGCTGGGATCCGTCGGGCGCGCTGCGGTGGGCTCTTCCCGCGGACGGGGAGGGGAGCGTCCGGGTCGAGACGGCTGCTGATGACGAGTCGGCGTGGGTGACGTACCGGGGCCACCGGCGCGACGAGGTGACAGGTCGCCGAGTAGACCGCGCGACCACTGTGCGGCGGATATCGACGGCGGACGGCGGTGCGATGGACTGCGTGGACGTGCCTTCGGCCCCCGCACTGTGCGCCGGGGACGAAGGCTGGCTCGCCCTACGCCCGCAAGGGCGCGACGCACACGCCGCGCTGCTGCTCGCCCCCACGCACCAGGAGGCGGCACGCCTCGACCTCGCCCCCAGCCGCTCCAACTCCCCGGCGCTGCGCGTCAGGCACAGCGCCCGTCTGTTGTATGTGGACGGCCCCGGCCCGGACGACGACGCGCCGTGGATCCACGCGATCGATCCTCCCGGCGCCCACGGCCCAGCCACTCTGCGCGCCCTCTTCCCCTTGCGCTGGGACCCGGCGTCCGCGCTCCAGCCCTGGTACGGCCCCGCCGTCGAGCTGACCGACACCCTCGTCCACGCGGGCCGGTCGTACGAACGGAGCGCCACCTACGGGGAAGCCCGCGAGGGCACGTACGTCGTGAGCCGTCGGCTGCCGGACGGAGAGGCACGCTGGGTGTATGGCACCGACAAGCCGCTCGCCGATCTCGACGGCGACGAGCGGAGGGTGTACGTCGTGTATCTCACCGGTGAGGTGGAGACCCTGGACACGGCGACGGGCGAGGTGCGAGCCCGGCACACCCTGCGCGCGCACGGCCACCCGGTCACGCCGGTGTCCGCCGCGTACCGGGCGGAGCAACAGCGGCTGGTCGTGGGGACGCTGGACGGGCGGCTCCTGGACTGCTCGGTCCCGGGTTGACCGGATCGGTAGAAACCACCCGCCGAGCACGAAGTGCCAGCTGTCGACAGAGGTCTCCTCAAAAGGCTTCAACGGACGACCGAAGGACGAGGGGGCCGGCCGCATCGGACGAGCCCCCGTAATAGGGGTGTCATGATCTTGGTCGAGGCTGTCTTTCTGATGCCACTCCCCCGCAGGTCAGAGCCCTCAGGGACTCTAAGGGACTCTCCGTCCCACCTGGGCCTCCGGAGCCGTGTGCGCAGGTTCGGGCGGCCCCTGCTCGGCTATGGAAGGCCGCCCGGCCCTGAAGAGCCGGCCCCGTTCTCGTCGGGCTTCGGGGCCGGCTCATTGTTCGTTCCCGCAACTCCGCGGGAGCCCAGTCCTTGATTCCAATCCGAGTGGCGAAGACAGAGGTCCTCGGCCGTGTGCTCAGGTCGGCTCAGGCGTTGGGACGCTTGCCGTGATTCGCCTTCTTCTTCTTACGGGCGCGTCGCTTGTTCCCTCGCTTAGCCATGGTGCACATCTCCCTTATTCGGGGGCTTTCCACACCTTCGCCAGTCTAGATTCGGCCCAGGGTGCCCGCATCAGCGGTTCCGCGGCCGCCAGTAGTCGCGACAGCAACCGCGCAGCAGGTCCGACTTCCACGACACAGGCCACAGCAGTGTTCCGCTGTCCTGCGGACCCTGCCGGCGCGGACCGACACACAGGGCACGGCCATGGGCCTGAACGTGCTGCGGGGCATCGCCGCCCGCCGGCTCCACGAGCGCCCGGCTTCGTCGTGGAGACCCAGGACCGGGTCGACGTCTTCATGGGCATGGTCGATGTCTTCATGGGCATGGTCGACGTCTTCATGGGCATGGTGCGCCCGCCCATGGGCGACGGCCCACAAAGCTCTTTGAAGATGTCCGCGGGCGGTCAAGCCGTCTTGTTCTCGTCCACCCGCTCGCCCTCCGCCTGGGACGGCTCGGTCCTGGGGACGTCCGGGTGCATGGCGGCGCGTGCGGCAGGTTCGTCCCGCTCGCCCTCGGCCTGGGAGGGCGTGTGGGAGTACAGCCAGGGCTCGTAATCCGAGGCTCCGGATTTCATGGCGGCTCTCCTTCGGTCGTTCCTCTCCCATGCTCCTCCGTGCACCGCGACGGGGCGAGGGCAGCCGGCGTCGCGCCTGGCGTTCCGGGCGGCGGTCGGGAGGTACGCCGAGGGGGCTCAGGGGCTGCCTCCGATCGGGGGAAAGCGGCTCCCGTGGGCGATACGGCATCCTCGTAAGGGGAGAAATTTGACCATGGCACTTACCGCATGCATCGACATGACCCGCCCGGTGGCGACCCTCATCAACATCTTCACCGTCTCCCCCGACCGCCAGACCGAACTGATCGAGCTCCTCACGCGGGCCACGGAGGAGACGATGCGGCACCAGCCCGGCTTCGTCTGCGCCAACTTCCACGCCTCCCAGGACGGCGAGCGTGTCCTCAACTACGCCCAGTGGGAGTCGGAGGAGCACTACCGCGCGATGCTCGACAACCCCGAGGCCCGCGTCCACATGGAGCAGGCGGCGAAGATCGCCACGGACGTCCAGCCGCGCCTGTTCCGAGTCGCCTCGGTCCACCCCCGGTAGACCCCGGCGCGGTCACCTCCGCCGAAACCCGCGTCACCAGGGCCCCGTATTCGCGTTACAGCACCGGCATCGGCAGGATGGGGCCATGACCGAGATCCACACCCCCCGTCTTCTCCTGCGCCGATGGCTGGACGACGACCTTGTCCCCCTGTCCGAGATCCAAGCCGATCCGTCGGTGATGCAGTGGATCGGCGACGGCTCGCCCCGCTCCTTGGAACAGAGCGCCGAGGACATCGAGGCGTGGGAGGAGGAGTGGGACGAGGAGGGGTTCGGGATCTTCGCGGTCGAGCTCCTCGGCTCCGGGGAACTGATCGGGGCGGTCGGCCTGTACGCGGCGGAGGTCCCGGCCGAGATCGCCGGCCAGGTGGCGATCCGCTGGCGGCTCGGGCGCGCGTTCTGGGGACAGGGCTACGCGTCCGAAGCCGCCCACGCCGCACTGGAGTTCGCGCTCCAGGACCGCGGTATCGACCAGGTCGTCGCCGTGTGCCGGACCGGCGACACGGCCTCCACGAACGTGCTCGAGAAGCTCGGGATGCAGTCGGAGGGCACCGTGGAGCATCCCGTGCACGGCCACGACCTGCAGGTGTACGGGATCGACCTCACCGAGTACCAGGAGTAGGGGGAACGGCCCCGCCCGGACCGACCGCGGCCGAGGTCAGTGCCGGGCGAACTGGATCCGGGTCGGTTGCACGACGTCCGGCCGCAGCGCGACCCCGTCGACGGTCAGTTGTTCGCCGTAGATGTCGGTGATCCTGATCGCGTCGCCGCACCCGGCGCCGTCGGCGGAGATGAAGTAGTTGTAGCTGGTACGGGCCAACTGCCGCCAGCCGCTGGTGGTACGGACCTCCAGCCGCGCCACCGGATTGCGGTGGCCGAGCGCCTGGATGCCGCACCACCAGCGGCTGGAACCGGTCTTGTACCGGATCGAGACGGTCCCGGAGGTGCTGGGACTGAGCAGCTCCCAGGTGATCGGGACCCGGCCGAGCGAGGGGTCGGCGAGCTTCGCGAACGCCTGTGCGCTGAGGTCGAGTTGCCCGGGTACGCAGGGCGACGGGCATTCGTTGACGACCCGGACCGTGACCGAGGCGCCGCCGCCGGCGCGGACGAGCACGTACGCTCCACACGCTTGGGCCGACTCGTAGTCGGCGGTGTTCATCGCCGCGACCATGAGGTCGTCCGCCGGGCCGTACAGGCAGGCGCCGTCACCGGTCCCTGCGTCGTAGGAGGTGGCGACTCCCCGGTAGGTGACGCCAGGCCTGATCCGTCCCGCCAGCGGTGCCACGGCGGACGCCGTCCGCGCGGTGTCCGTGGCCGAGGGCCGCGCCGCCGCGGTGGCCGGGGCCGCCGCCCCGGTCGGGGACGGTGTGGTGGCCGGGGGTGACGTGGTGGCCGGGGACTCCCGTGCGGGCGCCGGCCTCGACGCGGTCGGCGACATCGCCCCGGTGCCGGCGACGGGCTGGTTGGCGGCAGGCCCCGGCCCCGCGTCGGCCCGGTGGTCGGGGCCGAACGCCATGACCAGGTAGACGAGAACGCACGCGGCGATCAACGCCACAGGAGCGCCCATCACCAACCCGAGCCTGCGGTCGCGCGCGGCTCGTCTCATTGACTTCATGCCCGTCCGTTCGAGGGTTCGGAGGATCGGAAGCTCGGAAGGTGGAGTCGATGGTGCACCGCTCAGTGACCGCGGGAGAGGAGAGGTCGCCGCGCCTGGTCCCACGCGCACGGTCCGAGTGTCGCAGGACCGGGTCGTCGCGGGATGCGGATTCACCGTTTGCCGCTCGGCGTCTAGGGTGCGGACATGATCTCGCACAGTTACCTCTCCGAACTGTTCTCGCTGGACGGCCGGGTCGCCGTGGTGACGGGCGGTAGCTCCGGCATCGGCCGGGCCATCGCCGGGGCCCTCGCCCGAGCCGGGGCGAGTGTGGTGATCGTGGCGCGCAAGGAGTCGGAACTGACCGCAACGGTCGATGAGTTGACGGCCGACGGGTGCCGGGCGGCCTGGGTGAGCGCCGACCTGAGCAGCCGTGACGGGGTGCGCGTGGCGGCGGACCAGGCGGCGGCGGTGTTCGGCGAGCCGGACATTCTCGTCAACAGTGCCGGGATCAACCTGCGGCCGCCGATGGGCGAGCTGGGCGAGGACGTGTGGGACGC
Source organism: Streptomyces sp. NPDC059582 (assembly GCF_042735715.1). NCBI lineage: Bacteria > Bacillati > Actinomycetota > Actinomycetes > Kitasatosporales > Streptomycetaceae > Streptomyces > Streptomyces sp. NPDC059582. The sequence goes on from NZ_JBHWCC010000015.1 coordinate 66,316, forward strand.
CACGATGGCGGTGAACCTGGAGGCGCCCTATCTGCTGGGCCGGCGCTTCGGGCCCGGCATGGCCGAGCGCGGTTTCGGGCGGATCATCCACATCACCTCCCAGCAGGCGCACCGGGCGTTCGTCCAGAGCGGCGCCTACGGGGTCTCCAAGGGGGCGTTGGAGTCACTGGCCCGCTCACAGGCGGAGGCGTGGTCGCCGTACGGCGTCACCTGCAACACGCTGGTGCCCGGTTTCGTCATGACTCCGCTCAACGCGCGGTTGTCGTCCGACCCGGAGCGGGTGGCGGCGCTGGCCGCGCGCACGATGGTCGGGCGCAACGGCCTGCCCGAGGACTTCGCCGGGGCGGCGGTGTTCCTGGCCGGCCGAGCCTCCGGCTATGTCACCGGACAGGCGATCTTCGTCGACGGCGGATTCTCCGTGCACTGAGCCTCCGGGCACTGACCCACCGGACTCGGGGTCTGAGCGGACTCGTGTCTCGTACCGGCTCCGGGTCCTTCGCCCGGGAGAGTCACCTCGACACCGTCACCTGGCACAGCCGCGATTCCCTCGGCCGCGCCGTCGACTGACTCACGGGGCCGAGGCGGATGCGAACGCCAGTCGACCACGTGGCGGCCACGCCGCCGGGCACCGGAGCGGCGTCGAAGAGGCCGCCTTCGGCCGGCTCACGCCCG
>NZ_JBHWCC010000015.1:67085-156026 GCF_042735715.1 Streptomyces sp. NPDC059582
CGGCCCGATCCCGGCTCACGCCCGGCCCGATCCCGGCTCACGCCCGGCCCGATCCCGGCTCACGCCCGGCCCGATCCCGGCTCACGCCCGGCCCGATCCCGGCTCACGCCCGGCCCGGTCCCGGCGTCACACCGGGGCCGGGGCCTGGGGGCCTCAGGCAGCCGAGGCGACGACGGCGACGCCGGTGCGGCCGCCGTCGACGTCCAGGACCGTTCCGTGCACGAAACTCGCCTCGTCGGAGGCGAGGTAGACCGCCGCCCGGGCGACCGAGTCCGGATTCCCGAAGCGGCCGGCCGGGGTGCCCTTCATCATGACGTCACCGGGCCGGGCCCCGGTCTCGCCGGGAGACGACATGCGGACCACCCCGGGAGAAATGGCGTTGACGCGGACACCCTGGGGGCCGAACTCGGCCGCCCAGGCGCGGGTGAGCGCTTCCATCGCCCCCTTGGAGGACGCGTAGACGGCCCCGATCGGGACACCGAGCCGGGCGATCCACGAGCCCAGGTTGATCACCGCGCCACCGCCCGCCACGATCATCGCGGGGGCCACGGCGGCGGTCAGGAAGAACGGTGCCTTGACGTTGACCGCGTAGATCCGGTCGAACGTCTCTTCGTCCGTGTCGGGCGTGGCCGGGCTCGGGTAGATGCCGGCGTTGTTGACCAGGACGTCGATGCGGCCGCCCAGGACTCGGGTGGCTTCCTCGGCGAGGGCGCGGGAGGCGGCCGCGCTGCCGTCGAGATCCGAGGGCAGGAAGTCCGCCTTGCCGCCCGCGGCGCGGATCTCGGCGATGACCTCCTCGCCACGCTCCCGATTGCGACCGGACACCGCGACGTGGGCGCCTTCGGCGGCGAAGGCGAGGGCGATCGCGCGGCCGATGTTGCTGGTGGCGCCTGTGACCAGCGCGGTCTTGTGCTGTAGACGGTTGCTCATGACGCGAACTTCTTCCGTTTCCGCAGGAGGGGCTGATGAGCCCGATGGTGACCGCGAAAAAATGGACCCGCAAGTCCAAAGTCTGCCGCTCCGCAGTCCGGTCGCCTCGGTCGCTCACGCCGGCCCCTCGGTCGCTCACGCCGGTCCGTGCGCTCACGCCGGTCCGTGCGCTCACGTCGGCCGATCACCATCTCGGCCCGGTCGGTCACGTCGGCCCGGCCGCTCAGGCCGGTCCGGTCACTCACATCGCGCGGAGTCGCGGCCAGGGTCGGGGTCGGGATCGCCCGCCGGTCGCAGGTAGACCTCGTCGACGTAACACCAGGCCCAGTCCGCCCGTCGCTCGGCGGACCGGGCGACCGGGTGCCCGGTCGCCTCGTAGTGCGCGGTCGCGTGCCGCCCGGGAGAGCTGTCGCAGCAGCCCAGGTGACCGCAGTCGAGGCACAGGAGCAGGTGCGTCCAGTGACCCCCGTCGGCCTCGCACTCCTGGCAGCCGGATCTGGTCCGCGGCGCGGGGTCGGCGCGGTCCAGATGCGCGCACCGGCGCCCCTCGGGGCGCCCGCCGTCCGGCCGTACCTTCCATGTGCTCATGACGCCCCGGCCGCCTTCCCTCGGTTCCCCTCGGTTCCCATCGGTTTCCTGGTTCCCCTCGGCTTTCTGGTTCCCCTCGGTTTTCTGGTTCCCCTCGGTGCGACGGCTCCCCTCGGTGCGACGGCTCCCCCGGCACCCATGATTCCGGCCCTGTCACCCGTACGGTTGCGACGGGCCCGCGGGGCGGCGTCGCGGGAATCGGCCGACCGCACCGGATGTGACGTCTCCCACCTGCTCTTGCCTCAGCCACGAAGGGCTACCTAAGTTCGGCGACATGTCCCCACATGTTCCGCACCTTCCCGACGGTCCGGGCGACCCCGCCGCCGAGCCGAGCCGCCCCGCCGCCGGCTCGTCGGACGACAACGCCCTGGTCGACTTCTCCGTGGACCTGACGTCGCACGAGATGCTGCGGCGCGCGCACGTGCTGGACGCTCTCGGTCCCGACTGGGATCCCGTGGCGGCGCTGCGCGACGAGGACGCGGCGCACGACCTGCTGTTCTCCGGTCTGAGCGAGGAACAGCAGAAGATCTACGACGATCTGGTCGCGGCGGGTGTCCTCCCCGGGAGAGGAGACGGCCGTGCTGCCTCTTGATCCACAGGCGGACGTCGGACGCCGCGCCTGGGTGGCCTGCCCGAGGTGCGACGACAGTCACGGGTGCGACACCTGTGAACAGCGGCGTACCTGCTCGGAGCACTGGCGCTACCTGCTCGCCAACACCGGCAGCCTGCTGCACCTCCAGTGCCCGTCGTGCACTCATGTCTGGGACCACGAAACCGGCTTCGGAGCGACGCGGTCCCTCGCCCAGCGCATCATCAGCGGCCTGCGGCGCCACTGACCGCCGGGGCCGTACCGCGCGCGGCGGGCACTGCGGGTGACCCGCGCCGACGGTCAGCGCGGAAGTAGCTGCTGGCCACCGTCGATGTCGTAGGTCGCGCCGGTGAGCGCGTCGTTGCACATGATGTGTACGGCGAGGGCGGCGACGTCGGCCGGTCCGACGACCCGCCGGATGGGCAGACTGGTACGCAACTCCTCGCGCCGGGCTTCGAGTTGGTCACCCAGGAGTGACGCCGACAGGGGAGTGTCGACGAATCCGGCGGCGATCAGGTTCACCCGGATCGGTGCGATCTCGAGTGCCAGGTTGGCGACGAGCGCGGGCAGCGCCGCGGTGACGGCGGAGACGATGGTCATGCCGACACCCGGGCGCCGGCCGCCGGTGCCGCCGATGAAGAGCAGCGTGCCCCCGGCCCTGACCTTGTCACGGCTGAACAAGGCGACCGCCAGGGCCATGGTGAGACGCTCACCGAACTGGCGGCGGGCCTCGCCGAGGTCCATGTCCGCCAACGGGATGTAGGCGGGACCGCCGGCGGTGACCATGACGTGGTCGACCGGACCGGGCAGATCCCGGAAGAACTGTTCGAGGCTGTCGGTCTCGAAGGCGTCGAACGCCGCCGTGCTCAGCGGCTGGAGTTCGGCCGCCGCCTGCCGCAGCCGCTCGGGGTCACGGCCGACCAGGACCAGCTGTCCGCCGTGCGCCCGCACCTGACGGGCGGTCTCCAGCCCCATCCCCGCACTGGCGCCGATCACCACGACCGTCTGGCCGGCGAGGGCGCCGCCGCCGGGGCCGACGGCCGGATCACGGTCGGGGGTCGGGTCGCTGCCAGTCATCGGTACCTCCGGGTGTCAGCCGGTACGGATGGTGTGCGTCCCCGAGGTGGACGACCCTTGGCCGGCGTACCCGTGGCCGGCGTACCCGTGGCCGATGATCATCGCGACCATGGCCGAAGAGTGTCCTCGCCCGTCAACCTACCGGTTTGCCCGACCCGACGCGCGGCGTGCCGGGGACCTCCCCGTCGTAGGATTGCCCCAAAGATCCTGACATGCCCTGTTGGAGCAATGGTCGGGTTGAGCTGTCGAGCCGCATCACATCAGGCCCGTTGTCGTGATCCAGCACCGCCAGGAGTCCTTGTGTACAGGCCGCGTGAAGGGACCCGCAGGGTTCTTCGTCGGGACCCGGGCGGCGCCACCGCCGGCCCGGCCGACTCTCCGGCCACGAGGTCGCCTCTGTGGGTGCGCTGGCTGCCGGCCCTCTACGTCGGCGTGATCCTGGCGGTCGAACCCGTCACCCCGGTGCAGTGGCCGGTGAGCTTCCTGCTCATCGCCCTTCCCGTGGTCGCCGCCTACGCCCACGGCCCGGTCGCGGTCGCCGCCATCACGGTCTTCGCCGTCGTGTTCGAAGGTGTCCTGGCCGGCACTCCGTGCTGCGCGGGCCGTTCGCTCGGATATCTGTGGGACCGCTACTACGTGTTCACCTACGTCTCCACCGCCCTGGTGGGCGTCCTCGGCGCGATTCTCGCCGCCCACCGGATCCGCCGGGAACGCACGCTCGCCAGCGTGCGTTCCGTGGCCGAGACCGCACAGCAGGTGCTGCTGAGCCCGGTGCCCCGTCGTCTGGGCCAGGTCTGTGTGGAGACCCTCTACCTGTCCGCGGCGGCGGAGGCCCGCATCGGTGGCGATCTCTACGAGGCGGTGCCCTGCAACTACGGGATCCGGCTGCTCATCGGTGATGTCCGCGGCAAGGGCCTGGTCGCGGTGGAGACGGCGGCGACGATGCTCGGCGCCTTCCGCGAGGCCGCGCACGACGAGCCCGATCTGGTCGCGGTGGCCCACCGGGTGGAGCGGAGCATGACCCGCAGAGCCGCCCAGCTGCCGGGCAGCGAGGTGGCCGAACGCTTCGTCACCGCGGTGTTCGCCGAGATTCCCGACCACGAGCCCGTGGTCCGCATCGTCAACTGCGGCCATCCACCGCCGCTGCTCATCGGCCGCGACGGGGTCACCGAGCTGGACTCGTCCGATCCCTCGCCGCCCCTCAACCTCGGCGTGCTGGTCGGGGACGACTACCACGTGGACGTACGGCGTTTCCGCCCCGGCGACCAACTCCTGCTGTACACCGACGGCGTGACCGAGACGCGGGACCGCGACGGAGTCTTCTACCCGCTCACCGACCGTATCCGGTCATGGGGCCCCCTCAGCCCTCGCGAACTACTCGACCATCTCCACAAGGACCTGCTGGACTACAGCGGCGGGCGCCTCGACGACGACACCGCCGCCCTCGCCGCCTACCGTGACCCAGGGTGAGCCCCGGAGCCGAATCCGAACCAGGGACAAGGCCGGCGACGTGGACCGCGCCAGGGGCAGAACCGGGGCCAGGACCGGAGCCAGGACCGGCGGGCTTCACGCCGGAGGCTGCGGGGTGGCCTCCCCCTCGTCCGGGCGATCCCCGTCCGGTCCGGGCGGCTTCCGGCCGGGCTCCTCGATGACCTCCGGCAGTGCCAGTTCGGCCCAGATCACCTTGCCCTGCGCGGTGTAGCGGGTGCCCCAGCGCTCGGAGATCTGCGACACCAGGAACAGGCCCCGGCCGCCCTCGTCCATCGTCGCCGCGTAGCGCAGATGCGGCGAGGTGCTGCTGCCGTCGGCCACCTCGCAGATCAGCGACCGGTCGCGGATCAGCCGTACCCGGATGGGGTCGGAGCCGTAGCGGATGGCGTTGGTGATGAGCTCGCTCAGGACGAGTTCCACGCTGAAGCCGCACTCGCCGAAGCCCCACGCGTCGAGCGTCTCGGACACCGCGTCGCGCATCACCGCGACGGCTGCCGGGTCGCGCGGTACGCCCCAGTCGGCGACCCACTCGCGCGGCAGGCCCCGGGTGCGGGCGATGAGCAGGGCCACGTCGTCCTTGGGCCGACAGGGCAGCAGCTCGTCCAGCACGGCCTGGCAGCTGTCCTCGGGCGATCGGTCGGGATGACCTGCCAGCGCGTCGGCCAGCAGTTGCATGCCCACGTCCAGGTCACGCTTGCGGTCCTCGATGAGGCCGTCGGTGTACAGGACGAGCTGGGTGCCCTCCGCGAGCTCCAGCTCGGCGGTCTCGAACGGCATGCCGCCCAGGCCGAGCGGAGGCCCGGCCGGCAGGTCGGGGAAGGTGACGGACCCGTCGGGGTGCACCAGCGCGGGCGCCAGATGCCCCGCGCGCGCCATGACGCAGCGGCGCGTGACCGGATCGTAGATCGCGTACAGGCAGGTGGCGCCCACGACTCCCACGGCGCTGTCCGTGCCGGCCTCGTCCTGGTCGATGCGGCCGACCAGATCGTCCACATGGCTCAGCAGCTCGTCGGGCGGCAGATCGAGCGAGGAGAAGTTGTGCACCGCGGTCCGCAGCCGCCCCATCGTGGCCGCGGCGTGCAGGCCGTGGCCGACCACGTCGCCGACGGCCAGCGCGACCCGGGTGCCCGGCAGGGGGATCACGTCGAACCAGTCGCCGCTCACGCCCGACTGGGCGGGCAGGTAGCGATAGCCGACCTCGAGGGCGGTCAGCTCGGGCAGGGCCCGAGGCAGCAGGCTGCGCTGGAGAGTGACCGCCAGGGCGTGTTCGCGGGTGTAGCGGCGGGCGTTGTCGAAGCTGACCGCGGCACGGGCCACCAGCTCCTCCGCCAGCGACAGCTCCTCCTCGTCGAAGGGCTCGTGCCGGGCGAAGCGCCAGAAGTTGGCCATGCCCAGTACGACACCGCGGGCCTGGATCGGGGCGGCGATCAGGGACCGGATCCCGTAGTCGATGATCGCCTTGGTGCGTTCGGGGTCCTGGGCGTGCCAGCCCGTGGCGGTCGACAGGTCGGTCACCAGCTCGGAGTGGCCGGTGCCGTAGCCACGCGCCTGGGGCGTGGACGGCACGAAGTCGATCAGCCGGCCCTCCTCGTAGAGCGGATGATCGTCCCTGACCCCGTACACGGCTGTGCGCCGCAGGTCGGTGGCGGTGTTGGCCGGGTCCTCGCCGCGCAGCACGGCGTCGGCCAGGTCCACGGTGACGAAGTCGGCGAAGCGCGGGACCGCGACCTTGGCCAGTTCGTCGGCGGTGCGCCGCACGTCCAGGGTGGTACCGATCCCGAGGCCGGCGTCGTACAGCAGCTTGAGCCGCTCCCGGGCGACCTCGGCCCTGCCGGTCAGCGCCTGCAGCTCGGTGGAGTCGCGCAGCGTCGCCACGGTGCCCTTGGGGCCTCCGTCACGATCGGTGGGCCGCTGGTTGACCGCCAGCAGCCGCTCTCCGGTGAAGTGCACCTCGTCGGTGGCCTCGCGGCCCGAGGCGAGCAACTCCGTCATCTCGGGGTCGAGGCCCGGCACCTCCGACACGAGCCGGCCCTCGGCGTCCGGGGGCAGCTCCAGCAGTCGGCTGGCCTCGTCGTTCGCCAGCAGCAGCCGCCCGTCGCCGGAGACGATGAGCACGCCTTCGCGTACGGAGTGCAGCACGGCGTCGTGGTGCTCGTACATGCGGGCCATCTCGTCCGGGGCCAGGCTGTGGGTCTGCCGTCGCAGCCGCTTGGCCACCAGCGCCGTCCCGCCGGTGGCCACCGCGAGCGCCCCGGCCCCGGTGCCCAGGATGATCGGCAGTTGCCGGTCCACCGCGTTGGTCACGTTCTTGACCTTCAGCCCGGCGGAGACGAGACCTACCACCTTGCCGCCGGTGTTCTCGACCGGGACCGTGGCCTGTACCTCCTGCCCGAGCGGGCCGTGCACGCTCTCCGTGTACACCTTGCCCGCCAGCGACGGCCCGATGGTGCCGACGAACTGCTTGCCGATCAGGCTGGGCAGCGGATGGGTGTAGCGCATGCCCTTGGTGTCCATCACCACGATGAAGTCGACGCCGGCGGCCTTGCGCGCCGCCTCGGTGAGCGGCTGGAGGATCTTGCTCGGGTTCGGGCTCTGGAGCGCGGCCGCGACGCCGGGAGAGTGCGCGAAGGTCTGGGCCACGGCCACGGAGCGATGCTCCGCCTCGGCCTTGGTGTCCCACTGGGACTGCAGGACGACGGCGAGCACGCCACAGGCCACGAGCAGCACGACCAGGGCCACCTGGAGGAACAGCACCTGCCCAGCCACGCTTCGCGGGCTCTTGCTGGTCAGGGGCCTGAGCCGTAGGCGTCGAAAATCGGCGAATCGATTCGCCATGTGACCTTTCTAGCACTGGTGATCCCGTGCGGCCATGGACACGCCGCCCGTGGCTACCTGGGGACGGCGGTCATCCGGGCTGCCGCACGGCTCAGACCGACCACTCCCACGACGACGAGCAGGGCACCCAGCGCCTCGGGCAGCAGCCACCAGCCGGTGCGGATCTCCTCGTCGAACAGGAAGATCCCCAGCGCGAGGCTCACCGTCGCGTCCCCGATCGTCAGCGCCGGCTGGGAGGCGACCAGGGGGCCCGCCTGGAGCGCGCTCTCCAGCAGGACGATCGCGGCGATCCCGGCCAACGCGAACCCGTACGTCTGCCACGCGCGCAGGAAGGCCGGAAAGCCGTCGTCCGCGAAGGTGCCGGTCGCGGATTTCAGCAGGGCCGCGGTCAGGGCGTTGCCGATCGCGGCGGCCGCCGCCAGCACCGCGGCGCGGAAGGCCTGCGGCCGTTCCGGTCGGGCCATCACCAGGGCCGCGCCCATCGCGCCCAGACACAGCACGAGCACCGGAAGCCAGCGGACCATGGAGCTCTGGTCCTCGGCCCCCCTCGGTGCGGCCGAGACCAGGACGAGCGCCAGGCCCGCCACCACGCAGACCACTCCCAGCCAGCCCGCGGCCGACAGCCGGCGGTGCATCAACGGAATGACGACGAGCAGGGCGAACGGAAGTTCCAGGATGAACAGCGGCTGGACGAGTGCCAGCGGCCCGTTCACCAGCGCGAGGGCCTGGAAGAGCGCGGCCCCGGCCACGCCCGCGATGCCGATCAGCCAGACGGGTCTCCCCATCAGCTCGACCAGCAGCCGCAGCCCGCTCCTGGTGCTGGTGGACGCCGCCTTGCGCTGGAACGCGGTCCCCACGGCATTGCTCATGGCACCCATGACGGCGAACACCGCAGCCAGTTCGATCACATTCGGTCGCCTCCCCGGGAAATGGGCCCTGTCCCAGTTTCGGAAGGCAACGGCGGCACGACCACTCGGCGCCGCCGCACCCCACGTGCGTGCCGGCCGGGAAGCCCGAGGTTGTCCGGAAAATCGCGCTCGCCCCGATTACGCAAGCGTTACAGTCGGTGATCGGTCAGGTACTGATCCAACAGGGTGAACCAGCCCGCGGTCGCCAGGCGCGGCCGGGCTCCGTCCCACCCGTGAGAGGTGCGTCCATGGGCATCGTCGACCTCGCCGCGCTCGGTGAGTCCTTCACCCGGGACCCGTATCCCGTGTACGCCCGGTTACGGGCCGAGGGCCCGGTCCACCGGATCCGGATGCCGGAGGGCGGCGCGCCGGCCTGGCTCGTCGTCGGATACGAGGCCGGGCGGGCCGCACTGGCGGATCCCCGCCTGTCCAAGGACTGGGGCAAGGCGTCCCCCGCGCTGCCGCTGGCGGCCGTCTCCTCGGGCCCTCATATGCTCAGGGCCGACCCGCCGGACCACACGCGGCTGCGTAAGCTGATCGCCCGGGAGTTCACCGCGCGCCGGGTGGCGGAGCTCGCCCCGCGCGTCCAGCGGACCACCGACACGCTCCTGGACCGGATGCTCGCCGCCCCCGAAGGGCGCGTCGACCTCGTCGAGGCACTGTCGTTCCCGCTGCCGATCTCCGTGATCTGCGAGCTGATCGGCGTACCGGACCTGGACCGCGCGTCCTTCAGAACGTGGTCGAACGACGCGCTCGGCGCCACCGACCCCGAGGACCGCGCGGTCGCCGCGGCGGCGATGGCGCGGTACATCGTGGAACTGGTGGACGGCAAGCGTCGGCGGCCCGGCCGGGACCTCCTGAGCGCGCTGATCCACGGCTCGGACGAGGACGGCGACCGGCTGTCGCACGAGGAACTCGTCGGGACGACCTGGCTGCTGCTCGTCGCCGGCCATGAGACCACCGTCAACCTCATCTCCAACGGCGTCCTCGCTCTGCTCACCCATCCCGATCAACTGGCCGTCCTGCGCGCGGACTTCACCCTCATCGACAGCGCCGTCGAGGAGATGCTGCGCTACGACGGTCCGGTGGAGACCCCCACCTTCCGCTTCACCACCGAGCCGGTGACGATCGGCGGCACGCTCATCCCCGCCGGCGGCGAACTCGTCCTCGTCGCCATGGCCGACGCCAACCACGACCCGGCCCGCTTCCCCTCCCCGCAACGCTTCGACATATCCCGTGACACACGCGGCCATGTGGCGTTCGGCCACGGCATCCATTACTGCCTGGGGGCGCCACTGGCCCGCCTGGAGGCGCGCATCGCCATCAGGACGCTGCTGGAACGCTGTGCCGACCTGACCCTGGACATCCACCCCGCGGCGCTCACCTGGCGCTCGGGCATGCTGATCCGCGGCCCGCGCAGCCTGCCCGTACGGTTCAAGCTGTAGCCCTGGAACCGGCAGATCCCGAGACCACCGCGACCCGTTCCCCGGCGACATGAACCGCGGCAGCACCGCGGCAGCGGCTTCCCGAACGGGAACGGTCTTCCGCGTCCGGTCAGGGGCGCGGACCGGGGTCTTCCGCGACCAGGCCGACGATGTGGGCGGTGACCGTGTCGAGGATGTCGCTCCAGCCGGAATCCTCGCCGAGCACGAGGTAGTTGAGGGTCAGCCCGTCGGTCATGGCGGCCAGATAGCGGGCCAGTACGGAGACGGGCACCCGAAGTCGCAGGTCCATGCTCCGGCACAACTGGTCGATCAGCTGGGCGTACGCGTCGCCGTACAGCTCGTACTGGCGTCGCGCCAGGTGGGCGAACTCCGGTCGGCGCAGGGCGTACTGCGTCAGCTCGTAGGTGAGCATGTGCTCGTCGGGGTGGGCGAGGACATGGTCCCAGTACGCCTGGAACCCGGCCCGTACGGTCCCCTCGAGGGTGCTCCTGGGGCGCAGGGCCTGCCGTACGACGGTCACGGAGTGGTCGGTGATGGTCGTGATGACGGACTCCACGAGGGCCTGCTTGGAGTCGAAGCAGTAGTGGAAGACGCTCAGGGACACGTCCGCCTCGGTGGCGATGGCCCGGGTCGTCGTCCTGTCGACGCCGTCCCGGGTCATCACCCTGATCGCCGCTTCCGTCAGCTGTCGGCGCCGTTCGGCCGACGGCATCCGTGCCATCCGTGTGTCCTTCGTGCTCGTGCAGGCCGCCCGCCGACCGGGCGCGGTCGCGATCAGCTGCTGTGCACGCCCACCTCGTAGAGCGAGTAGCCCCAGTCGGTGCCGCGGGCCAGGCCGTGGACGCGGACGTAGCGGGCGGGTGTGGCGGTGAACAGGGCGGTGTCGAGGCCGCCGTCACCGGACGTGGTGGACCAGGCGGTCTGCCAGGTCGTCCCGTCGGCGGAGAGTTCGACGCGGTACGACTTCCCGTACGCGCGTTCCCAGTCGAGCGTGACGCGCCGGACCAGGTGGGTGGAGCCCAGGTCGACGCGCAGCCACTGGTCGTCGCTCCAGTCGCTGGCCCAGCGGGTGTTGCGGGCGCCGTCCACGGCCTGGCCCGGCGCGTAGCTCGTGAACGGGTTCCACTCCGCCGAACTGGCCGTGGTCGCGGCGCCCTGGGCGAGGTTGACGCCGGCCTGGTGCCGCTCGGACGCTCCCCAGGTGTCGAGGTAGGACTCGGCGCCCCGGAAGAGGTCGTTCACCACGTCCTGGCCGCCGACGTGCCGGATGTCCTCGATCCAGTCCGGTACCAGGCCGTAGTGCGCGGCCCCGTCGGTGTTGAGGTCCCAGGTCCGCTGACCGGTCGTCTGCCTGTCGATGACGGAGCCGCCGTCCACGCTGCGGAAGGGATAGGTGACCGGGTTGGGGGCGGTCGCGCCGCGCGGTGCCGGCCAGCCGCCGACGCCGTTCATGTCCGTTCCGAAGCCGTAGCCCACGCCGTACTTGTCGCGCAGCGCGTCCGTACGCTTCGCTTCCGCGCTGAACTGCTCGGAGCCGTGCATGTACTGGGCGATGAAGCCGCCGAGACCGTAGACCCGCTCGGTCCAGTTCAGATCCATCCAGCTGTGCGAGGAGATCACGCCCGGGTAGGACTCGGACTCGAGGATGTCGAGCGCGCGGCCGGTGGCCTTGACGCTCATGTGGTCGACCTCCAGCATCATCTTGCGTTTCACCATGCCGCGTACGGCGTACTCGCCGAGTTCGGTGAGCCCGCGCGTGTTGCACTGCGCGTCCGCGTCGTACGAGGGGACCGCCACGCCCGCCGGAAGGTCCTTCTCCGCCCCGGAAGCCGCGGTGCCGATGGGGTTGTCGTGCTGGGGACCGGTGCACTTCTCGGTCTTCCAGAAGGTGCCGGTCGACAGGAACTGCCCGACGTTGATGGCGGTGCCGAGGCCGCCCTCGTCGAAGCGGACCCCGCACAGCGCGTTGTCGAACTTGTGGCACAGGAACATGCTGCGCACGCCCAGCCCGTACAGCTCGTCCAGTCCGGCGTCGATGTCGGCCTTGCTGCACTGCGGGATGTCCAGGATCTGCTTGCAGCCGAACGGTTCGGAGGTCTCCACGCCCAGGACGACGGCCAGCTTGCCCTGCTTGATGACCTCGCGGGCCTGTGCGCTGTCGGTGACGATCCGGAACCAGCCCTTGCCGGTGCCGCCGTACATCTTGTCGACGTACGCCTGGAGGTCGTACGTCAGCTTCGCCTGGAGCCGGATCGACGTCATCTCGTCGCAGCTGCGGTCCTTGAAGAAGTACACCGAGCAGATCACGCCGTTGGTGACGAGGTCGTTGACGAGTACCCGCTGTCCGCCGCGCCAGGCCCGCTCCACCCACGCGTAGTAGTTCTGCTGGTGGGTGAGCGAGTCGTGCGCGGGCCAGTCCTTGAAGGTGGGCCAGCCGACCGGGTCGTGCCTGCCGTCGCCGCCCTTGGTGATGTAGTCGAAGATCGCGAGCGAGCCGTCCGGGTAGTGCTCGGGACAGTCCTTGAGCGCGTCTGCGACTCCGGCGTCGGAGAACGTCTTGCCGCAGATGAGCCGGCCGCCGAAGGCCTCGTTCGCCATCAGGTGGTCGTGCGCGTCCACGAAGCCGCGCACCTCGCCCTGGGCGTCGACCCCCGTGAACGGCTCGCCGGTCACGTTGATCTGGGAGTCCGGCGCGGGCCGTGCGGTCGGAGTCCACCAGTCGGTGCCTGCCGCCGCCGAACTCGACGTGGGGCCGAGGGCCATGGCGAGGACGAAGAAGAGCAGCGAAACAAGGGTGACGCGAGGGCGTCCGCGGTACGTGCGTCCAGTCGTGCTCACTACCCACATCCCCGGGTCGACGGGATGGCACGGTCGACGGACCGGGCTGTCCGAGGCCCGAGGGACCACGAGTCCGGATTGTCATGACCGGCGCAAAACTTGCGACGAGCATGACCACGGACGCCTAACGAGTCAAGAGTCCGGGACGCTTGACCTGATGGCGTGTGAGAAACCCTGCGGCCGGGTGTGGTCGCCCCTCGGGACGGACGGGTGGTGGCGGGTTGACGCCCGGGAGCGCCGGCCCGCGCAGGGACCAGGGCGCTCCCGGGGCACTTCGGGCCGGTCAGGAGGTGGAGGCGGCAGCGGTGTGGAAGTAGTGGCCCTTGTCGAGATCCTGGAGGAGTCCGGGGTGGTTCGGCTCCCAGCCCAGCAGTTCGCGGGTCAGGGTGTTCGACGCCGGGGAGTCGGCGCCGAGGAAGGCGCCGAGCCAGGCGAAATGCTCCACGGCGGCCTCGGGCGCCACGGAGGTCACCGGCACGCCGAGGTGGCGGCCGATCACCTCGGCGACGTCGCGGATCGCGACCCCCTCCTCCGCCACGCCGTGCAGCATCGATCCGGCGGGGGCCTGTTCGGCCGCCAGCCGGAACAGCCGTGCGGCGTCGAGGCGGTGGACGGCCGGCCAGCGGTTTGCGCCGTCGCCCGGGTAACCGGAGACGCCCCGGTCGCGGGCGATGGCGACCAGGGTCGTCATGAAGCCGTTGTCCCCCTCGCCGTGACAGGTCGGAGAGAGCCGGACCACGGAGGAGCGCACGCCGCGCGAGGCGAGTGCGAGCACCGCCTGGGCGGTGGCCGCTCGCGTGGCGACCGGCGAACCGTCGAGCGTGGGCATGTCCCGTTCGGTCGCCACCCGCCCGGGTGCGAGGCCGACCACGCCGGAGGCGAGGACGAAGGGCCGGTCGGTGCCGGTCAGCGCGTCACCGAGGGCGTCAACGGCACGACGATCGGCCTCGGCGGCGTCCTGGAAGCCGCCACCGAAGGCGATGTCGTGCTTGAAGGCGAGGTGGATCACGCCGTCCGACGCGGCGGCCGCGTCCCGCAGGACATCGAGGTCGTCGACGGTGCCGCGGACGGCTTCCGCCCCGGCCGCGGTGAGCGCGGCGGCGGAGGCGTCGGAGCGGGCGAGCCCGACGACCCGGTGCCCCGCGTCGACGAGCTCGGGCACGACGGCGGATCCGATCCAGCCGGACGCGCCGGTCACGAAAATGCGCATGGGAGGAACCCCAGACTGTTGAGGTCGGCTGACTGACGTCAGCCAAGTGATGTCAGTTGCTGTCATCGACGCTAGCACCTGATGTCAGCGACTGTCATCACGTAGGATCTGCGCATGGGCAGATGGGAGCCGGACGCGCGTGGGCGCCTGGCGAAGGTGGCGTTGGAGCTCTACAGCGAGCGCGGGTACGAACAGACCACGGTGGCGGAGATCGCCAAGCGGGCCGGGCTCACGGAGCGGACCTTCTTCCGGCACTACGCCGACAAGCGCGAGGTGCTCTTCGCCGGCTCGGGCCGGTTGCAGGAGCTGTTCGTGCGGGCGGTCGCCGGCGCCCCGGAGTCCTCGGCGCCGATCGACGCGCTCGCGGTGGGCCTGGACGCGGTGTCCGAGACGTTCGCCGACCGCCGTGAGTTCGCGCGCAAGCGCCAGACCGTCATCATGGCGAACGCGGAACTCCACGAACGTGAGCTGATCAAGCTCGCCTCGATGTCGGCCGCGCTCGCCGGGACCCTGCGCGAGCGCGGCGTACCGGAACCGGCCGCGAGCCTCACCGCCGAGGCGGGTGTCGCCGTCTTCAAGGTCGGCTTCGAGCGCTGGATCGTGGCGAGCGAGGAACGCGACATGGCGGCCCTGATGCGGGACTCGCTCGCCGAGCTCAAGGCCGTCACAGCGGGCGCCGACTCACCCTCGTGAGCGTCGGGGGCGGTGAACAGGCCCCCGCCGGGGCGGGGCGGTGAGCACAGGCCGCCCCCTCCCCCGCCCCGACGACGTCAGGAGTTCGCGCCGGTGAGGACGACGAGCCGCCGGGTCGCCCTGGTCATCGCGACATAGCGGTCGACGGCCCCTTCGACCCCCTCGCCGAAGGCCTCCGGGTCGACGAGGACGACCAGGTCGAACTCCAGCCCCTTCGACAGCTGCGGGGTCAGCGACCGGACCCGGGAGGTCACCCGGAACGTGGGGTCGCCGATGACGCAGGCGATCCCGTCGGCGTTCGAGGCGAGCCAGGTGTCGAGGATCGAGTCCCGGTCCGAGACCCTTCCGTGGACGACGGGGACCCCGCCGCTACGGACGGAGGTCGGCACGTTGGCGTCCGGGAGCACCGCCCTGATGACCGGCTCGGCCTCCGCCATGACCTCTTCCGGAGTGCGGTAGTTGATGCTCAGGGAGGCCACCTCGACCCGGTCGAGCCCGATCCGTTCGAGCCGTTCCCGCCACGACTCCGTGAACCCGTGCCGGGCCTGGGCGCGGTCACCGACGACGGTGAAGCTCCGGGACGGGCAGCGCAGCAGCAGCATCTGCCACTCCGCGTCGGTCAGTTCCTGCGCCTCGTCCACGACGACGTGCGCGAACGGCCCCGCGAGCAGGTCGGGTTCGGTGCCGGGCAGGGCGCTCTCGTCGACGAGGCTGTCCTTCAGGTCCTGGCCGATCAGCATCGTCACCGCGCCCTCGCCGTCGGGATCGGCGTCGAGGATGTTGTCGATGACGCCCGCCATGCGCTCGCGTTCGGCGGCGATCGTCGCTTGGCGGCGCCGCTCGCGCAGCGACGCAGCCGGGTCGCCGAGCCGCCGGCGTGCCGCGTCCAGGATCGGCAGATCGGACACCGTCCAGGCCTGGGCGTCGGCGCGTTGGAGCTTGCGGACGTCGTCGGGGCCGAGCCAGGGCGCGCACATCCGCAGATACGCGGGCACCGACCACAGGTCCCCGACGAGGTCGGTCGCCTCGATCAGCGGCCAGGCGCGGTCGAGTGTCCCGACCAGCTCCCTGTCGTGCTCCAGCGCTCTGCGGAACTGGTCGGGCGAGACCTCGTCGCCGTCGTGCCTGTCCAGCAGGATCGTGAGCAGTTCCTCCCAGATCAGCTCGCGCGCCTCGTTGTGCGGGGTGCCCGGTCCCGGTGCCGTGAACGCCTCGGCCCAGTCGTCGGCGCTCAGCCGGACGTCGGACCACGGGGTCGTCACCGTCATTCCCTGGGCGGGTGGTTCCTCGTAGAACCTGACGGCCTGCTCGATCGCCCGCACCATGTCCGCGGACGACTTCAGGACGGCCACGTCAGGGTCGGTCTCCGCCGCGGCTTCGGCGCCCTCGGCGACGAGGTCGCGCAGGGTGCAGGTCCGCACGCCCTCCTCGCCGAGGCTGGGCAGGACGTCGGCGACGTAGGCCAGGTAGGGCTGGTGCGGGCCGACGAACAGCACGCCGCCCCGGCGGTGACCGAGACGGGGGTCGGAGTAGAGGAGGTAGGCGGAGCGGTGCAGCGCGACGACGGTCTTGCCCGTACCCGGGCCGCCGTCGACGACGAGGGCACCGCGGGATCCCGCCCGGATGATGGCGTCCTGGTCGGCCTGGATGGTGGCGAGCACGTCGCGCATCCGGGGCGACCGGCTGCCGCCCAGGCTCGCGATGAAGGCGGACTGGTCGTCGAGCGCGGCGTGCCGTTCGAGTCCGTCGGCGGTGAACACCTCGTCCCAGTAGTCGCTGATCCGGCCCCGGGTCCAGCGGTACCGGCGACGGCTCGCCAGGCCCATCGGGTTGGCGTGGGTCGCCGCGAAGAACGGCTCGGCCGCGGGGGAACGCCAGTCGGTGAGGAGCCGACGGCCCGTGCTGTCGGTGAGGCCGAGCCGTCCGATGTACAGGGGCTCGGAGCCGTCCGCGCCGACGATGTGGCCGAGGCACAGGTCCAGGCCGAAGCGGCGCAGGGCGCGCAGCCGACCGGTCAGCCGGTGGATCTCCAGGTCCCGGTCCATCGCCTGCCGGCCGACGCCTCCGGGAGCCCTGCGCTCGGCGTCCAGACGGTCGGACAGTTCGGTGATCGCCTGCTCCAGACTCTCCGCGACGGCCACGAAGTGCCGCTCGTCGCCGGCGATCAGCGCCGGATCGGCCTTGGGCGAGAGACGGTCGGGAAGGTCGAACGCGCTGGTGGTCAGAGGGGTCATGTCAGCAACCCCCGTCCATGGCCACGTCCACGCACACCCGCTGCTCCACGCCGTCCGCCCGTGACCACGGCGCGGGTCCCACCGCCGGTTCGACCTCGGCGTGCGACCCGGATACCGACCACAACACATGCACTTCGTGAATCTCCGATCTCGTCGGGTTCCGGTCTCGGCCAGCGATTCTGCGGCACGACCGGGGCCTTGCCGCAAACCCCCCGGTGCGCTATAAGTTGAGAGTGGCGAGGGATGGGTCCTCTCCCCGCCCCCCTCGGTTCTCCCCCTTCGGTCCGCTCTCGTCGGACCCGGATCCGTCGCCTTTCGCCGCCGCCACCGGACTCCAGCTTCGCGCCGGTGGAATCGCCGGGGCCGCGCGCCGCTACAACGACGCGTTCACGGTTCTGTGTTGCGGGTCAGCAGGGCGCCGGCGGCGGAGTTCAGGTAGTCGGTCGAGATCACGTTCTCGGAGAGCCTGCTCAGCCGGCCTTCGGATGTACGGTCCCGGGGCCCGGACTCCTCCTATACCTGCCGGACGGCGGCAGCCGGGCCACCGCGGCGGCATTCACTGTCCAGAGCGGCGAACGCCTGGTCGTACTCGCGGGCGTTCTCCAGATCCTCACGCTTCCGGAGGGCCACCAGGTGATCACCCCGGCGACAGCTCTCGGCATCGCGGACATGTGCGGCCGGACCTCGCGGGCGCGCTCCGGGTTCGTCGGTGACACAGGTGGTGATCAGTCCGTACCGAATCAAGTTGTTGACGGAGAAAAGGGACCTTGGATCCGGGTATCTGCACTTCATCGGCACAACGAAGCGGTTGCGAAGCCCTCGAAAACATCAACTATGCTCGCCCCCAGACTAGTTGCTCTCGTCAGGGACCCTGATTCCACACCCTGAATGCCACAGTGGTCGCTTCCCGGCGAAACGAACTCACCTGGGAGAGGGACGCGTTGTATGGGTTCGGCCGCAAGGCGCGGTGACTAGCATGAGTGGCGCACTGGAACCGGAAGGCGGCCTACCGCCTTCCGGGTTCTCGGTGATGCGCCAGTCGTGGACGTACTCAGCTCTCACAGACCGAGGGATCGCGGAATGTCAGTGCCTGCTCGCCCCCGCCAGCGTCGATCCGAGCAAGGCACCCGCTCATCGGCGGCCCTGCTCGCCGCTGGGCTGGTCGTCACCGCCGCAGGGGCCGCGACAGTCGTGGTCCTCGCTCCCGGGGCAGCCCGCGGATGGGTCGCCGGGACGGCGTTCGCCGCCTGGGCCTGCGCGGCCGTCGTCGCCGTCACCGCCGCCGTCCGGCTGCGCCAGGCCCGCCGACGGGCGGACTCGTGCGGCGACGAGCTGGAGATGACCAGGCAGAACTGGATGCAGCACGGCGCCGAGACGGACCAGCTGGTCACCACCACCCTGCCGGCGATCGCCCGCCGACTGGAGAACGGCACGAGCGCCGACGACATCCTTTCCGAATCGGCCCTGCCCTCCGACCCCTACCTGCGACGACTGCTCCAGGTCTTCACCACCGAGGTCGCCGGATCGGCTCGGCGGGCCGCCGAGGCACGGTCCGAGCTCAACGGCGTGCAACGTGAAATGGACCAGTGGACGAAGGAAGTCGAACGCCTCACGCGCGACAGCCTGCCGGCCGCGGTGACGTTGTTGCGCGAGAGCAGTTCCGTCGAGACCGTCCTCGCCAAGTTCGACCGGTCGGCCCACCCGCTCCTGGATGCCGCCGCCGAGTCCTTCATCCGCGAACTCGCCTACAGTGAGCGGCGTTCCGCCGCCGCCCAAGCCGCCTCCGCGAAGGCGCTGAGCCGGGTCCAGGCCAAGACCGTCAGCATGCTCGCCGACCTGCGTGACATGCAGGAACGCCATGGCAACGACGTGTTCGGCGATCTCCTGCGCCTGGACCACAGCACCTCGCAGCTCGGTCTCATGACCGACCGGCTGGCACTGCTGATGGGCGGCCGCTCCAGCCGCGTCTGGAACAAGCCGATCGTCATGGAGAGCATCCTGCGCGGCGCGGCCGGCCGTATCGCCGCCTATCGGCGGGTGCGTCTGCACAGCTCCAGCAGGGCCGCCATCGCCGGCTTCGCGGCAGAGGGTGTGATGCACCTGCTCGCCGAGCTCATGGACAACGCGGCCAACTTCTCGCCGCCCATCGACGAGGTCCACGTATACGTGGAGGAACGCAGCGCCGGTCTCGTCGTCACCATCGAGGACAGCGGTCTGAAGATGTCCGCCGCCGCCATGCGCCGTGCGCAGGAGTCGGTCTCGGGCCAGGTCACCGACCTGGCCTCGCTCCAAGGCACCCGGCTCGGCCTGGGCGTCGTGGGACGGCTGGCCGCCAAGTACGGCATCAGCGTCAACTACCGGCCGTCCTCGCGAGGCGGCACCGGTGTGGTCGTACTCCTGCCGCCCCAGCTGGTGGCCCAGCAGCGCGAGCCGGTGGTCGTGCAGCCTCCTCACTCCGGCCCGGAGGTCCCGGCCGCCGTCCCTGCCTCCGTCGCCGAGGAACAGACGCCGACGGGGCCGCACCAGAGCACGTCGCCGGACGCGGCTCCACGGTCCGCCGTCCCGCGCGGGCGCTCCGCGGCCACCGAGAACGGGCTGCCCGTCCGGGCCCCCGGCCGCGCCATGGCCGAGGCGGAGCAGGGACGGGCGAAGGCGCCGACCGCGCCCGCCCGGCCGGCGTCGGACGCACCCGGTCCGGGACGCGACGCCGGGAGCCGGTTCGGCGCCTTCCACCGAGGACGGCAGGCCGGGAGCGCCTCCGAGTCTCCTGACGGGCCCGAGGCGGCGCCCGAGTCGGACGGATAGATCCCGGCCCGCTCGCGCCGCTCAGGGCGTCCCAGCTCACGATCCCGCATTGATTCACCGCACCCTGATGGATTGGAGGAACGGGTCGGGTGACCGTCAACCGGTCGCATCCCGTCCCGCCCGTCATGCAGACCACTGACAACAGCCTCACCTGGCTCTTGATGAACCTCTTGGAGCGCACGCCGGGCACCCGCCACGCGCTCGTACTGTCCCGGGACGGGCTGAAGCTGTGCTGGACGGAACACATGACGCTGGACCAGGCCGATCAGCTGGCGGCCATCTGCTCCGGCATCCAGGCCCTGGCACAGGGCGCGTCCGTGGAGTTCGGCGACGGCACGGGCGGTGTCCGCCACTCCATGACGGAATTCCACGGCGGGCTGCTGTTCATCGTGGACGCGGGCGAGGGCGCGCACCTCGCGGTGGTCGCCCAGGAGAGTGCCGACCCCGGGGTGGTGGGGCATCAGATGACCGAGCTGGTCGAGCAGATCGGCGAGCATCTGCGAGCCGAACCGCGCACCGACGTCGGCGAGGGCGAATCCACGTGACCCGAAAGCCCGTGGACGTCGGTGACCCGGACCGGCTCTACACGGTCACGGGTGGGCGCAGCGAAGCCGACGACTCGTTCGACCTCGTCACGCTGATCGTCAGCGAGTGCGAACCCACGGCCGGCATGCAGTCCGAGCACGCCCGGATCCTGGAGCTGTGCCGGCATCCGACCGCGCTGGTGGAGATCTCGGCCGAACTCCGCCTGCCCGTCACGGTCGTACGCATCCTTGTCGGCGACCTGCACGCCACGGGCCAGGTGACCGCCCGTCACCCCCGGGCGGCCGAGTCCGTCGCCGCCCTCCCCGAAACCGCCCTGCTCCAGGAGGTGCTCCATGGGCTCCGCAACCTCTGAGCTGCCCTCTCAGCGCACGCCGCTGGCCGACGCCGCCGAGACCGGCCTGAAGATAGTCGTCGTGGGCGGCTTCGGGGTCGGCAAGACGACCCTCGTCCGCTCGGTGAGCGAGATCCGGCCGCTGAACACCGAAGAGGTGATGACCCAGGCCGGTCAGGGCGTCGACGAGACCGCCGGCGTCGAGCGCAAGACGACGACGACCGTCGCGTTCGACTTCGGACGCATCAGCCTCAGCGAGCGGATGGTGCTCTATCTGTTCGGCGCACCGGGACAGGAACGGTTCTGGTTCCTGTGGGACCGGCTGTTCTCCGGCACCCTCGGCGCGGTCGTCCTCGTCGACACCCGCCGTATGGAGGACTCCTGGTACGCGATCGACCGGCTCGAACACCACAAGACGCCCTTCGTGGTGGCCGTCAACCGGTTCGACGGCGACGAGCGCCGGTTCTCCCTCGAAGAGATCCGCAAAGCACTGGCTCTCGGTGACCATGTGCCGATGGTGGACTGCGACGCGCGGGTCCGGTCCTCGGGCAAGGAAGTCCTGATCACCCTCGTTGACCACCTCTACACTCTGGCACTCTCCCGGGAGGCGACAACGTGAACGACCGGACCGACACACCGCCCCCACCCCCGCCGGACTGTCCCGCGCACATCTCGGCCGTTCAGCTGGGCGGTCTGGCGTACCAGCAGACACCCTCCCAGCTGTACCGGTCCATGCGCCGCGAGCACGGAGCGGTCGCCCCGGTGCTGCTCGACGGCGACGTTCCCGCGTGGCTGGTGCTGGGGTATCCCGAGGTCTGCTACGTGACCAGCCACGACGAGCTGTTCGCGCGGGACTCCCGACGCTGGAACCAATGGCCGGACATCCCGGCGAACTGGCCCCTGCTGCCGTTCGTCGGCTATCAGCCCTCCGTGCTGTTCACCGAGGCGGAGGAGCACCAGCGCCGCGCCGGTGTCATCACGCAGGCGCTGGAGGGCGTCGATCAGTTCGAGCTGGCCCGCGAGTGCCAGGCGATCGCCGAGCAGCTGATCAACTCGTTCGCGGGCAGCGGCCGGACCGACCTGATGACCTCGTACGCTCACACCCTGCCCGCGCGGTCGGTGCTGTGGATGTGCGGTATGCCGCAGGGCAGTGCCGACACG
This sequence comes from Streptomyces sp. NPDC059582, assembly GCF_042735715.1. NCBI lineage: Bacteria > Bacillati > Actinomycetota > Actinomycetes > Kitasatosporales > Streptomycetaceae > Streptomyces > Streptomyces sp. NPDC059582. The sequence goes on from NZ_JBHWCC010000015.1 coordinate 88,767, forward strand.
GAGCAGCTCGTCGACGATCTGCGGATCTCACTCGACGCCGGCGAGGGCGACGACCCGGTGGCGGCGTACGGGCGGGTCGGGGCGCGCATCGCGCAACTGGTCAAGGAGAAGCGGGAGAACCCCGGTCCCGACGTCACCTCACGGATGCTGCTGGACCCGGCCGAACTCGGTGACGAGGAGATCGTCCAGGACCTGATCTCCGTGATCGCGGCGGCGCAGCAGCCCACCGCCAACTGGATCTGCAACACCCTGCGTCTGCTGCTGACCGACGAGCGCTTCGCGGTCAACGTCTCCGGCGGCAGGGTCAGCGTCGGTGACGCGCTGAACGAGGTGCTGTGGCTGGACACGCCGACCCAGAACTTCATCGGCCGCTGGGCGGTGCGCGACACACAACTGGGCGGGCGCCACATCCGCAAGGGTGACTGCCTGGTCCTCGGCCTCGCCGCGGCCAACACGGACCCCCAGATCTGGCCGGAGGCGCATGTCGGCGCCGAGAACTCCGCGCATCTGTCCTTCAGCAACGGCGAGCACCGCTGCCCCTATCCGGCTCCGCTCCTGGCCGATGTGATGGCGCGTACGGCGGTGGAAACGCTTCTGGAGCGTCTGCCCGATCTGGTGCTGGCCGTCGAGGCGTCGGAGCTGACCTGGCGTCCTTCTATCTGGATGCGGGGACTGACGTCCCTGCCCGTGCGCTTCACTCCGTCGATGCACTGATCACGCTCTTCGCGTGCCGAGGGTCTTTGGACCGCCCGGCACGCGAAGAGCGTGGGCGCGGTGGCCGGTGTGCGGTCAGCCGCCGGTGACCGGGGTGAACAGCACCGGCAGCGACTGCGGGCCTCGGGTGAAGACGCCCTGTTCACGCGGGTCGAAGCCGTCGGCGAGACGGACGTCGGGCATCGCGTCGAGCAGCTGGTTCAGACCGATTTCGACCTCGGCCTTGGCCAGCAGCGCGCCGACGCAGAAGTGCCGGCCGAGCGCGAAGGCCAGGTGGTCGGCCGCGGCCGAGAAGGCCGAGGTCGTGGTGAGGTCGTCCCGGAAGATGTCGAACCGGTCGGGCTCGCGGTAGCGGCGCTCGTCCCGGTTGGCGGCTCCGATGAGGCAGGTCACCGTGGCGCCCCGCGGGATGGTGCCGCCGCTGACATCGACGTCGGTGGCCGACTGCCTCATGATCATGTGGACCGGCGGGGTGTAGCGCAGTGTCTCCGCGAAGGCCGCCGCTATCAGGCTGCGGTCCTCCCGAACCGCGGCGAGCTGCTCGGGGTGCTGGAGCAGGTTGGCCAGGATGCTGGCGATCGCCTTGTCGGTGGTCTCGCCGCCGGCGGCCAGCAGGAGGCTGCAGAACGCCTTGATGTCCTCGTCGCTCATCCGGACGCCGTCGACCTCGGCGGCACACAGGCTCGACAGCAGGTCGTCACCGAGGTTGTCCCGCCGCTCGCGGATGATCGGGATCATGTACTCGGCGAACTCCACCCGCGTGCGCTCGCCGGCAGCGGTCACGTCGGCGTCTCCGGAGAGGTTGCCGAGGAACGCGATCACCGTGGTGTACCAGCGGTGGAAGCGCGCGTGGTCGGCCTTGTCCAGACCCAGCATGTCCGCGATCACGTTGACCGGGAACCGGGTCGCGTAGTCGCTGACGATGTCGGCGGAGCCGGAGTGCCGGAAGGCGTCGATGAGTTCGCGCGAGTTGCGCTCGATGACCGGCAGGAACTTCTCCTGAAGGTCGCTGCCGCGGAACGCGGGGGCGACGAGAGCGCGGCGCACCGCGTGTTCCCGGCCGCTGAGCTGAAGGATCGTCTTGCCGTGGACGGGCTCCAGCTGCCAGTTGTAGTTGTCGGTGGTGAACTCGGACTGTTTGTCCTTGAAGACGCGTTCGACGTCGTCGTAGCGGGAGATGATGTAACTCTGCGTGGCCTCGTGCCAGATCAGCGGTTCGTTCTCGCGCATCGCCGCGTACGCGGCGTAGGGATCCGTCGCGAACTCGGGCGAGAGGATGTCGGACACCTGGGGGGCAGTGGACACGGGACTCCTCGGGTAGATGCGTGCCGTCGCAGTGCAGGTTAATGATCTTTCATCGACTCAAACAGTCCAAGACTGAACGAAGTTGATTGTCCAGCAGACAATGGTGGCATCCTGCGAGCCAGTCGTCGGCCTGTCGCCGGTCGACCACGCCGCTTGCGCAGGCCCGGTCGGCGAGGCTGACGAGCAGTCGGCGAGGCTGACGAGCAGTCGGCGAGGCTGACGAGCAGGGGCAGCGTCGCGGCATCGGTGAACACGTGGGTGTGCGTCTCGACGGTGACGCCGCCGAAGCCGCCGTCGAGGAGCAGGCTGTGATTCCGGCGGGCGACGCGTGGCCGGCCGAGGCGGTCGGCCACGCGTGCACGGTGGTGCAGCATCGCGTGCGCTCGCCTCGACATCGCCCTGAGTGGCGGACACGACCTGACCTATATTCCCGCGATGGTTGTCCCGTACCGAACAGCGAGAGCGACCGGAAGGGCCCGATCACCATGACCGCCTCGACCACACCCCCCTCGACCCTCGACGCCGAGCGGGCCGACCTGCTCACCGAGCTCGCGACCGCGCGGCTCGCCCTCACCAACACGACACGCGGGCTCAGCGACGCGCAGGCCGGCGAACAGCCGACCGCCAGCGCGCTGTGCCTGGGCGGCCTGATCAAGCATGTCGCGGCCGTCGAGGACGGATGGCTGCGCTTCGTGGTCGAGGGCCCTTCGGCGATGCCCTACGACCTGCCCGACGGTGTCACCTGGGCCGACCTCGCGGCCGGTACCGCCCGGGAGTTCCCGCAGTGGGCGATCGACCACCGGAACAACTTCCTGATGCTGCCCGGCGAGACGCTCGCCGGGGTCCTCGCGCACTACGAGGAGGTCGCCGCCCGGAGCGAGAAGATCATCCTCTCCGTGCCCGACCTCGCGGCGACCCAGCCGCTGCCCGAGGCGCCCTGGCACGAGGCGGGAGCCCGGCACAGCGTGCGCCGGGTGCTCATGCACGTCATCGCCGAGACCGCCCAGCACGCCGGGCACGCGGACATCCTCCGCGAGACACTCGACGGCCAGACCTCGACCTGAGCGGAGTGCGCGGGGGCGAGCGGCGCGGGGGCTAAGGATCGACGGACAGACCTCGATCCGAGCGGCTGTGCGCGGGGGCGAGGAGCGGGCGGGGGCGGCGCGCAGTCGGAGGAGGGGGCCGCGAAGCAGTCTGGAACGGGGACAGACGCCGGAACGGCCCGGACGCGGGAACGGCACCCCGTGCCCCCCTCCTCCCTATGTCATGCGTCGCGGCCCCGAAGCGCACCGCCTCGCGGCCGACGAACAAGGTGGGGCGGTGCCGCTCGGCCTACCGGTCCGTCACCCGCGCAGCGACCCCGTCCATCCGGCGAGCGACTCGTGCGGGCCGCCGGACTCGCTATACGATCAGCTGTCGACGGTGAACTGCGGTGCGGGGGAGGCAGGGTGCACGAACTGGTACTCCGGGTGGACGCCGGGCCCATGGCGTCCGATGAGCAGGTGGAGCGCCAAATACGCAGCCTCTACCGGGACTTGCACACGCTCGGCCTGTTCAACGTGGAACGCAAGCAGGCTCCCGCACCGGCCGGCTCGATGGCCTCCGCCGGGTACGAAATCGGAGCCCTCGTTGTCAGCGGGGCCTTCTCGGCTGCGGCACTGAAGGCCATGAGCAACGTTCTGGTGGCGTACATCCAGCGCGCCAAGGCCCGTTCCGTGGAATGGGAGTTCGACGGCGACAAGGGCACGTTCCAGGCGCTCTCCGCGAAGGACCAGAACAAGCTGGTCGACGTCGTGGCCTCGCGGATCGCCGCAGGAGTCAGCGCGGACAGCGGCGACCAAGAGCCGGGAGACAGCGATGGCGGGACGCCGGATCGCGCTGCTGGTCGCGACTGACGGATACGTCGACCCCGGCCTCAATCAGCTCCGCTCACCCGCGCGCGGCGCCGGTGACCTGGAAGCCCTGTTGAAGGACGAGGCGGTGGGCCGCTTCGACTTCGTCCGTACGCTCGCCAACCGGCCCAAAGAGGAGATCGAGCGAGAGATCGAGGCGCTGCTCAGCAATCGCGCGCCCGACGATCTGGTCCTGCTCTACCTCGCCTGTCACGGCATCAGGAACGACACCGACCGGCTGTTCTTCGCAACGGTCGGAACGGACCTGAGCCGCCCGCACACCACCGCCGTCCGTGCCGACCTCATTCATCAGCTTCTGGACGAGTGCGAGGCCCGCACCAAGATCGTGCTCCTCGACTGCTGCTACAGCGGCCTCTTCCACCGGGCCACTCCCATGTCTCCGGCGCCGGTCGACGTGGAGGCGGCACTCGCCGGCCGCGGCACGTTCGTGATCACCGCGTCCACCGCGCTCGAGTACGCCTACGAAGGAGACCAGCTCACGCTGGACAACGCCCGGCCCGTGGCACGCTTCACCGCCGCGGTCAATGAGGGGCTCAGCACCGGACTGGCAGATCTCGACCGTGACGGTGTCATCACACCCGACGAGCTGTACACGTACGTGCACGACGCCGTCGTCAACCAGAGCGGCCCGGACCAGACACCCACCAAGTCCGGCCAGTGCGAGGGACATGTCCCCCTCGCCTACGCCGCGCGCACCGACCCCTCCACCGGCCTGCTCTCGCAGGGCGCACGGACCAACGAACTGCTGCTGGGGACGCTTCTGCCCCCGCCGGTCGACACCCCGGACCGGGGGTTCATCTGCGACTCCTGGGAAGGCGCGTCGCGGCTCATCGTGCCGATCGGCCGTACCGTCACGGCCTCCGGCGGCGAGCTCATGTGCCTGGACCTGTCCAACCGGAGCGGCAACGCGGCGGTCGTCGGCAGGCTGGGCAGCGGCAAGACGACGCTGCTGCGTGCCCTCGCCATGTCGCTGGCGCTGACCCATACGCCGCACGAGGCGGAGTTGTATCTCCTGGAGGGAGCCGTCAACCGTCTGGGTGTGCTGCGGTCGATGCCCCATGTGAAGAAGGTCGCCGCCGCACACGAGCACGAGGCGGTCGCGGAGGTCCTCACCGCGCTGAAGAACGCCATCACCGCCCGGCGGGCCGTGTTCCAGGATCTGGACATCGACTCCGTCGAGGAGTTCCGCGAGCTGCGGGCAGCAGGACGGCTGCCTCGCGACAGCGCCAGCGACGTGTTCCTCGTGATCGACGGCTGGCTCGACTTCGACTGGGAGATTCCCGAGTTCGCTCAAGAGGTCCACCGGCTGGCCAACACCGGCCTGAACTACGGACTCCACCTCCTCGTCTCCGCCCGGCGTTGGAGCGACTTCGGAACGAGTCTGCTCGGCCTGCTCGGAACCCGGGTCGAACTGCCCCTGGACGACCCGTCGGAGTCGCAGATCGACGCGACACTCTCAGCGAGCCTCGGGACCGGCTGGGCCCTGTCGCTCCGACGGCGCTTCCGTGTGGCCGTGCCCCACCTGGAGGAGGTCACCAGCTCCGCGGAGGCCAGACAGTCCCTGGCCGAGACGACACAGCGGATGCGGGAACGCTGGCTCGGCATGCAGCCGGACACGGCACCCCCGCCCCGCGTCGACATCCCGTTCACGAAACTGTTCGGCATCGACAACGCCGAACATTTCGACGTGGCCCGCACATGGTCGCGGCGCACACCGCAGGAGCGGCTGCGGATACCGATCGGGGTCAGCGAGGACGGCCAACCCGTCATGCTCGACCTCAAGGAAGCAGCACACGGTGGGATGGGGCCACACGGCCTGTGCGTCGGTGCCACCGGCTCCGGCAAGTCGGAACTGCTGCGCACGCTGATCCTCGGCCTCGCCGTCACACACTCGTCCGAGACACTGAACTTCGTCCTGGCCGACTTCAAGGGGGGCGCCACCTTCGCCGGCCTGTCGGAGCTGCCGCACGTCTCGGCAGTCATCACCAACCTCGCCGACGAACTGACCCTCGTGGACCGCATGGCCGACGCCGTCACCGGCGAGCTCACGCGTCGCCAGGAACTGCTGCGCGTCGCGGGCAACTACCCCAACGCCTCCCAGTACGAGAAGGCGCGCGCGGCGGGCGCCCCACTCGATCCCCTCCCCTCACTGCTCGTCGTGATCGACGAGTTCACCGAACTTCTCACCGCCCGGCCCGAGTTCATCGACCTCTTCGTCCAGATCGGCCGCATCGGCCGCTCGCTCGGTGTGCACCTGCTGCTTGCCTCACAGCGCCTGGAGGAGGGCAGGCTACGAGGCCTTGACACCTACCTCTCCTACCGGATCGGTCTGCGGACCTTCTCGGCAGCCGAATCCCGCGCAGCGATCGGAGCCGCGGACGCCTACCACCTGCCCGCCGTGCCGGGTTCCGGCTACCTCAAGCAGGACATCGAGCACATGACCCGCTTCCGAGCCGCATACGTCTCGGCCCCCTACGCACCGGAAGCGGCACCGGACACCGCGGACGAAACCATCGTCGACGACGTCTTCGCGGACAGCCTGATGGACGTGCTGGTCCACCGCATCGCAGGCCAGGGACCACCCGCGCATCAGATCTGGCTGCCTCCGCTGGACGATCCGGCCACCCTCGACCAGCTGCTGCCGGAACTGGCGGCCTCGCCTGAGCGCGGTCTGCACCCTCCGGCGTACGAGGGGCTGGGCACACTCCGGGTCCCGGTCGGACTGGTCGACCGGCCCGACCAGCAGCGCCGCGATCTGATGTACCTCGACTTCTCGGCCGTGGCCGGGCACGGCCTGATCGTCGGCGCACCCCAGACGGGCAAGTCGACGCTGCTGCGTACGGTCATCTGCGCGCTCGCCCTGACCCACACCCCGTCCGAAGTTCAGTTCTACTGCCTGGACTTCGGCGGCGGTGGCATGCAGCAGATCGAGCATCTGCCACATGTGGGAGGGGTGACCTCACGGCTCGCGCCCGATCACGTCCGGCGGACAGTTGCCGAGGTGGCCGGCGTGCTCGCCGCGCGGGAGGAGTTCTTCCACACCCACGGCATCGACTCCATGGACACGTACCGCAAGCAACGGGCGGCTGGAACGTGGCCGGACCAGCCGTGGGGCGACGTGTTCCTCGTCATCGACGGCTGGTCAGGCTTCAAGTACGAGTACGAGCAACTGGAAGAGACCATCCTCGACCTCGGGATGCGCGGCCTCAACTACGGGGTCCATCTGCTGCTCGCGACCACCCGCTACACCGAAGTTCGCACAGCGCTGCGAGACTACTTCAGCACGCGAGTGGAGTTGCGCCTCGCCGACCCGGTGGAATCGGAGATCGCACGAAAGGTGGCGGCGGATGTTCCAGTCGGTGCGCCAGGCCGCGGTCTGACCCCCGACAGGTTCCACTTCCTGGCCGCCGTGCCCCGACTCGGCGACGGGCCGAGCGCCCCCACAGGACTGGCGGATGCCACAGCGGCCTGCGCCGATACCATCCGCTCACAGTGGACCGGGCCGACCGCCCCGCCCGTACGCGTCCTGCCCACGCTGCTGCCCGTGAGCGCGCTCCCCCTGGACTTCGGCCGCTCCAAGGGCGAAATCCCCCTGGGCCTCGACGAAACGACCCTGCTGCCCTTCGCCATCGACTTCGAGACCGACCCGTATCTGGTCGTCATCGGGGAGAGCGAGTCCGGAAAGACATCACTGCTGCGACTGCTCGGCCAGAAGATCAGCGAGCGGTACACCCCTCAGGAAGCACAATTGGTGGTCGTCGACTACCGGCGTTCGCTGCTGGACGAGCTGCCCTCGGAATATGTGACGGAATACGTCCCCAACGGCATGGAACTGCCCTCCCACGTGAAGGCGCTGACCGACCTCGCAAGAAGGCGGATGCCCCCGCCGAACGTCACCCCGGAAGAGCTGCGAAACTGGAGCTGGTACACGACGCCGGACATCTTCCTGCTGGTGGACGACTATGACCTCGTCGCGACCGGCTCGGGCAACCCGCTCCACCCTCTCCTGGACCATCTGCCGTTCGCGCGCGACATCGGCCTGCGCATGGTGCTGTGCCGCAACTCGGCGGGGGCCGGCCGGTCGATGTACGAACCGGTCATGCAGTACCTGCGGGAGCAGAGCGCGCGCGGGCTCACGCTCTCGGGCGACAAGTCCGAGGGTGCGCTCATCGGTTCGGTGACCCCGCACCGTCGACCACCCGGCCGGGCCACGCTCACCGGTCGACGCGACTTGCCGCGGCAGGTCCAGCTGGCCTACCAGCCTCCCCGCACCGGCTGAAGGGCGAGGGAAGGTCGGCCTTTCCGCTTGCGCAGCGTGCCCATCCTGGCCGCACCACTCGTCGATGTGCCGCGTGACGGCCCCTCCGCACCCGTCCGGCGCCCTGTCCAGGAGCCTGACCAGCGAGTGAGCTACGGGCGATCACTGAGCACGCCCAGGCCCCCTGCGGTGCCGCGCCCACGAAAACGAACAATCGTCCTCCGCCCGGGAAACTGGGGCGTCGTCTCCGTTCGGCGCCGCCCAGCACACTTGCTTTTCCGTCCCCGCAGGGCCGGAGCGGCGCCCCTGCGTGAACCATCCGCTCCGGCGCGCACGGGTGCCGGCTGTCACCCTTCGTCGGTGAGCGGCGGGAACGTCGCGACGACGTTCGGATGGGTGTCGGGCCGGTAGGCGGCCGACACACCGCCCGGCCAGACCTCAGCGGCCGCCTCGCGGGTCGACACTCATGCGGCGTTCGGCTTCTCGGTGTGCTCTTGTGCCCCCCGAAAAGTCGTGGACATCTGCTGTCCGTCCCTCTCGCGAACAAGGCTCCGGAGCTGACCATGAACCTGACCCCGATCGCGCGGACCCCCACCATGAGTCTGGCCACGACCGACACATCGTGGCGAAACGCGCGAAAATGGCTGAACAGGCTGTTTTTGTATGTGCCAGGGAGTCACAGATGAACGTCTCGGACGAACTCCTTGGAGGGCCTGACCCGGCGGCTCTTCTGACGCTGGACGGTGCCATCCGCAGCCTCAACGCCGCGATGGCCACAGCGCTGGGCAGGCCGCCGGAGCACTGTCTGGGACGTGACTTCGGCGAGCAGTGGCTGGGACGTGACTTCAGTGATCTGTGGCCCACGAGCCAGCGGATGTCGGCCGAGAGCCTTGTGGCCCACGCCGCCAAGACGCAGACGGTCGCGATGCGGGTGCTGGATTTCCCCGGGCCAGGCGGAGCACACGTCGCCTGCTTGATCGAGGCGCAGCAGGTGAAGGATCCGGCGAGTGACGAGCAGCTGGTCTGGGTGCACTCACTGGACGCGCGAAACGACCTGGCCAGCCTGGTGATCCCGTTCCGGCTGGCCACCACGGCCGCCCACCTCGGCCTGTGGATGTATTCACCCCATGAGCACCAGCTGGAGTGGCTCGGTGGCGCACCCGCCCTGGCCGCGCTCTTTGCGGATCCCACTACGTCGCTTTCCGCGGTGATCTCCGCGGTGCACCCTGACGACCGGGAGGCCTTGCGGCAGCTTCTGCGCTCAGCCTCCACCTTGAAGTCCCCCTGGGTGAGGTTGCGGTACCTCCCCCGGCACGAGGGCTGGCACCAACTGGCCGCCCAGACCCGTCGGATCCAGTTGGGATACGGCGGCCCCCAGCGGGTCCTCGGAATGGTCCGCGACGACACCAGACAGGAGAAGCGCAAGGAGGAGGAGCAGGCCGCACTGACTGCCGAGCGACAGCGCGCCAAAGACATCGCCGACTTCTCCTCCGCCTTGATCACCGCGGCGACGGAGCAGGAGCTGCAGCAGATCGCCCTGGCCCGGCTCGCCGCGACCTTCGGCGCCAGCGGTGCCCTGCTCGCCCTCGTCGACGAAGGCCGCCTGCGCGTCTCCACCGATGCCGGGATAGCCATGTGGGAGGTCGACGTCCTGCACGGCCTGCCGCTGGACCATCCAAGCGCCTTGCCCGAGGCGATCCGCACCGGCAAGCCGCAGTTCATCCTCGACCGGAAGGATTACATCCGCCGCTGGCCACAGGGGGCCGAATTCCCGCGGCTCGGCCGACTCGGCTCCGACTACGCCTCATCCATCACCCCCCTCAGCGAGACCGGCAATCAACCGCTAGGGGCGTGGCTGGTGACCTACGGCAGCGGACACCGGCCGTCCCTGGAGGAGCGGACCCTCATGGGTACGCTGGCCGACCTGGCAGGGCAGGCACTGAGGCGCATCAAATTGCAGCAGGCCCGGGTCGAGCTGGCCACGGCGCTGCAGAAGACCATGCTCCCCACACTGCCCGAGGACCTCCCGGGTCTGGAGGTCGCCGCCCGCTACCGGCCGAGCCGGGACGGGCTGGACATCGGCGGCGACTGGTACGACGCCTTCGTCACGCCCGACGGCTCGGTCGCTCTGGAGATCGGCGACGCCCAAGGGCACGACGTGGACGCCGCAGCGGCCATGGGGCAGGTACGCGCCTCCATGCGCGCGATCGCCGCCCGCGAACCGGATCCCGCGACCGTGCTGACCCGCACCAACGACCTGCTCGTCACGATGGGCGCGGCACGATTCTCGAGCTGCACCTTGCTGCACATCGATCCGGACGACGGACAGGTCACCGGCACCAGCGCCGGCCACGTGCCGTTGCTGTGCGCGCGCAAGGACGGCAGCCACAGCATCCGCGAGCTGGCGGGCGGACCGGTCCTGGGAGTCGTGCCCGACACCGAGTACCGCGAGGAGACGTTCACCCTGGACCAGGACAGCGCGCTGGTCCTGGTCACCGACGGCGTGGTCGAAGGACCGGGCCTCACGTTGGACGCCGGTCTGGAGCGAGCCGGAACACTGGCCGGCGCCGCCCTCCACGACGGGCTGAACACCGAGGAGACCGCCGACCGCATCCTCGACGCCGCGGTCGCGGTGGACCACCTCGACGACGTGGCCGTGCTCGTCATCCGACGCACATGACTGCGCCCACGTCCTCACGACCTATCGAACCTTGATCGATTCCGCCGAAGGTTGAGCGGCTCCGAGGGTCATGCGAGCCTGCGGGGCCGCGACTTTCCGTCATGCAAATATCAACTCCAAGTACGCATCGAAAGGGAGGACAACCATGGCGGGCGAGGTCACCAAGGCCAAAGAAGAAACGCAGGACACCTGGATCACGACCAAGGTCAAAGCCGATCTGCTGACCACGAACGGCGTCCCCGGCTCGGACATCAAGGTCGAAACGAACAGGGGTGTGGTCTCCCTCTCCAGCGACGCGGCGATCACGGAGTCGCAGAAGGAGCAGGCCGTCGCCATCGCCAGGCGGATCAAGGGCGTACAGGCCGTCTCCTCCGCCGGGCTGAAGGCCGAGTAGTCCCACGAGAGAGGCTCCCTGTGGTGCACAGGGAGCCTCTCGGCCGCTCATGATCTGCGGGGACGGCGACGGGTGCCGGCCAACGGGTGTGTGTGGGGTGTTCCCATCCCGGCTGCCATCGGCCTGGGCAGAGCTGAGACGATCCCTCGGATTCACCTCACCAGCCCGACCAAAGGTTCTGTGTCCCATCGTGACCGTGGTCGGGCCTTCGTGGCCGATGGTCAGGCCAGGTCAGGTCAGGGGTGTCGCCGGGCCGGGACCCAGTCGGGTTCCTATGCTCGTAGGAGGCAGGGACACGGCACCGGGCGCGAGAGGCGGACGGCATGACCGAGACGGCGGACGCGCACGAGGCCGACCGCGCGCTCAAGGCGAAGCACCGCACGACATGGGCGCTCGGCGATTACCCGGCGGTCGCCAGGGAGGTCGTCGCAGCCCTCGGGCCTGCACTGGTCGAGGCGTGCGGGGTGAAGCGCGGCGACCGGGTGCTCGACATCGCCACCGGGTCGGGGAATGCCGCCATTCCGGCCGCACTGGCCGGCGGCGATGTGATCGCCTGCGACCTCACGCCCGAATTGCTGACCGTGGGACGACGGGAGGCCGCGGCGCGCGGCGCCGAACTGCGCTGGCAGGAGGCCGACGCCGAGGCGCTGCCCTTCGCCGACGGCGCGTTCGACACGGTCATGTCCTGCGTCGGGGTCATGTTCGCCCCCCGCCACCAGGTCACCGCCGACGAACTGCTCCGGGTCTGCCGGCCGGGCGGCACGATCGGGCTCGTCAACTGGACCCCGGAGGGGTTCATCGGACAGTTGTTCACCACGATGAAGCCCTACTCGCCGCCCCCGCCCGCAGGGGCGCAGCCGCCACCGCTGTGGGGCCGCGAGGAGCACGTCGGCATGCTGCTCGGGGACCGTGTCACCGCGGTCGAGGCGCGCCGGCGGACGGTGCGCGTGGACCGCTTCGCGAAGCCCGCCGACTTCCGCGAGTTCTTCAAGGCCGCCTACGGACCGACGATCGCGGTCTACCGGAACATCGCCGACGACCCCGCAAAGACCGCCGCCCTGGACCGGGCCCTCGACGAACTGGCGGGCGACGCGTTGCAGGACGGGGTGATGAAGTGGGAGTACCTCCTGCTCACCGCGCGCCGGAGCGGCAGCGCAACCGAGTAGGTCCCCCCGTCAGCACTGCGGGCGATCGGGTTCACGTTCCCTGGCGTTACCCACCGCGGCTTCGGCGCCTGCCGGAAATCACCGGAGTGGACTGCTCGACTTCGCCACGCTCACTGCCTTCGGCGGCTGCGAACCGCTGTTGGAGGTGCGCATGGGCGTCTCCGGCGACGTCTGCCTCCCCCGAGGTGATCACCTGCGGTGTCGTCGTACCGGAACGGCACCTCATCGGTCTCCGGATCGCCGCCGCGCCCCGTTCCGCGGCTCCCGAACCCCGTCGGGCCGAAGGCCTCGCCGAACCACTCCCCCGCGTCTGCGACGATCTCTGCGTGGACTACCCGAACGACCAAGCCCCTGGCGCCCCCGTCCGCTCCGGCATTCCGGAGCACGGGCGCATCCCGAAGTACTACGCGGTGAAGGCGCGGATCGCCGCGCTCGTCGACGAGCTGGGGGAGGGCCATCTCATCCCCACCGAGCGCGACCTCTCCGAGCGGTACGACGTCGCCCGCGAGACTGTCCGCCAGGCGCTGCGCGAGCTGGTGCTGGAGGGGAAACTGCGCCGGCAGGGCCGGGGCACGGTCGTCGCGGGCCCCAAGCTCGCCCAGCCGTTGTCGCTGGCCAGCTACACCGAGGGCGTACGGCGCCAGGGCCGCACCCCCGGCCGTAACCTCGTCACCCTCGACCGCTTCCCCTGTCCGGACGCCCTCGCCGCCGAGATCGGGCTGACCCGCGGCGAGCCCGTCTGGCACCTGGAGCGTGTGCTGCTCGCCGACGACGAGCGGGTCGGCCTGGAGAGCACGTACGTCGCGGTGAGCCGGCTGCCGGAACTCGACACCGACTTCGAGCCCGACTCGTCCTTCTACGCCTACCTGCACGGCAAGGGCATGTCCTTCGGCGACGCCGACGAGCGCATCGAGACCGTCCTGGCCACTCCGCGCGAGGCCCTGCTCATCGGCACCCCTCCCGCCCTGCCCATGCTGCTGATCCACCGCGTCTCGCGGGACACGGAGGGACGCCCGCTGGAGCGGGTGCGCAGCCTCTACCGCGGGGACCGCTTCTCCTTCACCGCGCACCTCCAGGGCTGAGAACGAGCACCTCCGACCCTCCTCTTTCATCACGAATCGATAACGGGTCTAGCCCAAAAGTGTCGACTCGTTCACGCTCTCGTTGGCGGCCGGACCCTTCCGGTTCCCCGTCCAAGAGGAGCGTGACCGTCGTGAGAGTGACAGTCGTCGGAGGCGGCGTGGTCGGCACCATGCACGCCTGGCAAGCAATTCAGCGCGGCCACGAGGTCGTACAGATCGAGCGCGAGACGGAGGCCCGCGGGGCTTCGCTGCGCAACTTCGGCCAGATCTGGGTCAGCGGCCGAGCCAGTGGTGAGGAGCTGGAGACCGCCCTGCGGGCCAGAGAGCTGTGGGAGGGGATCGGGGCCCGCGTGCCCGCCCTGGGATTCCGCGCCAACGGCTCCCTCACCCCCGTACGCGGCGATCTCGAACTGGCCGTCGCCGAGGCCGCGGTCGCCCGTGCGGACGCCGCCGCCCGCGGCTACAAGCTGCTGACGCCCGGCGAGGCCCGTACTCTGAACCCCGCCCTGCGCGGCGAGTTCACCGCGGCGCTGTACTGCGAGCGGGACGCGGCCGTCGAGCCCCGCACCGCTCAGCTCGCCCTGCGCGCGGAGCTGCTGAAGTCCCCCCGCTACCGGTTCCTGCCCGGCCGTGAGGTCCGCGAGGTGATCGACGCGGCAACCGTCCGCGACGACCACGGCGACATCCACGCCGCCGATGCGGTCGTCCTGTGCACCGGCGCCTGGCTCGGCGGTCTGGTCCGCGAACTCGCCGGACCCGACCTGCCCGTGCGCCGCGTCCGGTTGCAGATGATGCAGACCGACCCGCTGGGCGAACCGCTGACGACCTCGGTCGCGGACGCCGACAGCTTCCGCTACTACCCCGCGTACGCCTCGCCCGCCCTGGACGAGCTCAACGCCCGGCAGCCACAGGCCCCAACGGCCGCCGAGCACCGGATGCAGCTGCTGATGGTGCAGCGCGCCGACGGCGGACTGACCATCGGCGACACCCACGAGTACGAGCACCCCTTCGCCTTCGACACGGTCGAGGAGCCCTACGAGCACCTCACCGGGGTCGTCGAGTCCCTCCTCGGCCGCCCGCTGCCGAGGATCCGGCACCGCTGGGCCGGGGTGTACGCGCAGTGCACGGACACCAGCCGGGTCGTGCACCGCCAGCAGGTGCGCGACGGGGTCTGGCTGGTCACCGGGCCCGGCGGGCGCGGCATGACCTGCTCCCCCGCCATCGCCGAGACGACGGCCGACGAGTTGGGCTGGTGACACGGATGACCGACATGAACCACACCGACCGCACGAACCACACCCCCCACGGGAACGACATGACCGGCCTGACCGACATCCGCCTCGTCGTCCTCGACATGGCCGGCACCACCGTCGCCGACGGCGGCCTGGTCGAGCGCGCCTTCGAGGCCGCCGCGGCGGAACTCGGCGTCGAGCCCGGCAGCCCCGACCACACCGACAAGCTCGACTACGTCCGCGCCACCATGGGCGAGTCCAAGATCTCCGTGTTCCGCCACCTGTTCGGCACCGAGGAGCTGGCCCGGCGCGGCAACGCCGCCTTCGAGAAGGCGTACGGCGAGCTCGTCGGCGAGGGCCTCACCGAGCCCGTGCCCGGCGCCCGCGAGGCGATCGAGGAACTCCGGGAGGACGGCCGTACCGTCGTCCTGACCACCGGATTCGCCCGCGTGACCCAGGACGCCATCCTCGACGCCCTCGGCTGGCGCGACCTGGTGCCCCTCACCCTCTGCCCCGCCGACGCCGGCGGCCGCGGACGCCCCTTCCCCGACATGGCGCTGGAGGCGTTCGTCCGGACGAAGGCGGCCGAGGACGTACGTCAGATGGCCGTCGTCGGCGACACCTCGTACGACGTGCTGAGCGGTGTCCGGGCCGGAGCGGGCCTGGTCGCCGGGGTGCTGACCGGCGCGCACGGCGAGGACGCCCTGCGCGCCTCGGGCGCCGGACATGTACTCGCCTCCGTCGCCGAGCTCCCCGCCCTCCTCAGGGGAGTCGGCTGATGGGCATCCGCTTCGACGGCGTCACCGTCGCCTACGACGGCAACGTCGTCCTCGACTCCCTCGACCTGAACGTGGGGACGGGCGAGGTCATGGCGCTGCTCGGGCCGTCCGGGTCCGGCAAGACCACCGCGCTGCGGGCGGTCGCCGGGTTCGTGCGGCCCGCCTCCGGGCGGGTGTTCCTCGGCGACCGTGACGTGACCGATCTGCCGCCGTACCGGCGGGGCATCGGGATGGTCGTCCAGCAGTACGCGCTCTTCCCGCACATGCGGGTCGAGGACAACGTGGCCTTCGGACTCAAGGCCCGCAAGGTCCCCAGGGCGGAGATCCGGGCCCGCGTCGCCGAGGCGCTGGAGATGACCGGCATGGGCGCCTACGCCCGTCGCCACCCGCGCGAACTGTCCGGCGGCCAGCAGCAGCGGGTCGCCATCGCCAGGGCGCTGGCCATCCGGCCGGGCGTACTCCTCCTGGACGAGCCGCTGTCCGCCCTCGACGCCCAGCTGCGCTCCGGCATGCTCGCCGAACTGGCACGCCTGCACCGCGAGCTGCCCGACGTCTCGATCCTCTACGTCACCCACGACCAGGTCGAGGCGCTGACGCTCGCCGACCGGATCGCGGTGATGAGCGAGGCACGGCTCCAGGCGTGCGGCACCCCGAGGGAGCTGTACCGGGCGCCCGCGAACGCCTTCACGGCCTCCTTCGTCGGCAACGCGAACCTGCTGCCGGTGACGGTGGGCGCGGACGGGGTCGCCTTCGCGGGCGCCGAGCTGAAGGTCGGCACGGCGCAAGCGGCGCGGGGGGCCAAGGCCACCCTGTGCATACGGCCGCACCTGGTCGGACTGGGAGACGGACCCAACCGGCTGGCCGGCACCGTCACGGAGATCCAGTGGCGCGGCGCCACCCACCGGCTGTACGTCGACGTGGACGGCCACCGGGTCATGGCGGACGTCAACGAACTGCGCGACCCGCCCGGCCACGGCGACACGGTCACCCTGCACTTCGCTCCGGAGGACGCGGTACTGCTGACCGCCGGAGTCACCCATGACTAGAAGGCTGTTCTGGGCGCTGCCGCCCGTCGCCCTCCTCGCCCTGTTCTTCCTCTATCCCCTCTTCCTCGTGGTCCAGCAGTCGGTGCGGCCCGACACCGGCGGCACCTCGGTGCAGCCGTACGCCGACGTCTTCGGCTCCGAGGCCTTCCGCGAGGCGCTGTGGACGACGGTGTGGCTGGCGATGGCGTCGACGGCCGGGTGTCTGGTGCTCGGCTTCGTCCTCGCCCTGGTGATCGCCTTCGTGCCGTTCCCCGGCGCGCGGGCCGTCGCCAAGTTCATCGACGTCTTCCTGTCCTTCCCTTCCTTCCTGATCACGCTGGCCCTGCTGTTCGTCTACGGCACGGTCGGCATGGCCAACGGAGCATGGACGGACCTCACCGGCGCCGCCGAGGGACCCTTCCAGTTCCTCACCACGCCCTGGGGCGTGCTCCTCGCCGAGGTCACGTACTTCACCCCGTTCGTGATGCGGCCGCTGCTCGCCGCCTTCTCCCAGCTGGACACCGCCCAACTGGAAGCCGCGAGTTCGCTGGGCGCCCGCGCCCCCCGCATCGTCCGGCAGGTGATCCTGCCCGAGGCGCTGCCCGCGCTCGCGGCCGGCGGAAGCCTCGTCCTCGTCCTGTGCCTCAACGAGTTCGGCATCGTGCTGTTCACCGGCGCCAAGGGCGTCACGACTCTGCCGATGCTCGTCTACAGCAAGGCGATCCTGGAGTCCGACTACCCGGGCGCCTGTGTGATCGCCGTCGTCAACGTCCTGATCTCCGTGGGGCTGTACGGCCTCTACCGGGTGGTGAGCCGTCGTGCTGGTGCATAGCCGCTGGGCCAGGTGGGCCGTCCAGGCGCTCTTCCTCGTCCTGTTCGTCCCCCTGTTCGCCCTGCCCCTCCTCGTCGTCCTCGCCGCCTCGTTCGCCACCCACTGGTCGGGGGTCCTGCCCTCCGGCCTGACCACCGCCCACTACAGCGCCGCCACCCGCGGCGAGGCGCTCCAGGCCCTGACCACCAGCCTGGTCACGGCGGTCACCGCCAGCCTGATCGCGCTGGCCGCGGGCACCTGGGCGGCGCTCTCGGCGGCCTCGCTGCCCAAGCGGTACCGCCGAGTGCTCGACGCACTGTTCGTGCTGCCCGTCGCCGTGCCCTCGGTGGTCGTCGGCCTCGCGATCCTCGTCGCCTTCTCCCAGCCGCCGATACTGCTCAACGGCACCCGCTGGATCGTGATCGTCGCCCACACCGTGCTGGTCACCGCCTTCGCCTACCAGTCGGTGTCGGCCGCCGTCGTCCGCCTCGACCCGGCCTACGAACAGGCCGCCGCCTCCCTCGGCGCCAGGCCCGGATACGTCCTGTGGCGGGTCAGGCTGCCGCTCCTGCTGCCGTCGCTCACCGCGGCGGCCGGGCTCTGCTTCGCCCTGTCCATGGGTGAACTGAGCGCGACCATGATGCTCTATCCGCCCGACTGGACTCCCCTTCCGGTCCTGATCTACGCGGCCACCGACCGCGGCGCCCTGTTCGCCGGCTCCGCGGTCGCCGTGGTCCTGATGACGGCCACCCTCCTGGTCCTCCTCGCCGTCTCCCGGATCCGCACCAAGGCCTCGTACCGCTGACATCCGTAGTCGACAACCACCTCCACCCCGTGCAAGGAGTGCACCCCGTCATGCCCAGAAACACCCTCAAGCTCGCGATCGCGCTGTCCCTCCTCGCCGTTCCCGTGCTCTCGGCCTGTGGCGGCTCCTCCGCCGCCTCCGACGAGAAGTCCGTCACCGTCTACAGCGCCGACGGCCTCAAGGGCGAGAACGGCGACGGCTGGTACGACCAGGTCTTCAAGGACTTCGAGAAGGAGACCGGGATCAAGGTCGAGTACGTCGAGGGCGGCTCCGGCGAAATGGCGCAGCGCGCCCTGCGCGAGAAGAACAACCCGCAGGCCGACGTGCTCGTCACCCTTCCGCCGTTCATCCAGCAGGCCGACGGCAAGGGCCTGCTCCAGAAGTACGCTCCGCAGGACGCCGACAAGGTCAACGGCGCCGACAAGGCCGCCGACGGCACCTGGACCGCCGTCGTCAACAACTACTTCGGCTTCGTCCACAACAAGAAGGAGCTGGCGCAGGCCCCCACCACCTGGGAGGAGCTGCTGGACTCGAAGTACAAGAACAAGCTCCAGTACTCGACCCCGGGTGTCGCCGGTGACGGAACCGCCGTACTGATCAAGGCGATCCACGACTTCGGCGGCCAGGACGCGGCGCTCGCCTACCTGAAGAAGCTCCAGGCCAACAACGTCGGCCCGTCCGCCTCCACCGGCAAGCTCGCGCCCAAGGTCGACAAGGGCGAGCTGCTGGTCGCCAACGGCGACGTGCAGATGAACTTCGCCCAGTCCAAGACCATGCCGAACCTCGGCCTGTGGTTCCCGGCCCGCCAGGGCGGCAAGCCCACCACCTTCGCCCTCCCCTACGCGGCCGGCCTGGTCACCAAGGCCCCGCACAGCGAGAACGGCAAGAAGCTCCTCGACTACATGCTCAGCCAGAAGGCCCAGGCACAGGTCAGCACGATCGGTGGCGGCTTCGCGGCCCGCTCGGACGTCAAGGCCACCGACGCCAACGCGATCGCCCTCACCAAGCTGATGGACGGCGTCGAGGTCTTCGAGCCCGACTGGGCGGACATCGACGAGAACCTCACCACGTACGTCGACGCCTGGAAGTCGGCCACCGGCAGCTGACACCCCGCCTGCCGCTCCAAGTACGGGCGACGCCCCTGGTTCCGCCGGGGGCGTCGCCCTGTCCGCACGGCTCTTTCTCCCCTGTCACCGGAGGTATTCGTGTCGCACCACCCGTCCCGCCGCGCCCTCCTCCTGTCCGCCGCCGCGCTCGCCGCGTCGGCCGGACCGCTCGCCACCGTCGCCCGTGCCGCGGCCGCGACCCCCAAGGTCCTGGTCATCGGACTCGACGGTGCCCTGCTGACCCGGATCAAGGACGCCACCGCCCCGAACCTGGACGCCCTGATGGCCGCCGGCCTGACCGCGCCCAGCAGCATCCACGCCAACCCGCTCGCGCCCACCCTCTCCGGCCCCGGCTGGTCGACGCTGATCACCGGCGTCTGGCCCGACAAGCACAACGTCAAGGACAACGCCTTCACCGGCGCCCGGTTCACCCAGTACCCCGACTTCCTCACCCGCGCCGAGCGGGCGAAGCCCGCCCTGACGACGTACGCCGTCGCCTCCTGGGCGCCGATCACCGACACGGTCTTCTCCGGCACGGTCGACACTCGCGTCTCCACGCCCAGCGCCGAGTACGACACCGGCACCACCTCCCGCGCGGTCGCCCAGCTGCGGGACGGCAACCCGGACGCGGTCTTCGTCCAGCTCGACAACATCGACCACGCGGGCCACAGTTACGGCGCCGCCTCACAGCAGTACCTCGACGCCATCAACACCGTCGACGGCCAGGTCGGCCGGCTGGTCGCCGCCATCAGGTCCCGGGCCACCTACCCGGCCGAGAGCTGGCTGATCATGGTCACCGCCGACCACGGCCACACCGACGCGGGCGGGCACGGCGGCTCCACGCTGCCCGAGCGCCAGACGTTCATGATCGCCACCGGCCCGACCCTGGCCCCCGGTTCGGTCCGCCACGACGTGAAGATGCCCGACGTCGCCGCCTCCGCGCTCGCCCACCTCGGCGTCCCCCTCGACCCCGCCTGGAACCTGGACGGCCGGCCGGTCCAGCAGCCGAGCGCCGACGACTTCGACGCCCTGCGCCCGCAGTTGCAGACCCGCGTCGACGAGACCGGCATCCCCACGAGCGTCCTCGGCTTCACCCACACCCCGCCCGCCGGGTGGTCCGTCGACAACTCGGCGATGGGCGGTGGCGGAGTCACCGAGTGGCGCGGCTGGACCTTCACCACCGACGAGTTCTGGACCCAGTCGCAGCGCGACCAGAACCGTGAGTGCAACGTCCGCGCCCGGAACGTCTTCGCGGTCGCGGACGGCGACGAGTGGAACGACAAGTCGCTGTCCGGCACCTTCGACTCGACGCTCGTCAGCCCGGCCTACCCGGTCACCGGCGGCCGGACGGCCGCCCTGACCTACACGACCTACTACCGTCAGGAGTCCCCGCAGAAGGGCGAGGTCCTCGTCTCCTACGACGACGGCACGCCCGTCCCGGTGAAGACCTACACCGCCGACGTGTCCTCGCGCACGGAGACCGTCACCCTCCAGGTGCCCGCCGGAGCGAGCAGGGCCCGCGTCCGCTTCCGCTACACCGGGGGCAACAACTGGTACTGGGTGATCGACGGGGTCCGGCTCACCGCTTCCTGACCCCGGGCCGATCCGGCCCGCCAAGGCCGCCGGTACGGTGACCGGCCGTCACCGTACCGGCGGCGCGGTCCGTTCTCGCGGGCGTGCGTACCGGGCGCCCTCCGCGGCACGACCTAAACTGGACCCGTACGTCCAGAATGGAGGTGGCGTCGTGCCGATCACCGACCGTCCCGGGGCACGGCTGACCGCCAAGGGGGAGGCGACCCGGCGCCGCATCGTCGAGGGCGCGGCCGCGGAGATCCGGGCCAGGGGCGCCGCCGCCACCACGCTGGACGACGTCCGCGCGCGCACCGCGACCAGCAAGAGCCAGATCTTCCACTACTTCCCCGGCGGCAAGGAGGAACTGCTCTACGCGGTCGCGGCCCGCGAAGCCGACCTGGTCCTGGAGGACCAGGAGCCGCACCTGAGCGACCTGAGCACCTGGGCGGCCTGGGAGGACTGGCGCGACGCGGTCGTGCGACGGTACGAGCAGCAGGGCGTCAACTGTCCACTGGGCGTGCTGATCACCGAACTGGGCCGCACCACCCCGGCGGCACAGGCGGTGACGGGCAAGCTGATCGACCAGTGGCAGACGGCCCTGCGGACCGGGATCCGCCGCATGCAGGACAACGGCGAGATCGACCCCCGGCTGGACACCGACCGCGCGGCGGCCGCGCTGATCGCCGCGGTGCAGGGCGGGGTGGCCATCCTGATGGCCACCGGCCGGATCACGCATCTCGAGGCGGCACTCGACACCTCATTGGAGTCGCTGCGTCCCACCGCACCGAAATCGCCGCGTCCCAGCGCCCGGCCGGCGCCGACGCCCGGACACGGTGCCGGAGAGCGGTGACCCCGGCCCGGTTCGGGCTCAGGGCGTGCGGACCCGATCCTGTTCGGTCGGCGGAGTCCCGTCGTGCCAGGGCAGCACCTGGCCGAGGCGCGCCGACTCGCCGTGGGCGGGTGAGAGTGCCTAGATCCAGGTGTCCAGCCACAGTCTGGCCTGCCAGTCGGAGCGCGGGATCGTCGTGCCCGTGTAGAGCGGCAGGAAGTAGACGAAGTTCCAGATGATGAGCAGGACGAGGCCGCCCGCGGCCACCACGCCCCACGTCCGGCGTCGTTCGTCCGCCCCCCGCGGCGCCGCGAACGCGCCCACCGCCATGGCGACGGCCAGGCACACGTAGGGCACGAAGACGACGGCGTAGAAAGAGAAGATCGTGCGGTCCTGGTAGAGGAGCCACGGCAGCCAGCCTGCGGCCACCCCGCACAGGACGGCGCCCGCTCGCCAGTCCCGGCGCATCGCCCAGCGGAAGAGCAGGTAGGCGAGTGCGAGGCAGGCGGTCCACCACAGCAACGGCGTACCCAGCGCGGTGACTTCCCGTGTGCAGCCGCCCGCGGCGTGGCAACCGTCCTGGCCGGATTGCGGGGACTGGAAGAAGAACAGCACCGGGCGCCCGACGACGGGCCAGCTCCAGGGGTTGGACTGGTAGGAGTGCGGGGTGTGCAGCCCCACGTTGAACTGGTAGACCTGCTGCTCGTAGTGCCACAGGCTGCGGAGCGGGGCCGGTATCCAGGACCAGGCGCCACCGCGGCCGTCCGCCCAGTGCCGGCCGTAGCCGTCGTCCGAGCGGAACCAGCCGGTCCAGGTCGCCAGGTACGTCACCACCGCGACAGGGACGACCGACAGCACCGACCAGCCCAGATCCTTGCGCAGCACGGACCGGTACGGGCGGTGCGCCCCGGCCACCCGGCGCGAGCCGACGTCCCACAGCACCGTCATGATCATGAAGAAGGCGAGGAAGTACAGGCCGTTCCACTTGCTGGCCGCCGTCAGGCCCAGGAGCAGGCCGGCGGCGAGCCGCCAGGGGCGCAGGCCCGTCCCCGCCCGGTCGCCGGTGCGGGCGTCGGGGCGCGCGAAGCCGTCTTCGGGGACCGGCAGCGCCCGTGCCAGCCGGGCGCGGGACCGGTCGCGGTCGATCAGCAGGCAGCCGAAGGCGGCCAGCGCGAAGAACATGACGACGGTGTCGAGCAGTGCGACCCGGCTCATCACGTAATGCAGGCCGTCCACCGCCATCAGCGTGCCGGCCAGGCAGCCGAGCGCGGTCGACCGGAAGAGACGCCGGCCGATACGGCACAGCATCAGCACCGACAGCGTCCCCAGGACAGCCGTCGCGCAGCGCCAGCCGAACGGGCTCAGGCCGAACATCCACTCGCCGACCGCGATCACCCACTTGCCCATCGGCGGATGCGCGACGAACGATCCGACGTCGGTCAGCGGGATCGTCTGGGGGTGCGCCAGGATCTGCGGATCGGCGACCTTGCGGTCCGGCCAGGTGCCCTCGTAGCCGAGTCCGAGCAGGGACCAGGCGTCCTTGGCGTAGTACGTCTCGTCGAAGATCAGATCGCGGGGCTGTCCTAGGTGCCAGAACCGGATCAGCCCCGCGAACACGGCGACGAGGACCGGGCCGAGCCAGTCCATCGCCTTCGCGGCGCGGTACGCGGTCGCCGGAGGGAGGCGCATCGCCTCCCAGGGCCAGGTTCGCGGTTGCGGGAACCGGGGGACGAGACGGTCACGGATGTCGGTCCGGGGGCGCTCGACATGGCCGAACGCGCGCAGCCGCGCGGCCCAGCCGTCGGACGCGGCCTCCGTCCGGGCGGGGTCGCCGACGCGGTCCTCGGTCCTGGTCTCACTGATCACCGCGTCATCGTACGGACGTGGTCTGCTTGTCATTCAACGAACCTGCGGTCTGGTCGGCCGCCGCTCGCGCCGGCGGTCCCCGCCCCGCCTCAGCCGAGGTCGAGCAACTCCTCGTAGAAGCCGCCGAAGCCGCGCTCGCGGTCGGTCAGGTGGATCTCCAGGATCCAGTGGCAGACGCGTCCGGCGCGGTCGGGGCGCCGCAGCGGGGTGTCGTTCCCGGGGGCGATGTACGACTCGATGTCGGCGCCGTCGATCTTCTCGTGCGGGAACTCGCCCACCGGGTGTCCGGCGTGCCAACCGCCCAGTGCCCAACCGCGCTCGGCGGCCGACCGGGCCACTTCGGCGTGCAGTCGGGCCCCGGTGATGTCCGGGTCGGACTCGAAAGCACGGCGGCCGGCGGCGAAGACGTCGGGCAGGTCGTCGCGCAACCGGTGCTTGACGGGGTCGTCGCCCAGGACAAAGGTGCGGCCGAAGTCGGCCTCCCACTCCTCGAAGATCGGGCCGAAGTCGGCGAAGGCGATGTCGTCCACGCCGATGATCCGGTCCGGCGGGTTCTCCTTGTACGGGTGCAGGGTGTTGGGTCCGGAGCGCACGATCCGCTTGTGCCAGTGGCGAGTCGGACCGAACAGCTCGTTCGCCAGGTCACGGATCCGGTCGCTGACCGCCCGCTCCCCCTCGCCCGGCGCGACCAGGCCCCGCGACTCGACCTCGGCGAACAGCTCGGCGGCCTTGGCCTGGGCGTCCAGCAGGCGTGCGGCACGCGTGGTCTCGTTCGTCATGTCTGCTCCCTCGTGGACGGGCGTTGGATCCGGCCGTGTTGCGGCCGAGCCGCGTGCCGACGCGGCCGCGGTCGGTGTCGCCCCTCACCGGTGTCATGCGGGTGATCCTTTCAACGGAGCCCCCGATGACGGAAGTCGACGCCGCGAGACGGTCAGCGGGTCCGGACGGCGCGGTGGGGAAGTGTTGTGGCGGCGTCCTCGTAGCGATCGAGCTGCCGGCCGCTGCCGTCCAGCAGGGGCCGCAGGTTCGGCCGGGCCGGCGCGGGTCGTCGGCTGGGGACGGGAACGGCTGGGGACGGGAACGGCTGGAGACGGGAACGGCTGGAGGCGGCGGGGACGACCGGGGCGGGCGTAGCCCGGGTCGGCTCACGGCAGGCGGCGGCCGGCGTACGGGGCGCTGTCCTCACGGAGGCGGGCCGCGTCCTGGCCGGGCGGTGCGCCGAACAGGCGGCGGTACTCGCGGCTGAACTGCGTGGGGCTGTCGTAGCCGACGAGATGTCCCACACCGGCGACATCGCCCGCGCGGGCGATCAACAGCGAGCGGGCCTCCTGGAGTCGGATGCGCTTCTGGAACTGAAGGGGGCTCATGGCCGTGACGGCGCGGAAGTGCCGGTGGAAGGCGGACGGGCTCATCCCCGCCAGCCGGGCGAGGCCGGAGATCCGCATCGGTTCGGCGTAGTTCTCGCGGATCCAGCCGATGGCCCGGCCGACATGGGACAGGCTGCTGTCGGCGAGACCGATCTGGCGGACCATGTCGCCGTGCGGGCCGGTGAGCAGCCGCCAGAGGATCTCCCGCTCGATCACGGGGCCGAGCACCCGGGCGTCCGCGGGACGGTCGAGCAGCCGCAGCAGCCGGGCCGTGGCGTCGAGCAGGTCGACGTCGGCCTCGCCGGTCGCCAGCGCGGGCAGGCCGACCGAGCCGCGGGGCCGCCGTCCGGGCGGGGCCTCCAGCAGCAGCGGGGCGATGGCGGCCGACCTCAGCACCAACCCGACGCCCAGCGCCGGATGCTCCGCGCTGGCGTCGAGGAAGTGACCGGAGACGGGCAGATCGGCGGTGACGACGAGGCACTGCCCCGCCCGGTACTCGAACACCTGGTCACCGAGCAGGAGGCGTTTGCCGCCCTGCGCCATCACGACCAGGAGCGGCTCGGTCAGTGAATGGTCGGGCTCCACCGTCTCCACCCTGGACAGCAGCAGCCCGTCGACGGGCGTCCGCAGGTCGGGGTGGGCGTGGGCCGCGACGAGGCCGCGGATCTCGGTCAGGAGGTCGGTGGTGGTGCGCACACCTCAGGGAAGCATCCGGAGCGTCACCCGGCAAGCCCGATCGAAGCGAAGTCGAGAGGATCGGGCAAGAGCTGGAGCGGATCGGTCTACCCCGGACCATGCGCTCGGCGTTTCGATGGCGATGAGCACGAACACGACCCCTCACCCGCCCGCAGGAGCGCGCTCATGCCACTCGATCATTACGTCACTCTCGGCCGGTCGGGCCTTCGGGTCAGCCCGTTCGCGCTCGGCGCGATGACCTGCGGGGAGGATCCCGGCAGTGCCGGATGCAGCGTCGAGGAGTCCGAGAAGATCCTGGCGACCTACCTGGACCGGGGCGGGAACTTCATCGACACCGCGAACTTCTACAGCAACGGCCACTCGGAGAAGATCCTCGGCGACTTCCTCGCGGCGCATCCCGGTCGCCGCGACCGCGTGGTCCTGGCGTCGAAGTTCTTCGGCAACCTCTTCCCCGGCGACCCCGACGGGGGCGGCGCGGGCCGCAGGTCGATCATCGCCCAGCTCGACGAGACCCTGCGCCGCCTGCGCACCGACCGTCTCGACCTGTACTGGCTGCACAACTGGGACCGGCACACCCCGATCGAGGAGACCCTGCGCACCCTCGACGACCTGGTCCGGGCGGGCAAGGTCCGCCACCTGGGCTTCTCCAACACGCCCGCCTGGGTAACCGCGCAGGCCCAGACCATGGCGCTGTTGAAGAGCTGGACCCCGCTGATCGCGCTCCAGGTCGAGTACTCGCTGCTGGCCCGTACGGTCGAGGGGGAACTCGCGCCGCTCGCGCTGGACCAGGGCATGGCGCTGGTCCCGTGGAGCCCGCTCAAGAACGGCTTCCTGTCCGGCAAGTACCGGCGGGACGTCCAGGTCACCGACTCCGCGCGGACGGCCTTCGTCGGCGGTCCGAGCGACGACGAGTACACCGTCATCGACGCGGTCGCCGCGGTCGCCGACGAACTGGGGACCACCTCGGCGGCGGTGTCGCCGGCCTGGCTGCGCGCCCGCGAGGGCATCGTCGTGCCCATCCTGGGCGCCCGGCGGCTG
This sequence comes from Streptomyces sp. NPDC059582, assembly GCF_042735715.1. Taxonomy (NCBI): domain Bacteria; kingdom Bacillati; phylum Actinomycetota; class Actinomycetes; order Kitasatosporales; family Streptomycetaceae; genus Streptomyces; species Streptomyces sp. NPDC059582. The sequence continues at coordinate 115,405 of NZ_JBHWCC010000015.1, forward strand.
GAGCACCTCGCGAACAACCTCGGCGGACTGGAGACGGCGCTCACCTCCGAACACCTGCGCCGGCTGGACGAGGTGTCGGCTCCCACGTTGAACTACCCGGCCGCGATGCACGGCGCCCTGAGCGCCATGCTCCAGTTCGCGGGCACCACGGTCGACGGCGAGGGATCCGGCGTGTACCCACCGCTCGTGCAGAGCGAGGTCCGCCACTGAGCCACGCCACGGTGCCCGTGGACGGCGTCACCCGTCATCGCAGCCGGCCGGCCGGGATCAGGAGTCGAGGTCGTCGGCGAAGTGCCGGAACCCGTGCCGGTCCTGGTGCATGGCCCACAGCACGTCCGCGAGCACGGCCGGGTCCTTGCGGTGGTGCCCGGAGATGATCGCGCCGGGGATGATCAGCTGCCCGACGTGGATGCCGTCGGCCGCGAGGGTGTCGTGCAGCAGATGGCCGTACGCGCTCTCCGCGGCGAAGGCGATCGAGGTGCCGGCCCGGTCGGGATGCGGAACCGCCGCGGTGCCCCCGTTGACGAAGAGGATCGTGCCGCGGCCCAGGTCGCGCATGCCGGGCAGTACCTGCTGCACGGCGGCGACCGGGCCGTAGACGGAGAACTCGACCGGTCCGAGCAGGTCCCTGTGGGTGGTCTCCAGGACGGGCCGCATGAAGTCCCTGTGCGGGACCGGGCTGTACTGGAGGACCTCGATCGGGCCGAGGGTGGCGGTCGCGGCGTCCAGGGCGGCGGCGAGGCCCTCCGGAGCCCGTACGTCAGCGGCGAAGCCCCGCACGGTGATCCCCTGGCCGGCCACCTCGGCGACCAGGGCGTCGAGGCGGGCCCGGTCACGGGCGACGAGGGCGATGTCGTACCCCTCGCGGCCGAAGCGGCGCGCGGCGGCGGCTCCCAGGCCGGGGCCCGCTCCGATGATGGCGACGGTGGTCATGGCACGGTTCCTGTCGGTCAGGTGGTCCTACGACCGGGTGCACGGGCGGGGCGTCGGACACACGGAAGGGTTCCGTGTGTCCGAGATTAGGGCGTGTATCGAACGTCGCGGGCCGGACGGGACTTTCGCGACACGCCCATAGGGGGCGCCGGCGGTACGTCAGCCGCGCACGGGGCACGTCCGCGCGGTCAGGGCTGGACCAGGACCTTCAGGGCGCTCCGGTCGGCCATGGCACGGTAGCCGTCGGGGACCTCGTCGAGGCCGACGGTGCGGTCGAACACCCGGCCGGGTTCGATGCGGCCCTCCAGCACGTCGGGCAGGAGTTCCTCGATGTAGGCGCGGGCCGGGGCGACACCGCCGGTGAGGGTGAGGTTGCGCAGGAACTCCTGGAAGCCGAACGGCACCTGCTCGTACTGCGGCGCACCGACCCGGCTGATCGTGCCGCCGGCCCGGACGACACCGAGGGCCATCTCGAAGGCCGGCAGGGTGCCGACGCACTCCAGGACGGTGTGCGTGCCGTCCCCGCCGGTCAGTTCGCGCAGCCGCTCGACGCCCTCCTCGCCCCGCTCGGACACCACGTCCGTGGCCCCGAAGTCGCGGCCGAGGTCGGTGCGGCTCTGGTGCCGGCCCATCAGGATGATCCGTTCGGCGCCGAGCCGCTTGGCCGCCAGTACGGCGGAGAGGCCGACGGCGCCGTCGCCGATCACCGTCACGGTCGTCCGGGGGGTGACCCCGGCCGTCACGGCGCAGTGGTGGCCGGTGCAGAACACGTCAGACAGGGTCAGCAGCGAGGGCAGCAGGGCCGAGTCCTCGGCCACCGGCAGTTTCACCAGCGTGCCCTGTGCCTGCGGCGCCCGCACGATCTCGCCCTGGCCGCCGTCGACACCGTCCGCGGCCCAGAATCCGCCGTGCCGGCAGGAGGTCTGGAGGCCCTCCTGACAGAAGTCGCAGCTGTTGTCCGAATACATGAACGGTGCCAGCACCAGGTCGCCGGTCTTCAGCCCGGACACGTCCGAGCCGGTCTCCTCGACGACGCCGAGGAACTCGTGGCCGATGCGGTCGCCGTGCTCGGTCGTCGGTCTGGAACCGTACGGCCACAGGTCGCTCCCGCAGATGCAGGAACGCACCACCCGGACGATCGCGTCGGTGGGCTGCTGGATCCGGGGATCGGGCACGTCCTCCACGCGGACGTCGCCGGCGCCGTAGATCAGTGTTGCGCGCATGGGATTCTCCCTGTCGGGTTGGGCTGTCCGTCTCACCCGGCGGCGTCGTCCGGGGCGTCCGCCGGTGTCGGCCCTGGTGTCGACCATGTCCTTGAGCCGCGTGATCGCGCTCTCGGCGTTGGGCCGGCCGGCGTAGCAAGGCGACGGAGGTCGGGGACCGGCCTTCGCCCTGGGCCGACCCGTGCCACCCCGGGGGACGAGGTGGGATGAGCTGGTACGAGCTGGGACGAGGTGGGACGAGGTGGGGTCCGTCGAGATGGGGTCGGCCGAATTCAGCGGCTCGGGAGCGTCTTCTGAAGCCAGTCGAACACGACCTCGCAGTGCTGCTGCGGAGCCATCGGCGAGCAGTGCGACTGCGCGCCGGTCGCCGCGGTGAGCTTCACGTAGTCCTTGGGGGCGGTCAGCTTGTCGGCCATCTGCCGCGCCTGGCCCGGGTAGAACTGCTCGAACTCGTAGTCGAGAACCAGGGTCGGTGCCTTGATCAGGCCGACCACGTCCGTGATCTTCAGCGACTGGACGAGTCCGGCCGGGGTGAAGAAGTCGGTGAAGATCTTGCCCTCGCGGGCGGCGAGCATCGCCGGTACGGAGAAGGGTTCGAAGCGCTTCTTCATCGTCGTCGCTTCCGCCGGGGACAGTTGCGGCACGACCTCCTTGGTCCAGATCCGGTTGGTCTCCTCCTTGTCGGGGGTGAGGATCTTCCGGATCTCGGCGGGAAAGCCCAGCCAGGGGTCCAGACAGCCGGGCATCGCCACCAGGGCCGCGATCCGCTGCTCGAACGCCGCGGCCCGGGGAGCCAGGTCGCCCGCCATGCTCAGCCCGGCGAGAGCGATCCTGTCGGCGTCCACGTCGGAACGGGCGACCAGCCAGTCGACGAGCGGCGTCACCACGGTCTCCCAGCGCGGGGTGAACACCACCCGGTCCACGAAGAGCAACTGCCCCTGCCCCGGGCCGTCGTAGACGAGGGCGTTCCAGTCGCGCTCCAGGGCGGCGGCGACACCGTAGGTCCACATGTCGACGTTCTGACCGTCGCTGCCGTTGGTGAGCATCACGGTGGGCCGGGGACGTCCCGATCCGTCCGGGCGGAAGAACCACACGGGCAGCGGCGTCCTGCCGTACGGCACGTCCGCCGTGACCGGCGCCGGGTCGCACAGCTTGCCGAAGGTGTCCCAGGCGTCGCGGCCGGCCCGGTACAGCCGCTCCTCGCCGGCCGGGTCGTCGGAGCCCAGGACGAAGAAGAGCGCCTGGCCGTAGTACTGCGCGGCACGCAGCGCGCGAAAGCGTGTGGTCTCGCGATCGGGCCTGGCGCCCTCGGGCGCCTGCATCAGCCGGTCGCCGAGCTTCCTGAAGGTCTCGACGTACGTCTGCGCGGAGACACCGGCCTTGTTGATCGTGTTCACGGCGGTGAGCACCTCGCCCACCTCGCTGCTGCGCTGACCGGATCCGCCCAGCGCCATCAGCCCGTTGAAGTTGAAGTCCGGGTCGTCGAAGAGTGTCATCGCGCCGGGTGCGGGACCGCCGGCCGGGGCGGAGGCCGACGCCGGGGTCGGGACACCGCGCGCCGACGACACGTCCACGGCCGTGCACCCGGCGGCCAGCAGGGCCCCGGCCGCGCCGACGGCCCCGGTGAGCGTGGTGCGCCTGCTGGGACCGGGCGCCTGATCGGGCGGTACGCGGTTCATGCCTGCGGACCGTACGACCAGGGCCGCCCCGAGCCGTCGCACGACCCACGCCGTTCGCCCGAACAGCCCGTCCGGGTACCTCCGGCGCGGGAGGTCCGCCCGCGCGCGGCGGCCGGACACCGGCCGGAGCCGAACCTGGTCGGTCGGCTGCTCGGCTGCTCGCCCGGCACGGCCGGGGCGGCGAGGAGGTCCGCGGCCTGGTCCATCACCCGTGGCCCCGCGCGGTGCCGCCCGGGTCCGCGAGTAGGGTCGCGCCATGGAGTTCCGCAACCTCGGTCGCAGCGGTCTGATGATCAGTGAGATCGCCTACGGCAACTGGCTCACCCACGGTTCCCAGGTCGAGGAGGAGGCCGCACTCGCCTGTGTGCGCACCGCCCTCGACGCGGGGATCACCACCTACGACACCGCCGACGTCTACGCACAGACCCGGGCCGAGGCCGTCCTCGGCCGGGCGCTGAAGGACGAACGCCGGGAGGGTCTGGAGATCTTCACCAAGGTCTTCTTCCCGACCGGCCCCGGCCCCAACGACCGGGGGCTGGGCCGGAAGCACATCATGGAGTCCATCGACAACTCGCTGCGCCGGCTGCAGACCGACTACGTCGACCTGTACCAGGCGCACCGCTACGACGTCTCCGTCCCGCTGGAGGAGACCATGGAGGCGTTCGCCGACGTGGTCCGCTCCGGCAAGGCCCTGTACATCGGCGTGTCCGAGTGGACGCCCGACCAGATCCGCGAGGGTCACGCGCTCGCCCGGGAACTGCGCGTCCCGCTGGTCTCCAACCAGCCGCAGTACTCCATGCTGTGGCGCGTCATCGAGGACGAGGTCGTACCGACCTGCGAGGAGCTGGGCCTCGGGCAGATCGTCTGGTCGCCCATCGCGCAGGGCGTCCTCACCGGCAAGTACGCACCCGGTGCCCCGCTGCCGGCCGGCAGCCGCGCCACGGACGAGAAGGGCGGCGCGACCTTCGTCGGCCGGTGGCTCCAGGACGAGGTGCTGGAGCGGGTCCAGCGGCTGAGGCCACTCGCCGAGCAGGCTGGGCTGTCCCTGGCCCAGCTGGCCGTGGCCTGGGTCCTGCAGAACCCCAACGTCTCCGCCGCCATCATCGGCGCCTCCCGACCCGAGCAGGTCACGGAGAACGTCAAGGCGGCGGGGGTCAAGCTGGACGCCGGCCTCCTGGAGGCCATCGACGCGATCCTCGACCCCGTGGTGGAGCGCGATCCCACCATGGTGGCCCGCGCCTGACGGTCCGGGCGACGAGATGAAGGGGGCCGCTCCCGACCGGAGCGGCCCCCTTCGCGTCACCGCTCCGAGACCCGGTGAGCGCCACCCCCGGCAAGGTCCCGGCACCGCTCTCGTGACGACACCGGCACGCGAATCACCGGACGCGCCGTTCCCGGTTCTCGCAGAATTAGCCACAGAACGTGTGTTATACGTTCATGCACACATATACGCGGCGCGCGTTGCTCGGTGCCTCGGTCGCAGCGGTCAGTTCTGGAGTCCTGGCCGGCTGTTCCGGGTCCGACTCATCCTCGGGATCCGTTCCCTTCGTGGGATTCGGCCCGGGCCACAGCAGTTTCGTCCCCAAGGGACCCAAGGGCTACGTCGACCCGTCCGGGCCCGAGGTCGTCGCCGTCGAGAAGAAGCGCGGGACCGGACCCGTCCGCGAGTACCGGCTCACCGCCACCGAGACGTCCCTGGACCTCGGCGGCCGGACCGTCAGATCCTGGGCCTACGGCGACTCGCTGCCCGGCAAGGAGATCCGGGTCACGGCGGGTGACATCCTCTCCCTCAACCTCGCCAACCACCTGTCCGAGTCCACGACACTGCACTCGCACGGTGTGCGCATGCGCTGCGACATGGACGGCGTGCCCAACCTGACCCAGAACTCCATCGACCCCGGCGCGGACTTCACCTACCGCTTCGTCGTCTCCCACCCCGGCACGTACTGGGTCCACTCGCACTCGGGCATGCAACTCGACCGCGGCCTGTACGCCCCCTTCATCGTGGACGACCCCAGGGAACCGCTGTCCTACGACAAGGAATGGGTCGTCATGCTCGACGACTGGGTGGACGGCGTGGACGGCTCCACCCCGGACGGCGTGCTCTCACAGCTGCGCGGCGGCAAGGGCTCGGCGATGGACATGGACATGGGCATGGGCGGCAGCCCCAAGGACAGCCACGCCGCCCACACCAAGCCCGTCGGGCCCTCCCGCCTGCTGCACGGCTCCCGCAGCGAGGTGCTGCGCAGCGAGGGCGGCAGCATCGCCTACCCGTACTACCTGATCAACGGCCGTCGCCCGCAGGCACCCACGGTGTTCCAGGCCCGCGCCAAGGATCGCATCCGGCTGCGGATCATCAACGCCAGCGGCGACACGGCCTACCGGGTGGCGTTGGGCGGTCACGAGATGACGGTGACGCACACCGACGGCTACCCCGTGGAGCACAAGAAGACGGACGCGCTGGTGGTGGGCATGGCCGAGCGGTACGACGTGCTCGTCACCGCCAAGGACGGGGTGTTCCCCCTGGTCGCGGTGGCCGAGGGTAAGAACGCCAGGGCGCTGGCGGTGCTGCGCACCGACAAGGGCAAGACCCTGCCGTCGCCCTCGGTCCACCCCGCGGAGCTGGACCGGCAGATCGTGCCGGCCAGGCGGCTCAGGGCACAGGAAGGGGTGGCCCTGTCCGACCGCAAGCCGGACCGCGAGATCCGCATCAGGCTGACCGGCACCATGAAGAACTTCGACTGGGCCTTCGACCACCAGCCCTACTCCCTGGAACAGCGTCATCCGATCCGCCAGGGGGAACGGGTCCGGCTGACGCTCATCAACGCCACCAGCATGTGGCACCCGCTGCACGTACACGGCCACACCTTCGCCATGACCGGCCTCAACGCGGCCGGAGCCCGCAAGGACACCGCCTACGTACTGCCCCACAACAAACTGGTGGTGGACTTCGACGCCGACAACCCGGGGCTGTGGATGCTCCACTGCCACAACCAGTACCACTCCGAGTCCGGCATGATGACCGTCCTCGGTTACCGCACCTGACCAGCCGACGCCGCGCGTAGGGGCCGGGGCGCACAGCGCGCCGACCCCTCGGGGACCTCCGTCGGCAGCGGCCCCGGCCGAGGGCCGAAGCCCGTTGTCAGTGGGGCGCGGCAAGATGCAGGTCATGACGACAGCTGTTGCAGTGATCACGGACGCCGCCGGCTATGCCCGGGCGGTCGAGGAGGCCGTGGAGGCCGCGGCCGCCTACTACGCGGGCGGCACCTCCTCGTTGGACGACGACGCCTACGACCGGCTGGTGCGCGGGATCGCCGAGTGGGAGGCCGGGCATCCCGGTCAGGTACTGCCCGACTCTCCGACGGGGAAGGTCGCGGGCGGCGCGGTCGAGGGCGACGTCCCGCACACGGTGGCGATGCTCAGTCTGGACAACGTGTTCTCCGGCGAGGAGTTCACCGCCTGGGCGGCGTCCCTGGGCCGGCGCCTCGGTCACGACGTCACCCGGTTCGGTGTGGAGCCGAAGCTGGACGGTCTGGCCATCGCCGCCCGTTACACCGCCGGGCGTCTCACCCGGCTGATCACCCGCGGGGACGGGACGGCCGGGGAGGACGTCTCGCACGCGATCGGCACCATCGAGGGTCTGCCGGACACCCTGTCCGAGCCGGTCACGGTCGAGGTGCGCGGCGAAGTCCTGATGACGGTGGCCCAGTTCGAGCACGCCAACGAGGTGCGTACCGCGCACGGCGGCCAGCCGTTCGCCAACCCCCGCAACGCGGCGGCGGGCACACTGCGCGCGAAGGAGCGCGCCTACACCGTGCCGATGACGTTCTTCGGCTACGGCCTGCTGGCCCGGCCCGACACCGACGCCGCGTTCGCCGGACGGCTGGCCGAGCTGGCCCACAGCGAGCTGATGGCCCGTACGGCGGAGCTCGGGATCCGTACGACCGCCGCGACCCCGGTGCCCGGTGTGGTCGCCGAGACCGCCGAGCAGGTGCTGGCCCGGGTGAAGGAGATCGCCGCGTTGCGCGCCGAGCTTCCGTTCGGCATCGACGGGATCGTCGTCAAGGCCGACCTGGCCGCCGACCAGCGGGCCGCCGGATCCGGTTCGCGGGCCCCGCGCTGGGCGATCGCCTACAAACTGCCGGCCGTGGAGAAGATCACCCGGTTGCTGGAGGTGGAGTGGAACGTCGGCCGGACCGGCGTCATCGCCCCGCGCGGCGTGCTGGAGCCGGTGCAGATCGAGGGGTCCACCATCACCTACGCCACCCTGCACAACCCCGCCGACATCACGCGCCGCGACCTGCGGCTGGGTGACCATGTCATGGTCCACCGCGCGGGTGACGTCATCCCCCGCATCGAAGCCCCGGTGGCCCATCTGCGCACCGGCGAAGAGCAGCCGATCGTGTTCCCCGAGGTGTGCCCGCGCTGCGGTTCCGGCATCGACACCAGCCAGGAGCGCTGGCGCTGCGAGCAGGGCCGCAACTGCCACCTGGTGGCCTCGCTCTCCTACGCCGCCGGCCGCGACCAGCTCGACATCGAAGGCCTGGGCGCCACCCGGGTCGTCCAGCTCGTGGACGCGGGCCTGGTCACCGACCTCGCCGACCTGTTCACCCTCACCCGCGAGCAACTGCTCGGGCTGGAGCGGATGGGCGAGACCAGTACCGACAACTTGCTCGCCGCGATCGGCGTCGCCAAGGGCCGGCCGCTGTCGCGGGTGCTGTGCGCGCTCGGCATACGGGGCACGGGCCGCTCCATGTCACGGCGGATCGCCCGGCACTTCGCCACCATGCACGCCATCCGGGCCGCCGACGCCACCGGGATGCAGCAGGTCGAGGGCATCGGTACGGAGAAGGCCCCGTCGATCGTCACCGAGCTGGCCGAGCTCGCCCCGCTCATCGACAAACTCGTCGAGGCCGGGGTGAACATGGTCGAACCCGGCGCCACTGCCGCACCCGCCGCCGACACCGGGGGCGGTACGGCCGAGGAGCCGCACGACAGACCGCTCGCGGGGATGACGGTGGTGGTCACCGGCGCGATGACGGGTCCGCTGGAAAAGCTCAGCCGCAATCAGGTGAACGAGCTCATCGAGCGCGCGGGCGGCCGTTCCTCCTCCAGCGTCTCGAAGAAGACGACTCTGGTGGTCGCCGGAGAGGGCGCGGGATCCAAGCGGGCCAAGGCCGAGGACCTCGGTGTCCGCCTGTCCACACCGGACGAGTTCGCCGTCCTGGTCGCCGACTTCCTCGCCTGACCCGGCTGCGCGGGCAGGCGCACCCGTACGGTGGCCGCGCGACCAGCGCCGCGCGGCCACCGTACGGGTCATGTCACCGGATCAGGCGGGGGTGATGTTCTCCGCCTGCGGGCCCTTCTGGCCCTGGGTGATGTCGAAGGTCACCGCCTGGCCTTCCTGGAGCTCGCGGAAGCCGCTGGCGTTGATGTTGGAGTAGTGCGCGAAGACGTCGGGACCGCCGCCGTCCTGCGCGATGAAGCCGAAGCCCTTTTCGGAGTTGAACCACTTGACGGTTCCGCTGGCCATGCCGGTGCCTCTCATTCGATGACGGGTCCGCACCGCGCGGACCCGGAGGTGGTCGTCCTGGTCCTCGGGCACTGCACAGCAAAGCGCCCGCACGACAGTGCGGGCGCGTACGGCGAACCACGACATCTGACGACGACGCTACACGGCGAATGCGCCTGTCACCAGTGGGTAAGGCCCTTCGGGTGCAACGGCGTTGCGTAGGGGTGCGCCGTCACGTCCCGGAGCCCCACTCCGGGGGCGTGCGCCGGCCCGGCCGCGCGCCCTGCCGGACCCGCGTCGTCACCCTCACGGGTGTCCCCGGTGGCGCGGACGTACCAAGCCCTGCTTGCTGGACCGAGAGGGGGAACCGAGGAGAAAGCGAGCGTCCATGGAGCCGGAGAACGAGCGGCTGCGGACGCCGCGGGCCGCCGGTCTGGCAGGGACCGTCTTCGCCCTGCTGCTCGCGGCGGCCATCGTGCTGGTGCGCATCGCCCTCCCCACGGGAGACATCGCCGACGCCCCCGTCGCCCCGAACATGCGGTGGGCGGTACGGGTGGCTCTGGAGATCCTCCCGTTCGCGGGCATCTTCTTCCTCTGGTTCATGGGCGCCCTGCGCGCACACGTCGGCGACGCCGAGGACAGGTTCGTCGCCACCGTGTTCCTGGGCAGCGGACTGGTCTTCGTCGCGACCATGTTCGCCGCCGGTGCCGCGGCGGGCACCGTGGTCAACGAGGGCCCCTCGACGTTCGGCCGCGACTTCTCGTACACGATGATGACGACGTACGCGCTCCGCATGGCGGCCGTGTTCGTCTTCACGACCTCGACCATCGGGCACCGCCTCCGGGTCTTTCCGCGCCCCCTGGCCTTCCTGGGATACCTGGTGGGGCTGGTCCTGCTCGTCATGGGCTCCGGCCTGCCCTGGACCGAGCTGGTCTTCCCGTTCTGGGCCCTGGTCGTCAGCGTCCATCTGCTGCGCTTCGGGCTTCGCGCCCCGTCCCGTGCCGCGGACGCGGCCTGACACCGTCAGCCCGTCGGACGCCTCGACGAGCGGCTCGGCGTCCGCCGACCCATGCTGTGGGGGTGGGGGCGAGCACGGGCCACGGAAGGGCGGATCCTCGGTGAGGCTTGTCGTCGATCTCAACCGCTGCCAGGGATACGCGCAGTGCGCATTCCTCGCTCCCGACGTCTTCGCCATGCACGGCGAGGAGTCGTTGCTCTACGACCCGCAGGCCGAGGAGGCGCGGCGCGCGGAGGTGGCGCAAGCCGTCGCAGCCTGCCCCGTCCAGGCCATCCTCGTGGAAGGTCTGGACGGCGCGGCCGGCACTCCCGTACCTGATCAGGAGGCGACCGGTGGGCGCTGACGGATACCTGGACCGGCTCAAGCGCGAAGGGCGCATCGTCGTGGTCGGCGCCTCGCTGGCGGGGCTGCGGGCCGCGGAGACACTGCGCGAGAAGGGCTTCACCGGCTCGCTCACGATGGTCGGTGACGAACCGTACGAGCCGTACGACCGGCCGCCGCTGTCCAAGCAGGTCCTGCTCGGCCGGGCGACGGCCGAGCACACCGCCCTCCCCCGGCGCCGGGCGATCGACGCCGAGTGGCGCCTCGGGGTCCCGGCCACCGGCCTCGACATGTCGGCCAAGCGGGTCCGGCTGGCGGACGGCGAAGAGGTGGAGTACGACCGGCTGCTCATCGCCACCGGGGTACGGGCCAGACCCTGGCCGCAGGAGAGCGAGGCGGAGCTCGACGGGGTGTTCGTCCTGCGCACCCGCGACGACGCGGTCGCACTGGAGCGCGCGCTCGCCCAGGGTCCGCGTCGTGTGCTCGTCATCGGCGCCGGGTTCACCGGTTCCGAGATCGCCTCCGCCTGCCGGGAACGCGGGATCGCGGTCACCGTGGCCGAGCGGGGCGCCGCGCCGCTGGTCGGCGCGCTCGGCGGGGTCGTCGGTGAGGTCGCGGCCGAGATGCAGCGCGAGCACGGCGTCGACCTGCGCTGCGGCATCATGGTGACCGCCCTGGAAGGCGACTCCTCGGGACACGTACGGTCCGCGCAGCTCTCCGACGGCAACTCCGTCGAGGCGGACGTGGTGGTCGTGTCGCTGGGCGCCATGCGCAACACCGAGTGGCTCTACGGATCCGGACTCGGCGCGGGCCCGCGGGGCATCGCGTGTGACGCCGGCTGCCGGGCCTTCGACGTCCGCGGCATCGTGACCGACGACGTCTATGTGGCCGGCGATGTCGCGCGGTCGCCGCACGCGCTGTTCGGATACCAGTTCCTGTCCCTGGAGCACTGGGGCAACGCCGTCGCCCAGGCCGACACCGCGGCGCACAACATGCTCAGCGAGAGCGTCGACCGCCGTCCCCACCTGTGGGTGCCCGCCTTCTGGTCGTCCCAGTTCGGCGTGAACATCAAGTCGGTCGGGGTGCCGTCGCTGGGGACGGAGATCCTCATCGCGCAGGGCTCCCGCACCGAGCGCCGGTTCACCGGTGTGTACGGCTACCAGGGGCGCGTGATCGGCGCCGTCACCTTCGACCAGTCCAGGTGGCTGCAGTTCTACGAGCAGCTCATCGAGACCACGGCCCCCTTCCCGCCGCCCTTCCCCACCGTGGACCGCCGCCCGGAGGGGGATCGCCCGCTGCCGGCGGACTTCCCCGACCCGTCAGTGCCCACGCACGGCCCGACCGTCACCCTGACCGGATATTCGCCCGCCGACCGGCAGCTGACGTTCACCCCCGCCCGGCACTGATCCGACGCCCACGAGGACGCCTCATGACGCCAGCCATCCTGCGGCAGATCATCGACTACGACCATCGCGCCAACCCGTACCCGCTGTACGCGGAGCTCCGTAAGACGCCGGTGTACCACGAGGAGGACGGCCCGTTCGTCATCAGCGGGTACTACGACATCCAGAGCCTCCTGCACGATCCGCGGATCAGCTCGGACGCCCGCAACCTGAGGTCGACGGCGGGCGACCCGCTGGCCGCCGAGGCGGACGAGGAGGCGGCCCTGCCGCCGAGCTTCCTGCGGCTCGATCCCCCGGAGCACGACCGGCTGCGGCGGATGACGAACCGTTCGTTCGGACCGCCGCACACCCCACGGCACGTCTACGAGATGCGCGGCGAGCTGTCCGACATCGTCACCGAGCTCATCGCCGGTATCGAGAGCACGGAACGGATCGACCTGGTCGACCAGTTCTCCTACCCGTTCCCGGTGACCGTGATCTGCCGGCTGCTGGGTGTGCCGCGCGAGGACGAGGCGCGCTTCCACGTCTGGGCGGACATCATCGCCGCCAGCCTGGACCCCGACCCCTCGCCGGGCGCCGACTCCGCCGAACGCGTCAAGGTCGCGCACAGCGCCCGTACGGAACTGGGCATGTATCTGGCCGGGCTCATCGAGGAGCGCCGCAAGAAGCCCGGCGAGGACATGCTCTCGCTGCTGGCGACCTCGCCCGGACCGGACGGCTCCATGACGACCATGGAGGTCCTGAGCACCTCGGTCCTGCTGCTGATCGCGGGTCACGAGACGACGGTCAACCTCATCACCAACGGCATGCTGACCCTGCTGCGCAACCCCGACATCCTGCAACGGCTGCGCGAGGACGCGGCGCTGGCCGTCCCCATCGTCGAGGAGCTGCTCCGCTTCGAGCCGCCCGTGCAACTGGTGCCGCAGCGCACCACCCTCGCCGATATCGAGGTCCGCGGCGTCACCATTCCCAAGGGCTCGTCGCTGTGGCTGGTGCTGGCGGCGGGAAACCGCGACCCCGAGCGCTTCGATCATCCGGACCGCTTCGACCCGGACCGCGGGGACATCCAGCACCTGGGCTTCGGCAGCGGCATCCACAGTTGCTTCGGCGCGCCGCTGGCCCGGCTGGAGGCCCAGCTCGCCCTGAGCGAGCTGGCCCGCAGGCTGGAGAACCCGCGACTGCTGGAGGACCCGCCGCCGTACCGGCAGAACGCGGTCCTGCGTGGCCCGCGCCATCTGCCGATCGCCTGCGACGCCATCCTCCCGTAGCGGGGCCGCCGCGCGGCCGGGGCCCAGTGCCGTGGCGGGCAACGTTCGCCCGTGCAGGAGCGGCGTCCGGTGCGTGCTCCCGGCGGGCCGGCCGGAAGTCCTCGTACCGGGCGTACTCGGGCTTTCGGCCGGTGCGGCGGGAGGGCGTGCCGGGCGCCGCGACGGGGCCAACGTTGCCTGCTGCGGCACTAGCCGATGACGACCACGCGTGCCCACGCGGGCGGCGCGTCCGGGACGTAGTCGGGATCGTTCTCGTTCACCGAACGGGCGGCGTGCGGCCGGGAGAACAGACCGATCACCGTCCGGCACGGTGGCCGGTCGGCCGGCCAGGGCGTCTGTCCGTCTGTCAGCACCACGATCACGTCGGGCCGGGGCCCGCGCCGCAGTGCTCTGGCGAAGCCCGACCGCAGATCCGTGCCCCCGCCGCCCACGAGGGGTATTCCCTCGGCCTGGCACAGCCGGTGCACGAGCGTGGCCGCCGCGTCGCAGGGCACCACGGTGACCAGTTCGCGGCGGCCGCCCACGGCACGGCAGATAGCGGCGACCTCGTGGAGCGCGCTGCCCAGTTCGGTGTCGCTGACCGACCCGGAGGTGTCGATGACCACGCAGACCCTGGGCGGTCTGCGCCGCAGGCTCGGCAGTACGACGCCGGGCACCCCGGCCGAGCGCCGGGACGGCCGGCCGTAGGTGTAGTCGTCGCCCGCCCCGGCTCCCGAGGTCGCCGAGCGGACGGCCGCGCCCAGCAACTCCCGCCAGGGTTGCGGCGGGTGGAACACCTCCTCGGCCCACCGTCGCCATCCCTTCGAGGTGTTTCCCGGCCGGGCGTTGATGCCCTGCGCCACCCGGAACCGCACCGCGTCCCGCTCCTGGTCGCTGAGGCCGTGCGCGCCGTCGGGTCCCAGGTCCCACTCCCGGTCCAGTCCGTCGGCGCCGCTGCCGCAGTCCAGCCAGGCCAGGTCCTGGGTGCCCGGCCCGAGCCGGAACAGGCTCAGGTACTCCTCCATGAGCTGCCCCTCGGGCAGTTTCAGGAACGTGGGCGTGACGGCACCTTCGGGCCGCGGCAACCCGTCGCCGAACGCGTCGTCGTTGATCTCGCAGTCCGCTGCGATGTTCATGCGCAGTCGCTCCCCGAATCCGGTCAGCCCGCGCTCGCGCGCGACCCGGTCACCGCGCCCGTGGTGGTCGCGCAGGAGATGGGACACCTCGTGCACCCACACCCCGGCGAGTTCCTCCACCGGAGTGCGGTCGACGAACGCCGGTGAGACATAGCACCGCCAGTGCCGGTCGACGGCCATCGTCGGCACGCGCCGGGACGCCACGGGGTGCAGGGCGAACAGGGCGGTCGCCAGGTAGGGCCGGACGCGGGCGGCGTGCAGCCGGGCGGCGAAGAGCTTGTCGCGGTCCAGCACGCTTGCCGCGTCCGGGGTCATCGGACCGCCTCCCGGGGTCATCGGACCGCCTTCGCGGCCACCCGGGCCGCCGCCCGGTCCGCCCGCCGGGACAGGGACACCGCTCCGGCGAGCCGCTCGATCGACTCCGGTACCTCCCAGTCCTGTTGGCGCAGGGTGGCGAGGGTGGTCGCGGGGACGACCACCAGGTCCGGGGCGCCGGTGTCCATCGCCCGGACCAGCAGGGCCCATGCCGCGTCCCAGCGGGCCTGGTCCGGGCGCCCGCGGACCGCCGCCACCACGCCGTCCAGCACGGCCTGGCGGAGGTCACCCCGTTCTGGCAGGACGGCACCCGCCGGGTCGGCGAGGAGCAGCTCGGGGTCCGGGAGGTCCATCCGGTCCACGCTCGCCAGCAGTTCCAGCCCCGGCCCGTCCCCCACGGTGCCTCTGACCAGCAGGGAGAGCACGTCTCGGGAGGAGCCGGCCGCGGTCGCGAAGGCGATCAGACACAGGGTCATCTCCCAGCTCCGGGGGGACGGCCAGGGCCCGCCCCGGCGCGTCTCGCTCTCGGGCAGCCGGTGGACGAGTCCGGGACGGGCCGCCAGCAGCCCGCACACCGCGCGGCGGGCGAAGTCCACGGCCGCCGGCACCTGTTCCGGGTCGAGCCGTGGCAGTGTCGCCCGCGGCCAGGTCCCGCCCAAGCCGCGTACCACGACCTCGTGGTCGTGGGTCCACTGGAGATGCACGAAACGGTTGGCGAGCGGCGGGCTCAGCTCCCAGCCGTCGGCGGCCGAGGCACGGGGGTTGGCGGCGGCCACGATCCTCACACCGGGCGGCAGTTGCAGGGCTCCGATCCGTCGTTCGAGCACGAGGCGCAGGAGGGCGGCCTGGACGGCCGGCGGCGCGGTGGACAGCTCGTCCAGGAACAGCAGTCCGCGGCCGGCCCGTACGAGTCGCACCGCCCAGTCCGGCGGGGCCATCGGGACGCCGTGCTCCGCGGGATCGTCGCCGACCACGGGCAGGCCCGAGAAGTCGGACGGCTCGTGCACGCTGGCGATCACCGTGGTCAGCGGCAGGTCCAGGGCCGCCGCGAGCTGGGTCAGGGCGGCGGTCTTGCCGATCCCCGGTTCGCCCCACAGCAGCACGGGCAGGTCGGCGGCCACGGCCAGGGTCAGCGCCTCCAGTTGGGTGTCCGTGCGCGGTTCGGTGGTGGTGTCGCGCAGCAGGGCCAGCAACTCGTCGGCGAGGTCGAGCTGGGAGGCGCGGGGGATGTCGGTATGTGCGTACATGGGCATGTTCGATCACCTGTGGGTTCGAGGGAGAAGAGCCGAGTGGGTGCGGGGGCGCGGGCCCCCGGGTCAGCGGGCGGTGGTGTGACGCGGGTGTGAGCGGTGCTCGCCGGGGCGGCGCGCGCCCTCGCGGATCCGGCCGGGGCCGGGGCCGGCCAGGCCTGCGCGGAACAGTCCGTAGGTGATCCGCCGCTGCGCGGCCGCCTCCAGCTCGTCCCGCAGCGCGCCGTCGCGCAGAGGTGCGTCGGGGCCGAGCAGACGCTCGACGACGGTGAGTGCTCCGGCGATGTCGCCGTGGACGAGGCGTTCGCGGACGTCGGCGAGGCACTCCGGTCGGCGGTGTGCCTCGTCGATGGCCTGCAGGCAGGGCATCGGAGTGCCGGTCAGCGCGGCCAGCAGTTCCTCTCGGCGGATCTCGGCCGGGTCGTGGTCCAGCGGGACCAGCACCCCGTCGACCAGGCCGATCCGGTGCCGGGCGCCCCGGCAGTCCACCAGGCGCGGCTGTCCTGGCGTCCGGGGCTGTGTCGCGGACGAGTCCGCCGACGCGTGTTCGGGTACCAGGGCCGCGGCGACCAGCGGGTGCAGCCGGTCGGCCTCGATCAGTCCGGAGCGGATCAGATCGAGATCGGGCAGGGTCCAGGTCGCCGCGTCGGGCAGGACCGGCAGCGCGCGGGTGCCGTCGGTCTTGGGCGCCGCCGCGATCCGGAGCCGGGGCGCGGCGACGCCGTCACCAGGTCCGGACAGGGTCAGGACCAGCCGGTTGCGGGCTCCCAACCGCACGGTGGCGGTCCCGGTGTCGGAACACCCCTCGGCGCGGAGCAGGATCTCCGTCTCGGCCGCCCACCGGTCCACGGCACAGCGGTGTCCGGGCGGCACCGTCTCCGGCAGTTCCGGGTCCGTCGCCGGACCGTCGTCGAGGGGCGGCCGATCGGCCCCGGACCGGATGCGCAGCTCATCGCTGCGGCGCGCGTCCCACAGATGGCGGTGCAGGTCCAGACGGAACCGGCGGCTCGGACGCGGGTGCGGGTGGCGGCGGGCGCCGGCGTCGGAGCGCGAGGCGCCGTCCCACAGCGCCAGGCTGATCCGCTGGCCGGCGTCCGCCCAGGCGGGTGGCGTGCGGGCCACCAAGTGCACCGGATGCTCGCCGTCGGCCCCCTCGATGTCGTATCGGGCCAGGGAGAGGGTGAGCCCCGGCCGCAGCAGTCCGCCGGGAGCGACCCTCGGCAGGTGCCAGCGCAGCAGGTCAGGGGCGAGGTGGCGGAGGTCGGCCCGGATCCGGTCCGCGAGTTCCCGGCCGTGGGTGCGGGCCAGGGCGCGCGGACCGAGGTCGACATCGATGCCCGCGGCGGCGCACGCGCCGGCCCAGTCGCCGGCATGGCGACGGGCGGTCGCGGTGTCGATCATGGACGGCGGCACGGCGAACTCGCGCACGCGCAGCCAGAGGGAAAGGCGGGAATCCCCATTCGCGTGGTGGGTGAGGAGCATCAGCACTCACCTTGCGCGGATGGGACCCCCAATCTGCCAGCAGAATGAGTCGTCATCGCGAGGACCATATCGTCCCTCGCCCGGAACTGTCAGCGGGTTTCCGCATGATCAGCCCCGGGCGACCGAGACGATGACGTCCCGCAGCCGTTCGACGTACAGGCGCATGTTCTTGCTCGCGATGTCGGTGTCCGGGTAGCGGCTCGCGAGCCAGAGGCCCTCGTGCATGCGGTTGACCCAGACGCACACCTGGTCGCCGTACGACACCCTGAGCAGTGCGTACGCGTTCTGCTCGGCCCACCGCTCGGAGCCGGGAATGCTCCGGGCGTCGAGGTAGGAGACGATCGAGTACAGGTCCGGTGAGGTGGGGCGGAAGTCCGTGCCCAGCAGGCTCAGCACACGGGCCAGCGGAATGCGCGCCAGCGACCTGTTGGCCTGCAACTCGGCGCGAACGGTGGCCAGGGCGCCGCGGAAGTCGCGGGCCTGCGCCATGGAGACCTCGATCGGGGCGCCCCCGACGTACCAGCCCACGGAGTCGGACCACTGGGACTTCACCCGGGTGTGGAACGGCACGACCGTGCGGTACACGGACTGGCCGCCGATCTCGTGGACGAGGAGGCTGGTGGCAGCCAGGATGCCGACCAGGCTCCCGCCGTAGGGACGGCAGTGCGCCTCGAACGCGGCGGCGTCGTCGGCGTCCACGAGCATCTCGCGCATCAGCTTCTGGGCCGGCAGTGCGTCGCCTGGCTCGAGGCCGAGGTCGACGGGGAAGTCCGGCAGCTTCCCGTCACAGCGCTGGATGAACTCCCGCCAGCGCGCGACGATCGCGTGGGTGTCGTCGACCCGGTCGGCGTCCGCCCGCTCGATCTCACAGAAGTCGACATAGCTGCTGACCGACGTCTCCTCCTCGGCGTGGCCCGCCAGCCCCGCCGTGTACAGCTCGTGGATCTCGGCGGCGATGCGCTGGAGGGAGTAGCCGTCGACGTTGCTGTGGTCGAAGACCATGTGCACCCGGGCGCCGTCGTCGTGGACGACCGCCGTGTAGAGGAAGTTCGGCCAGCCCAGCGCGTCCGCCGCGACGTCGAAGCGGTCCTGGAGGTGCTGGACGAGTTCCGACGCGTCGGGGAAGTCCCCGATCACCTCGCTTCGCAGTGCCACGGCGTCCGCGTCGAGGGTGAACCGGCGCATCTCGTCGCCGTCCCAGCGGAATCCGCTGCGCAGGGTCTCGTGGCGCAGCGTCCAGCTCCGCAGCGCCTCCTGCAACACGTCGAGGTCGACCGGGCCCGGGAGGTCGAAGGCCGTGCCCAGCCACGTCGGTACGAACAGACCGTCCTCCCGCACCGACCGGGCCGTCCTGATGTGCGCCTCCTGGATGTACGCCGGCGGCCGGGTGTCCTCCGGCAGGTCCGCCGCCGCCTCGACGGTCGCCGGACTGAGCGTCCACTCGACGAGCCGTCCGGGCCGGACCTCACAACGCTGGATGTCGGTCATACGCACCGGGCGTCTCCGTTCTCAGATGGGGCATATCCGATCAAGGGAATGCCCCGCCCGCGACCGGCACGCGGAGAAGCCGGTTTTTTCAATGGAACGGGTGGCGTCTCGAACAACGGTGCCTGCCAGGAGTGCAACCTCCGACGCCGTCGGCGCACTCTCCATGGACATGCGCAGGATCATGAGGGGTGCCGGGGTGTTCACGGGGCAGTTGGCGCGGTTCGGGTGGTTGCAGGCGCGCTGCTGCGCGTTCGCGGTCGCGCTGCTGGGCGGAATGGCGGGCTCGACGTTGCTCCCGCCGCTGCCGGTGGCGCGCTACGACCTGCTGCTGGTGTACGGGGTGCTGCTGACCGCCGTGGGCCTGCTGTTGGGATGGGAGAGCAGGCGGGAGGTGGCCGTGGTGGCCGTCTGCCACCTCCTGGGGCTCGCCTTCGAACTGGTGAAGGTGCGTATGGGTTCGTGGAGTTATCCCGAACCGGGCCTCACCAAGGTGGCCGGGGTGCCGTTGTACGGGGGTTTCATGTACGCCGCCGTCGGCAGCTATGTCTGCCGCTCCTGGCGACTGATGGGGCTGACGCTGACCGGCTACCGGACCCGCGCCACCGCCGTGCTCGCCGTCGGCCTGTACGTCAACTTCCTCAGCCACCACTGGCTGCCGGACCTGCGCTGGGCGCTCGGCGGCCTGCTGATCGCCGTGACCACGGGAACGTGGGTGCACTTCGTGATCGCCGGGCGGCGGTACCGGATGCCGCTGTCGCTGTCCTTCGCCCTGATCGGGTTCTTCCTGTGGCTCGCGGAGAACATCGCCACCTATCTCGGAGCGTGGACGTACCCGAACCAGCTGCACGGCTGGGAACCGGTCTCCGTGTCCAAGTGGGCCTCCTGGGCCCTGCTGATCAGTGTCACCTTCGTCATCAGCGTGGTCCGGGCGGACACGGGCACGCTGACACCGCGTCGGAGGGCGGCGGCAGCGGCACCGGGTCGGGTCACCGCCTGAACACCGTGCCGTGTCGGGTCCGTCCCGCGCCGCGAACCGTGTCAGCTCCGCCGGGTGTGCGGCCATCGGGTCGCCACGGGGGTGCCGGAGAGCGCCCGCCGGGACGAACCGATGGCCGGTAACGTTGACCGGGAGGTCAGCCGTCGATGCGGTGCTGGGTCCAGAACGAGGTCAGGTCCGTGGTCGTGGCGGCCTGGGCTGCCGCCTTGAACTCGGCCGTCGTCGAGACGCCGTACCAGTGCGAAGTGGCGTAGTCCTTGAGGAGTTTGGCCATGACGGTGTCACCGAGGAGGCGCCGCAGGTCGTGCAGGGCGCACTTGCCGTAGTTGTAGACGACGGTGGAGTACCGGGACGAGTGGGCGTCCCAGTAGGCCATCGAGTTGGTGATCTTCTCCGCCGTCGAGGCCCAGGAGACGCTGTTCCAGCAGCCGGTGCCGGTCTTGTTCAGGGCCAGATCGGTCGCGTAGTCGGTGAACGCCTCGTCCAGCCAGGGGCTGTTGTACTCGTCGTCGCCGACGATGCCGTAGAACCACTGGTGACCGATCTCGTGGGTGAGCGCGGTGGTGCTGACCAGGTCGAGGACGAACCCGGGGTATTCCATGCCGCCGAACCAGAAGTTGTTGTCGATCACCGCGTCCAGCTCGCCGTACGGGTAGGCGCCGAACCGTGCGGCGTGGGCGTCCACGGCGGTCTTCGCGGTGGTGAGCATCGACTGCGCGCTGGACGAGCTGATGCCCGAGACGGAGTAGATGTTGATCGGGGTGCCGGCGGTCGAGGTGCCGGAGATCTTGGTGAAGGGGCCGGCGGCCCAGGCGAAGTCGCGGACCTTGGCGGCGGTGGCGGTGGTGATCGTGCGGCCGCTGGTGCCGGGGGTGTCGACGGAGCCGCCGGTGGCCGGGACCAGCAGGGTGCTCGGGTGGTCGAGGGTCACCTGGAAGTCGGCGGCCAGGGAGTAGAACGCCTCGCCGTTGTTGGTGTACGGGTCCAGGTGCCAGCCCGCGCCGTCCTTGACCGCGAGCACCGGCAGGGCGTTGCCGATGAAGCTGAAGGCCCCGTCGTGACCGAAGCGGTCGGCGCCGCTGGGCACGGTGATGCCCAGGTCGAACCCGATCGTGGTGCTCTGGCCCTGCGCCAGGGGCGTCGGCAGGGCGATCCGCAGGGCGGTGCAGGCGACCGAGAGGGCGCCCGCGGTGCCACCGGTGACGTTGGTGACGGTGATCGGCATCGCGGAGCAGGTGCCGTGGTAGTTGTCCCACAGCCTCAGGTACACCTCGCTGAGCGCGGTGGACGAGGCGTTGGTGAAGGTCGCGCTCTCGTGGCCGGTCCAGACGGTGCCGCTCGTGTTGCTGGTGAGACTGACCGTGTACGAGGGTGCGGCCGGCGTGCGGGTGCTGTCCGCGGGCGGGGCGGTGTCGCCGGAGGTGGCGAGGGCCACGTCGTCGACGACGAAGCTCGTCTGGAGGCTGGAGTCCTCGGTCCCGGTGAAGGCGACGGTCACGGTCTGGCCCGCGAACGCCGACACGTCGAACGACTTCTGCGTGTAGCCGGTGGCCTTGTTCAGGTTCGAGTACGTCGCCAGCGTCGTGGCGCCGATCTTCGCCGTCAGCTTGTCGTACGCGGTCGACGAGGTCGTCTCGGCGGTGTCGATGTGCAGCCAGAAGGTCAGGGTGGCGGTGCTGCATCCGGCCGGGATCGTGACGCCCTGGGAGAGCGTGTCGGTGTGCGTGCTGCCGACGCCGTTCAGCCAGGCGAAGCTGGTGCCGCCGTGGGCGCTCTGGCCGGTGCGGCTGGTGATGACGGAGGTCGAGGACTGGGTCCAGGGCGAAGTGCCGCTCTCGAAGCCGCCGTTGGTCACCACCTGGGCCGGGGTGCAGGCGGCGGCCGGCGCGGCCGTGGGCGGCGCGGCGGCCGCCGGGGCGACGGGGAGCAGGAAGGCGGCCAGCGCGGCGACGGCTGTCGCGGTCGCGGCGAGGGCCTTGTGGGGGGTCGGTCTCACGCGTAACTCCTTTGAGGCGGCCGGGATTCCGGCCTGCTCGGTGGCCGCCCGCCCGGCTTGGGTGCGCCGGAGGGCAAGCCGGGGGCTGTGCGGATCGCTCGCGCGATCGCCGAGGTGAGATGCCTGCCGTGACCCCCGGGGTCGGGGCGACGGCTGCCGAAAGCCTGACAGGTTTGACCGGAACATGCCATAAGGGGTAGGTAAAGGTTCACGGTGCGGCACGACACGACGGCGACACCGACTCCCCGGAGGTCGAGGTCATCCTGCGGGTCGTCAACATGGGTCCCGTCGCCGTCGACTGCGACGTCCTCGACATCGCCGACATCGCCGACCGAGACCAGCGGGTAGTGATCTCCACCGCCGTCCCGGGCTCACCCTCCGAGGAGGCGCCGCGGCTGCTGCCGGTCATCGGCGCACAGCGCGTGGACGCGCCCCCCTGAGGCAGGGCACGGCGTGACCCGGGCGTGCCCTGCCTCAGGGGGACGGAATCGTCAATCGGCCTTGTCGAGCAGGTGCGGCGCATGGGTCACGACCGCGTCCATCAGCTGCCTCTTCGACGGGTTCACCATCGCCCGGCCGGCCACCGTCACCGTCGGGACCGTCTCGTTGCCGTCCGCGACCGAGCGGACGTACGCCGCCGCCTCGGGGTCCCTCCAGATGTTCACTTCCGTGTACCGCAGCCGCGTGAAGCGCAGCCGCAGCCGCAGCTTCATGCAGTACGGGCACCCCGGTCGCCAGTAGACGACCACACCGTCCTGGTCCGCGCTCACCGAGCTTCCCCTCCTTCCTCCAGCGGTCCGACCCGGTCCCGTTCCCAGCGGCCTCAGCCGATCTCGACGAGCAGGTCCCCGCCTTCCACCTGCTGGATCCGGTTGATGGCCAGCCTGGTCACCTTCCCCGCCTGCGAGGCGGTGATGGTGGCCTCCATCTTCATCGCCTCGATGGTGGCCACCGTGGCGCCGGCCGCCACCTCGTCGCCCTCTGCGACGACGAGCGTCACCACACCCGCGAACGGCGCCGCCACATGACCGGGCTTGCTCCGGTCGGCCTTCTCGGTCGCCGGGACGTCGGAGGCCGCCGCGGTGTCGCGCACCTGGATCGGCCGCAGTTGACCGTTGAGCGTCGACATCACGGTGCGCATCCCGCGCTCGTCGGCCTCACCGACGGCCTCCAGCTCGATGAGCAGGCGTACGCCGGGTTCGAGGTCGACGGAGTACTCCGTGCCCGGACGCAGGCCGTAGAAGAAGTCCTTGCTGTCCAGCACGCTCGTGTCGCCGTAGGTCTGACGGTGGGTCTCGAAGTCGCGCGTCGGACCGGGGAACAGCAGCCGGTTGAGTGTCGTGCGGCGGGTCTTCTCCAGCCCCGCGCGGTCCTCCTCCGTCAGCTCCTGCACGGGCTTGGCCTCGGCACGGCCGCGCAGCGCCTTGCTGCGGAACGGCTCCGGCCAGCCGCCGGGCGGGGTGCCCAGTTCACCGCGCAGGAAGCCGATGACGGAGTCGGGGATGTCGAACCGGTCCGGTGTCTCCTCGAACTCCTCCGGCGCCACCCCGGCACCCACCAGGTGCAGCGCGAGGTCCCCGACCACCTTGGACGACGGGGTGACCTTCACCAGGTGGCCCAGGATCCGGTCGGCGGCCGCGTACATCGCCTCGATCTCCTCGAAGCGGTCGCCGAGGCCCAGCGCGACCGCCTGGGTGCGCAGGTTGGACAACTGCCCGCCGGGGATCTCGTGGTGGTAGACCCGGCCCGTCGGCGAGGCGAGACCGGCCTCGAACGGCGCGTAGATGCGGCGGACGCTCTCCCAGTACGGCTCCAGGTCGCCGACGGCCTGGAGGTCGAGGCCGGTGGGCCGCTCGGAGTGGTCGGTCGCGGCCACGATCGCCGACAGCGACGGCTGCGAGGTGGTGCCCGCCATCGACGCCACCGCTCCGTCCACGGCGTCGGCACCGGCCTGGATCGCGGCGAGGTAGGTGGCGAGCTGGCCGCCCGCGGTGTCGTGGGTGTGCAGGTGCACCGGCAGGTCGAACTCGCGGCGCAGTGCCGACACGAGCGTCGCGGCGGCCGGGGCGCGCAGCAGTCCGGCCATGTCCTTGACGGCCAGCACGTGCGCGCCGGCCGCCACGATCTGCTCGGCCAGCCGCAGATAGTAGTCCAGGGTGTACAGCCGCTCCGACGGGTCGGACAGATCGGAGGTGTAGCACAGGGCCACCTCGGCGACGGCCGTCCCCGTCTCCCGTACGGCGTCGATCGCGGGCCGCATCTGCGAGACGTCGTTGAGGGCGTCGAAGATGCGGAAGATGTCGATGCCGGTGGCCGCGGCCTCCTGCACGAAGGCGTCGGTCACCTCGGTCGGGTACGGGGTGTAGCCCACGGTGTTGCGGCCGCGCAGCAGCATCTGCAGGCAGATGTTGGGCACCGCCTCGCGCAGGGCCGCCAGGCGCTCCCAGGGGTCCTCGGCGAGGAAGCGCAGGGCGACGTCGTAGGTGGCGCCTCCCCAGCACTCCAGGGACAGCAACTCCGGCAGGGTCCGCGCGACGGTGGGGGCGACGGCGAGGAGGTCCCGGGTGCGCACCCGGGTGGCCAGCAGCGACTGGTGGGCGTCACGGAAGGTGGTGTCGGTGACGCCGATGGTGGGCGACTCGCGCAGCCATCGGGCGAAGCCCTGCGGGCCGAGGTCGACGAGTCGCTGCCGGGAGCCCGCGGGCGGCTCCGCGGCGGACAGGGGCCGCAGCTTCGTGACCGGGTCGATCAGCGCGGGCCGCTCACCGTGCGGCTTGTTCACCGTGACGTCGGCGAGGTAGGTGAGCAGCTTGGTGCCGCGGTCGGCGGAATGCCGCGACGTGAGCAGTTGCGGCCGCTGTTCGATGAAGGACGTCGTCACCCGCCCGGCCTGGAAGTCCGGGTCGTCCAGGACGGCTTGCAGGAAGGGGATGTTCGTGGCGACACCGCGGATGCGGAACTCGGCCACGGCACGCCGGGCCCGGCCGATCGCGGACTTGAAGTCCCGCCCCCGGCAAGTGAGTTTGACGAGCATCGAGTCGAAGTGCGCGCTGATCTCCGTACCCGCGTGCGTGGTTCCGCCGTCCAGGCGGATGCCCGAACCTCCCGGCGAGCGGTAGGCGGTGATCCGGCCGGTGTCCGGGCGGAAGCCGTTGGCCGGGTCCTCGGTGGTGATACGGCACTGCAGGGCGGCACCGCGCAGGGTGACCGTCTCCTGCGACAGCCCGAGGTCGGCCAGGCTCTCGCCGGCCGCGATGCGCAGTTGCGCCTGGACCAGGTCGACGTCGGTGACCTCCTCGGTCACCGTGTGCTCGACCTGGATGCGCGGGTTCATCTCGATGAAGACGTGGTTGCCGGCGGGGTCGAGCAGGAACTCCACGGTGCCCGCGTTGCGGTAACCGATCTGCCGGGCGAACCGCACGGCGTCGGCGCAGATTCGGTCGCGCAGCGCCGGATCGAGGTTCGGCGCGGGGGCCATCTCGATCACCTTCTGGTGGCGGCGCTGCAACGAGCAGTCGCGCTCGAACAGGTGGATGACGTTGCCCTGCCCGTCGGCCAGGATCTGCACCTCGATGTGACGGGGATCCACGACGGCCTTCTCC
This sequence comes from Streptomyces sp. NPDC059582, assembly GCF_042735715.1. NCBI lineage: Bacteria > Bacillati > Actinomycetota > Actinomycetes > Kitasatosporales > Streptomycetaceae > Streptomyces > Streptomyces sp. NPDC059582. The sequence continues at coordinate 141,007 of NZ_JBHWCC010000015.1, forward strand.
AGGAACACGGTGGAGTCGCCGAACGCCGAGGCCGCCTCGCGGGACGCCGCCTCGATGGACTCGCGCAGCTGGGCGGGGTCCTCGACTCGGCGCATACCGCGTCCGCCACCGCCGGCGACCGCCTTGACGAACACCGGGAAGCCGATGTCCTCGGCGGCACGGACGAGTTCGTCCACGTCGGTGGAAGGGGCGCTGGAACCGAGCACCGGCACGCCGGCCTCGCGGGCGGCGGCCACGGCTCGGGCCTTGTTGCCCGTCAGCTCCAGGGTGCGGGCGCTCGGCCCGACGAACGTGATGCCCGCCTCCTCGCAGGCGAGTGCCAGGTCGGGGTTCTCGGAGAGGAATCCGTAGCCCGGGTAGACCGCGTCCGCTCCCGCCTGGCGCGCGGCCCGCACGATCTCCTCGACGGAGAGGTAGGCCCGTACCGGGTGGCCAGGTTCGCCGATCTCGTAGGCCTCGTCCGCCTTCAGCCGGTGCAGCGAGTTGCGGTCCTCGTGCGGGAAGACGGCGACGGTGCGCGCGCCCAGTTCGTAGCCCGCGCGGAATGCGCGAATCGCGATCTCACCACGGTTGGCGACCAGTACCTTGCGGAACATCCTGGATCCCTTCAGCCTGCCGGTGACGAGGACCATCGTGTCGGCGTCAGGCCCGTTGTGCCATGTGAGCCGGGCCACCCACCGCTGTGTCGCCCCGGATGGACGGCTGCTTCCCGTTCGGCGCGGATCCACACCGCTCGTCGCCCGCCCGGGAGGAGATGCCGCTCCGCTGGATCTCAAAGGGGGTCGTCCACGGTGACGTTGACGCCGTGGCAGGTCGCCCGGCTGGGCCGCCGGGCAGGGGCCGCAGGCCGGTGGCGCCGCGACGGCCCGGACCATGAGCGGTCCGGGCCGTGCGGCAGGTGGCCGCCCAAGGTGCTGCTCAGGGCGCTGCTCAAGGGCTGCTCAGGGAGCTGCTCAGGGTCAGGGAGTGATCCGCCACTGCTGGATGTAGCCGACGTCGATCGAGGCCAGGTCGCGCACCCGCAGCTTCCAGGTGCCCTCGACGGGCTGCGCCGAGGCGTCCACCGTGAAGGTCTGGTCGACGTTGTCGGCGGACCCACCGGAGCGGTTCAGCAGCGAGTAGACGGTGCCGTCGGGGCCGACCAGGTCGACGGTCAGGTCACCGCGGTAGGTGTGGACGATGTTGACGTAGACCTCGGTGGTGGCCGAGGCGTTGCCCGGACGGCCCGTGATGGTGATGGGAGATTCGACCGCTGCGCCGACGTCGGGAATGTCGACGCGCGTGCTGTTGGCGTAGACGTACGCGACCCGCCACTCGAACTCGACCGTCACGGCCGCGCCCGTGCTGTCGGTGACCGTGACGGTCACCGCACTGGTGCCGGTGGCGGACGGGACGCCGGATATCAGTCCGCTGTCGCTGATGGTCAGCCCGTCCGGGAGACCGGTCGCCGCGTAGCCGAGGGTGGCGTCCGCGTTGGTGGTGTAGGCGTCGATCTGCAGCGCGACCTCTTGGCCGACGCCGGTGATCTGGTCGCCGACCGGCGTGATGTTGACACCGAGCGCGATTCGGTCGCCGACGTGGATCGCGGCCCAGGCGTTGGCGACCGCGAGGTAGGTGTCGCTGTAGGCGCCGAAGAGGTCGGCGGCCGCCTGGAGGGTCGCGACCCGGGCGCCCGCGTAGTTGGTCGTCGAGGTCATGTACGTCGTGAGCGCCCGGTACCAGATCCGCTGGGCGTTCTCGATGCCGACGCCCGTCACGGGCAGGCCGTCGTAGGTGGGGCTGTCGTAGGCGACGCCGTTGACGGTCTTCGCGCCGCTGCCCTCGGAGAGGAGGTAGAAGAAGTGGTTCGCGGGTCCGGAGGAGTAGTGGACGTCGATGCCGCCCAGGCCGGAGTCCCAGTAGTCGCGGGAGGCACCGTCCTTCGACGGCTTGTCCATGTAGCGCAGCGGGGTGCCGTTCCCCCGGATGTCGATCTTCTCGCCGACGAGGTAGTCGGGGACGTCGGCCGTGAGGTCGGAGTGGAACTCCACGGCGGCGGCGAAGATGTCCGAGGTCGCCTCGTTGAGGCCGCCGGACTCGCCCGAGTACGCCAGATTGGCGGTGGCGCTCGTGACGCCGTGGCTCATCTCGTGGGCCGCCACGTCCAGCGCGGTCAGCGGGTGGGTGTTGCCGGAGCCGTCGCCGTAGGTCATGCAGAAGCAGGTGTCGGACCAGAAGGCGTTGACGTAGCTGTTGCCGTAGTGGGCCCGGCTGTAGGCGGCGACACCGTCGTTGCGGATGCCGTTGCGGCCGAAGACGTCCTTGTAGTAGTCCCAGGTCGCCGCCGCCCCGAAGGCCACGTCCACGCCCGCGGTCTGACGGTTGCTCTGGGTGCCGTCGCCCCAGACATCGTTGTCGTCGGTGAAGAGGGTGCCGGTGCCGGAGGTCCCCTGGTTCAGGTCGTAGGTGCGGTGGCCCGCACGATCGCCGTCGACGAGCTGGTACGTCGCACCGGACGGCGTGGTGCCGAGCGGCACGGTTCCGCTGTACTGGCCGGTGCCCGTGCCGGTGTGCACGCCCTGGTACTGCTGGATGGCCTTGCCCGAACTCGCGTCGGTGACGACGTGCAGTTCGCTGGGGGTGCCGTCGTCCTGGAAGCCCTCGACCAGCGTCTCCCAGGCCAGGACCGGCGTCGCGCCGGCCGCCCAGACGACGAGCCGGGGCGCGCCGTCGACCGCGGTCCCGGCTCCCGCCGTGTCGGCCTTCTTCGCGGCCGTGAGCGCCTTCTTCGCGGCGGCGGCCGCCGAGATCCTCGGTGTGGTGGTCGGCACCGAGAGCGTGGCCTCGGTCGCCTCGGAGACGGTGGTCCGGCCGTTCTTCACGTGGACGACGAGGTCGCCGCCGAGCACGGGGAGTCCGGCGTAGGTGCGCTCGTACCGCGTGTGGGTGGTGCCGTCGGCGTCCTGGACGACGTCCTTGACTACGAGCTTCTCGCGGGACCCGAGGTCGAGCCGTCTCGCCGTGGCGCCGGCCGCGGCCTTCGCGCTGTTGACGAGGGCGGCGCGCTTCGCGGGCGACAGGGCGGCCGGGGCGGCGCCGGAGCGCGGCGCGGCGACGATCTTCGTGGGGCCGGGGTCCTTGGGTGCGGCGGAGGCGGCGCCGCTCTGCACGGCGCCGGCGAGGAGCGTTCCGGCCGCGAGGGCGACGATCGCCGCGCTTGCTCGGCGACGGGAGTGGGGGCGAGGACGGGCGAAGGGGTGTGGCCGTAACAAGGTCTACTCCTTGTGCGACAGTCGGCCGAGGTGGGAGGCCGAGGGTGAGCGGGCCTGCGGGGGTGGCCGGCCCGGAGCGCGCTGGGCGGGAACAGACGTGGCACAGGACGCGCGGGGCGCCCGTCCACGACGGGAGGCGGCGCGCGGAATGAGGTGGGGGAGGGCGTGGGGGTGTGGGGGTGTGGGGGATGTGAACGGCCGGTGAAGGCCGATAGAAGGGTGACATCACCCTCACAGGGTTGTCATGGAAGCGACAAAGGAAAGGCCGGAAATGACCATTGCCTGCTGCGGGTTCACCAAGCGGAGCGGAGCTTTTCGGCCGCACCCGGCGAGCTGGGCGCATCCGCACACGCCCTCGCGCCCGACGGACTGACGCACCCCCGCGCATCCCCGTGCGCACCCCCGCGCATCCCCGTGCGCACCGCTGCGCCTCGACGTCACCGTCATCAGCGTGCGCCAGATGTTCTCAGAACGTAACGCTCCCTGATTTCAAGGGACTTGACCGGGCGCTTCTGCTCTATCTTCACATCATGTCCACGCCACCGGAGCCTTCGCAGCAGCCCCCGAACGACTCAGGGGCGCCGGCACAACCGACCGCGTATCCCTATCCGAACCCGCAGTCCCCGAGTGCGGGCGCAACGGCGGACCCTCCCCCGCCGGTCCCCGCGTCCGCACCTGCTCAGCAGGCGTTCTACGCGCAGCCCACCCTGGTGGGGCAACAGGGCGGTCCCTACCCCTCGCCGGGCCCGTACGGCCCCTTCGCCGCCCCTCGGCCCGGCGGCACCGGCGGTGCCGGACGGGCCGTCCTGTGGGCCGCCGTCGGCGCGGTGGCCGCCTCCGCCGTATGGGCGGTGGGCGTCTTCGCGCTCGACGGCCTGGGCAACCGCGCGGACCTGCGCGGCTACCGAGCACCGTCGAACCTGTGCACCAACGGCGACTATTCGTCCTTCCGCGCGGAGTACCCCGCGGACGGCACCGCGCCGACCCACAGTTCCCTCGAGGACGGCGCCCTCGACGAGTCCTACTGCAGCCTCGCGCTGAAGAAGAGCGGTTCGACCTACTCGGACGCGTACCTCTCCGTCCAGGTGGACCTGCACAAGAAGACCGATCCCCGACCGGAGTTCACCGCCACCTGGAAGAACTACCGGGAAAGCCACAAGGGTTACCACGTGGAGGCCGTCAGCGGCGTCGGTGACGAGGCCTACCTCGCCACCCAGGACACCACCACCGGCACCAGCGGCTCGCTCTACGCCACCCTCGCCGTCCGGGACGGCTGGATGACGTACACGATGAGCTACAGCGCCTACCTCAGCTCGTACGACACGGACGTCGATCCGCCCGTGCTCGCCGATGTGACCGACTGGCTGAGATCGGACACCAAGGCCACCCTGGAGGAACTCAAGAGCTGACGACCCCGCCGACCGGTCCCCCGGCGCAGCCGACGACTCCGGCAGCCGCTCCCCCGGCTCACCGGAACTCGTGCACCACCTGGATCCCGCCGACGATGTGCGCGTTGAACGCGTCGAGCTCCTCGGCCGGCACCCACAGTTCGAGAATCGTGCGGCCGCCCGCCTGCCTGACGGGATACCGGCTCAGGAACTCCGACTCGACCTCGAAGCGCGTGACGAAGCCGGCTCCGCTGTGCTTGACGTTCCAGTCCCTGGCGATCTTGATGGCGTAGTCCTCGTCGAGGACCGGGTAGAAGATCGGCTGCTCGGGCAGCCGCGGCGGCCATGCGGCCCAGCCGAGCTCCCGGACCAGCTCCAGCTCCCGGGGGCCGGTGGGGCGCCACAGGGTGGTGGTCGGTCGTCGGCTGCTCATCGGAATCGCCTCGGCGTCTGGCCGGCTCGGTACCGCCGGTCGGGACCTCGGACAGTACCGACAGCACCGACACGACGGCCACGGGGTTTCGGCGCCCGAGAAGCCGTCCGGGCGGAGCGGTCCGCTCCGCGGGGTCACTCGGCCGACGTGGTCGAGGGGTTCGTGGAGCCGGCGGCCGTGCATGTCCGGGCGGACATGTCCGGGTAGGGCTGTTCGGGGTGGGGCTGCCCGGGCGGGCATGTCCGGGTAGGGCTGCCCGGGCGGGCATGTCCGGGTGAGGCTGCCGGGGAGGGCTGTCCGGTGAGGCTGCCGGGGACGGCTGTCCGGGTGGCGGCCCCGACAGGGGAAGCAGCGGGATTCTAGCTAGTCGACCGGTCTAGTAAGAGAGCCGGCGGACGTACACTCGGCCCATGGGACGCACCAGTGACGCCAGGGAGAAAATCGTCGCCGCCGCGCAGTCGCTCATCGAACTGCGCGGCTACTCGGCGCTGGGCGTGGCGGAGATCTGCAAGGCGGCCGGGGTGCCCAAGGGCAGCTTCTACTACTTCTTCGAGTCCAAGGAGGCGCTCGCGCTCGCCGTCATCGACGAGCACTGGGCCGGCCAGCGCCAGGCCTGGACCCGGGTGCTGACCGGTGACGCGGAGCCGCTCCAGCGACTGCGGCTGCTGTTCGAGGAGACGGAGGCCGGCCAGCGCGCCGGACAGGTGAGCTGCGGCACCGTCTCGGGCTGCCTGTTCGGCAACCTCACCCTGGAGATGAGCAACCAGACCGAGGCCATCCGCGCCCGGTTGCAGGAGATCTTCGACGCGCAGGTCGAGATGGTCGAGACGGTCGTCGCGCAGGCGCTGGCACGCCGGGAGATCGCGGTGAGCGACACCCTGGAGGCCGCACGGTCCGTGGTCGCGCAGCTCGAAGGCCAGGTGCTGTTCGCGAAGCTCTACAACAGCACCGGCAGGCTCGGCCCACTGTGGGCGAACTGCCTGGCCCTGCTGGGGGCCCGTGACCCGCAGGAGGTTCCGGCCGGTCTCTGAGTGACCTGGTCGAGGGATCGGGTCCGGAGCGTCGGGTGACCAGGCCGGAGAGACGAGTGAGCGGGTAGGGCCGGGTGCGGTCGAGTGACCGGGTCAGAGGCGGGTCGCGTCCGTGACGGCCTCGGCCATGGCCTGTGGGGCTTCCTGTGGCAGGTTGTGGCCGATTCCCTTCAGGGTCCGGTGGGTGTACGGGCCGGTGAAGCGGCTGCGATAGGCGGCTCCGGCTCCCGGCGGGGTGAAGGGATCGAGCTCGCCGTCCAGGGTGACCGTCGGCACGGTGATGGCGGGGCTTTCGGCCAGCCGGTCTTCGAGGTGGTCGAGCTTCGGGTCGCCGTCGGCCAGACCGAGTCGCCAGCGGTAGTTGTGGATCACGATGGGGACCCAGTCCGGATTGTCGAAGGCCGCCGCGGTGCGCTCGAACGTCGCGTCGTCGAAGTGCCAGGTCGGGGACACGTTCTTCCAGATGAGCCGCGCGAAGTCGTGCTTGTACCGGGCGAGGCCGAGCTCACCCCTCTCGGTGGCGAAGTAGTACTGGTACCACCACGCCCACTCGGCCTGCGGCGGCAACGGCGCCTTGTTGCGTTCGCGATCGGTGATCAGATAGCCGGACACCGACACCAGCGCCTTGCAGCGTTCCGGCCAGAGCGCCGCGACGATGTCCCCCGTGCGCGCCCCCCAGTCGAAACCGGCGAGGACCGCCTTCTCGATCCTCAGCGCGTCCATCAGCGCGAGGATGTCGAGGGCTATCACCGCCTGCTGCGCGTTCCTGAACGTACTCCGCGACAGGAAACGCGTCGCGCCGTGGCCCCGCAGATACGGGACGATCACCCGGTGGCCCCCGCCCGCCAGCGCGGGCGCGACGTCGACATAGCTGTGGATGTCATAGGGCCAGCCGTGCAGGAGGAGGACCACGGGACCGTCGGCCGGCCCGACCTGCGCGTACCCGATGTCGAGAACTCCGGCGTTGATGTGTCTCAGCTTGCCGAAGGAGGTGCGCGTCCCCGGTCCGAGCGGAGTGGACGCGGCCGACGGCGACGGCAGCGCCGCCCCCGCCGTCCCCGCGGTGAAGATCTTGGAGAACGTCCGCCTGTCGATGGTTCTCACCCTCTCCTTGCGAGCGCCGCCTCGATGCGAGCGTTGCGCGGGCGAACAACCCGTCCCTTGCCGATGTCCCCGTTATTCGCCGCGCCAGACATTGTCGAATGCCGCGTTCTCGACGGCCTGCCGTTGCCGTACGGCTTCCAGCTCCATCACCGCGTCGTTGACGGCCGCCAGCACGGTCACGACCGGATCGCTCACCGCGTCGAGGGAGTCCGCGGCCGGCTGGTCGGTGATCCCGACGGCGGCCGCGAGCGCGGCGAGCACGGGATCGCCCGCGTGCCAGCGGTCGGCGGCGTGACTGCGGGCCGGCGAGTCGACCAGCGCGGGCTCGGTGGTGCGCAGCGGATTCCAGCCCCGGCGCCGCGTGGTGATGCCGCCGTCCTTCTCCAGAGCGGCGAGGTACGCCCGGGACAGGCCGCGTCCGCGCCGCCACAGCCAGTCCTCGATCGACTCGTACGGCTCCTGCCGGACGAGCGACGACGCTGCCTCGTCCAACAGGCCGTCCCCCAGGGCCGGCTGGAGACCGGGCAGGAGGTGGTCGCCGCGCAGGGTGAGGACCTCCGCGCCGATCAGGTCGATGGCTTCGGCTCCGGCGAGGGCCAGCGACAGATCGCCCGGCTCCGCCGGACGCGCGGACCGCACGTCCATCGTGACGATCATCAGGTCCGTGGCTGTGGTCATGAGCGACTCCAGGTCAGAGGCGTGAGCGGCGGTCGGTCGCCGAGCCGCCGGGGCGGTGCCGAGCGCGTGGCCCGGTACGGCGGGCGGCGGCCGGGCGGCGTGGACGGTCGTACGGCGTGCGCGGTGTCCGGGACGGGGACCTCCCGCCGGTCCGCCGCGGGGCTGGTCCGTCAGGGGCGCTCGGCCCGCATCGGGCCAGTCTCCGCCGATGCCGGGCGCGGTACGGGTACGGCACGCCGTGCCGCGGTCAGGTGGCGGGGGAAGCCGATGCGCAGGACGCCGGCGGCGGCCGCGGCGGCGAGGACCACCAGGGAGGCCAGGATCAGGGCCTGCCGGTAGCCGTCCTGGAGCAGGGGGGCGACGAGCAGCGGGCCGAGGATCTGACCGACGGAATATCCCGCGGTCAGCAGCGCGACGGAGCGCGGGAACCGCAGATCGGCACCCGTGGCCAGAGCGATGGTGCTGATGCCGATGAACGTCGCGCCGAACAGCATCGCGGAGATCAGCGCGGCCGCCACACCGCCGACGAGCGCGGGGAGCGCTATGCCGATCGCCTGGAGGACCAGCGCCGCGAGCAGCACGTCGGGCCCGGACCAGCGCCGTCCGAGCCGGGCCCACAACGCCGAGGACGGCACGGCCGCCACGCCGACCAGGACCCAGGCCCCGCTGCCGGTCCAGCCCGGGGATCCCTGGCCGATCGCGGCGACCAGGAAGGTGCCGGCGATGATGTATCCGACGCCCTCCAGCGTGTAACTCGCGCACAGGACGGCGAACCAGCGGTGCGTGCGCGGCGCCGAGGGGCCGGCACCGGGTGTCGGGGACTCCCCCGTGGCCGCCGGCGGCGGTTCGGGGCGCAGGTTCCACGAGACGGCGCCGAGGACGGCGGCCAGGACGGCCGCGGCCCACCAGGCGGCCCGCCAGTCGGCCGCGGACCGCAGTACGAGGACGAGCAGGCCGGACAGCGCGATCCCGGCACCGACCCCGCCGAAGCCCCAGCCGGGCAGGTGGGCGGGGTGCTGCCGCAGGTGACCGAGAAGCGAGCTGACCGCGACGACGAAGATCAACGCGCTGGCGACCCCGGCCAGCAGCCGCAGTACGAGCCACACCCCGGTGCTGTGTGTGAGCGGCATCGCGGCCAGCCCGGCCGTCAGCACCAGCAGCGAACCGCGCAGCGCCACGCGGGAGCGGACCAGCGCGGGCACCAGGATGCCTGCGAGCGCGCCGACGAGATAGCCGACGTAGTTGGCGGTGGCCAGGTGCGCGCCCGCGTCGGCGGACAGCCCCGCCTGGGTATTCATCAGGGGAAGGATCGGGGTGTAGACGAAGCGGCCGACCCCCATGCCGGCGGCGAGCGCCGCGGCGGCCCGGACGACATGGCCCCAGGGTGAGTTCGGCGGGGCGTCCGAGGGGGTGGACCGGGGTCCTCGCAGACGTACTGCGGTCATGGCGTGTTCGTACCTCAACGACGGGGAGACGTAGGCGCGGGGGGCGTACGCGAAGTGAGCGCGTAGACGCGGGGCGCATGGGCGAGGGGGCACGCGGATCGCACGCGGGCGTGGCGCGGCTCGCGGGTTCGGCCGGGCGGCGGAGCGGAACCGGGTGAACGGGTGCGCGTGGCCGTCACGCGGAGGGGTCGGATCGCCCCGGGTCGTTGGGGTGGGATTCGAGCGCGGTGACGGTGAGGCTCATCCAAGGGCGCAGCGGCAGCGTGCCGAGCACCTTCTCGTGGAGTTCGTCCTCGTCGTCGGCCCGCCAGATGCCGATGCTGCGCAGCTCGCCGACCGGACGCCACAAGCGTGCCAGGTGACCGGTGGCCGCGAGTTCCCCGGCGCGGACGGCTTCGGCGGCACGCCGCCGGTCGACCTCGTCCTGGCTGGTGCCCTCGGGGACGGTGGTGGTGATCTCGACCAGGAAGTCGCGCATGGTCCTGCTCCGTTCGACTCGACGGGGCGCGCGGCGCGAGCCGCGCGCGAGCGCACACGGACCGCTTTCCGGCGCCCCGCGGCTGCCGCCGCGACCGCGCGCTCCGCGGTGTCCCTGCTCCTATCGTGTCCCCGCCGGCCCGGAAGCCGCCACGACCGACCGCCTCGCTGCTGGTAGGCGCAGCCTCCCACCGGCGTAGAGTGGCGGGCGTGGAGCTGCGCCAACTGCGGTACTTCGTCGCGGTCGCCGAGGAACTGAACTTCGGCCGGGCCGCCAAGCGCCTGCTGATCGCCGGGCCCTCCCTGTCCCAGCAGATCAAGGCCCTCGAACGCGACCTCGGCGTACGCCTGTTCGATCGCGACCGACGCTCGGTGACCCTCACCCCGGCCGGTGCCGACCTGCTCCCGCACACCCGCGCCCTGCTGGAACGGGCCGCCGACCTCCACAGCCGCGCCGACCGGCTGGCCGGATCGCAGCCCGTCCGGCTCGGCTACGTCAACTGGCTTCCCGCGGACCTCACGGCCGCCACCTCCGCGGTGGCGCGGGTCCATGTCGACGCGTGGGTCGCGCCCTCCCACACCCAGGCCGCCCGGGTGGCCGACGGCAGCCTGGATCTCGCGGTGTGCTGGGTGCGGACCGAGGACCTGGAGCGGCACGGTCTGCAGGCCCGGCTCCTCGGCGCCGACCGGCTGTACGCCGTGGCCGCCGGCGACGACAGGAGTGCCGTGCCCGCCCGGGACACCTGCGTCCTCCTGGACGACGACACCACGTCCTGGGCGTCCTGGAACGTCTACGCCGAAGAACTCGCCCAGGACACGGGGGCGCGGGCGATCCGCGTCTCCGACGGGGGGATCACCGGCCCCGGCTTCTTCGACCACGTTCGCCGCTGCGGTCACCCGGTGGTCAACTCGCCCAAGGGGCAGACCACTCCCCTGCCGCCCGACCTGGTCCGGCGCCCCGTCGTCGCGCCGGAGGTGCACTGGACCTGGTCCCTGGTCCGGCGGCGCAGCGAGGCCCGTGCCGCGGTTCTCGCCGTCGTCGACGCCCTCTGCGACGGTGTGGGCGACCTCGGCATCGACGGCCCGGACGTGTGGCTGCCCGCGGGCGACCCGCACCGGCACTGACCCGTACGCCTGACTGCCGGCGGGGACTCTCACTGACATCTCACTGACACCGACCCGTACGCCTGACTGCACGCGGGCGACCCTCCCTCGCATTGACCTGGAGTGGGAGGCCGAGCCTCCCAGGTGCGAGCGAGCCGGTCCCGAAAAGGCGGCGCCGACCTTTGACTTCTCCGTGGGGCACGACCTACGGTCCAAATAGTCGACCGGTCGGCTAGTAAGAACTGAGCACGAGTGACAGCCCGCTCTCGACCGGTCGCGACCACCCACTCACCCTTTTCGGAAAAGGTCATCATGAGCTCTCAGCACCAGAAGGTCGCCCTGATCACCGGCGCGTCGCAGGGCATCGGCGCCGGTCTCGTCGAGGCCTACCGCAAGCTCGGCCACGCCGTCGTGGCCACCTCGCGCACCATCCCCGAGTCGCACGACCAGAACCTCCTGACCGTCCAGGGCGACATCGCCGACCCCGCCACCGCCGAACGCGTCGTCGCCGCGGCCGTCGAGCGCTTCGGACGGGTCGACACCCTGGTCAACAACGCGGGCGTGTTCGTCGCCAAGCCCTTCGTCGAGTACACCGCGCAGGACTACGCCACCGTGACCGGCGTGAACCTGGCCGGCTTCTTCCACATCACGCAGCTGGCCATCGGGCACATGCTCGCCCAGGGTGGCGGCCACATCGTGAACATCACCACCAGCCTCGTCGACAACCCCGACTCCAACGTCCCCTCCGTGCTCGCCTCCCTGACCAAGGGCGGTCTCCAGTCCGCCACCAAGTCCCTGGCCATCGAGTACGCCACCCGGGGCATCCGCACCAACGCCGTCTCGCCGGGCACCATCAAGACCCCGATGCACCCGGAAGAGACCCACGCGGTGCTCGCCGGACTGCATCCGGTCGGCCGGATGGGCGAGTTGAGCGACATCGTCGACGCGGTGATCTACCTGGAGAACGCCCCGTTCGTCACCGGCGAGATCCTCCACGTCGACGGCGGCATGAGCGCCGGGCACTGATCACGGCACCCGGACCCGATCCCCTTCGACAGGAGAGACCCCGATGAACAGTGCCACGGACGGTGAAGCGATCCTGCGTGGCGTCCTCGACCGGTGGCAGGAAGCCGTCGACGGACACGAGCCGGAGCGGGTGGCCGCCGCCTTCACCGAGGACGCGATCTTCCAGGGGCTGCACCCCTACAGCGTCGGACGGCAGGGTGTCGCCGCCTACTACGACTCCCAGCCCCTAGGGATGACGGCCAGGTACCGGATCCTGGAGACCAGACGGCTCACCGAGGACCTTGTACTCGGCTACCTGAAGGTCGACTTCTCGTTCACCGACCGGCCCACGGTGAACGTCCATCTCGGTGTCCTGGCACGGCGCGTGGAGGGCGCCTGGTACCTCGGCCACTACCAGGTGTCGCGCCTCGACCAGGGCCTTTCGTTCGCGACACCGAGCTGATCCAAACGACAGGACCTGGGCAGCGAGACCCGCGTTCCGGTCAGCTCGCAGCCCTCGCCGACCTCGGACTGCCGCATCCGGACCGGCGGGTGCTGCCGGCGGTCCACGCCGAGCTCGCCGGCGCCAGGGGCTCTCCGTTCGACCGGCCACGTGCCCTGACCGCTACAGGCCCCGGCCGCATAGGTGAGGGGTGGTCGTCCCGCGACCACCCCTCGGTCGACGACAGCCACCCGTCGGCCGCCGCGACATCGGTCTACAGGTTTTCCGCGAAGAAGGACTCGAGCCTCTCCAGCGCCTGGGCGGTGCACTTCGGCTGGTCGTACAGGTCGTAGTGGCTCGTGCCCTCGACGACGAAGATGTTCTTCGTGTCCGACCGGGCCCGGTCGAAGAGTTCCCAGCCGTCTCGGTACGAACCGAAGGCACCCGGCACGTCTTCCACGATGACCTGCAGGACGTCGGCCGGGCAGCGTTCGGACCTCGATCGGGAGATGGTGAGGTGCTCAGGACACGCACGCCCTGGCCGCCCTTGGTCCGATTCCTCGGTTTTCTCAGATCCCTCAGTCTCCAGATCCCTCAGTCTCCAGATCCCTCAGTCTCCAGATCCGTCAGTCTCCAGATCCGTCAGTATCCAAATTCCTCAGTCTCCAGATTCCTCAGATGATGCCGCCGTTGGCGCGTACGACCTGGCCGTTGACCCAGTGGCCGGCCGGTGAGGCGAGGAAGGCGACGACCGCGGCGATGTCGGCGGGAGTACCGAGGCGCTCCAGCGGGGGCTGCGCGGCCAGGTGGGCGATGGTCTCCTCGTCCTTGCCCTCGAGGAAGAGCGCGGTGGCGGTCGGGCCGGGGGCGACGGCGTTGACGGTGACGTCCCGGCCTCGCAGCTCACGGGCGAGGATCAGGGTGAGCGCCTCGACTGCGCCCTTGCTGGCCGTGTAGGCGCCGTAGCCGGGGAAGGCCAGGCCCACCACGGAGGTGGAGAACATGACGAACGCCCCGCCCGGCCGGATCCTGCGCGCGGCCTGCTGCGCGACGACGAAGCTGCCGCGGATGTTGGTGCGGTGCATCTTGTCCAGCTCCGCGAGGTCCAGTTCGGCGACCGGCGCGAGGTGCATGCGGCCGGCCGCGTGAGCGACGACGTCGACCCCGCCGAACTCGTTCTCGGCCGCGTCGAACAGGGCGGCCACCTGCTCTTCCTCGGCGACGTCGGCCTGGACGGCGATGGCCCGGCCGCCCGCGGCGGTCACGTCCTTCACGGCGGCTTCGGCGTGGTCGCGGTTGCCGGCGTAGCCGACCACGACGGCGAATCCGTCGGCGGCGAGGCGGCCGACGGTCTCGCGGCCGATGCCACGGGAACCGCCCGTGACGATGGCCACGCGGGGCCGGTCGGCGCCCTGGTCGGGCGTGGAGTGGCTGGGGGCCGGGTCCTGGGCGGGCATCGGGACTCCTTCAGAGGTTCGGTGCGGGACGTTCGGGAACGCCCCGCCGAGTCGTTCGCGGCGTCGGGCGGGCCTTCGGCACCGTGGCCGCCGGTGCCCCGCTCGTGACTCCAGCGTGCGCCGGTGTCGTCAGGACAGCCATGGCTGTCCCCACCCTGGGGTCGGCGACCCCTGGCTGAGCCCGGCGGCGCGCGTGAGGATGGAGGGGTGAACCACTCGGAGCTCGCCGCATTCCTGAAGTCCCGGCGCGACCGGATCCGTCCGTCCGACGTCGGCCTGCCGACCGGACCGCGCCGCCGGGTCGCCGGTCTGCGGCGCGAGGAGGTCGCCCAACTGGCGGGCCTGTCCGCGGACTACTACACGGAGCTGGAGCGGGGACGCGGCGCCCAGCCGTCGGCGCAGGTCCTTGCCGCTCTCGCCAGGGCCCTGCGGCTGAACGGCGACGAACGCGACCACCTGTTCCACCTCGCCGACCGTCCGGTCCCCCCGGCGCACCGCGGCCCCACCGCGCATGTCCAGCCGGCCCTGCTCGGCCTGCTGGACCGGCTGACCACCACCCCCGCCCAGGTCATCACCGACCTGCACCAGGTCCTCGTCCAGAACGAGCTGGCCGCCGCGCTCGTCGGGCGGCAGCGGGCGGTACGCGGCCCCGAGGCGAGCTTCGTCTACCGCTGGTTCACCGACCCGGGGGCGCGTGCGCTCTACCCGGTCGAGGACCACCCCCATCACTGCCGGGTCTTCGTGGCCGATCTCCAGGCGGTCGCCGCCCTGCGCGGCGACGACAGCGAGGTGGTGGGGATGGTGGCGGCGCTGCGGCTGCGCAGCCGGGAGTTCGCCGCTCTCTGGGACAACCACGACGTCGCCCTGCGGCGCACCGATCACAAGCGCATCGTCCACCCGGCGCTGGGCACCATCGAACTCGACTGTCACAGTCTGTTCAGCGAGGACGGACGTCAGCGTCTGCTGTGGTTCACCGCTCCGGCCGGAACGGAAGGCGCCGCCCAGCTGGAGCTGCTGTCGGTCATCGGGACGCAGGACATGTCGAGCGGGACCGGCGCGGCCGACGGAGTCCCCAGGACCAGCGGCTGAGACCACCCGGATGACCCGGATCATCCAGAGGGTGTGCGGTGGCGGGGGGGGGGGGGGGGGGCCGCGCCGGCCGGGCCCGCCCCCCCCCCCCCCCCCGGCCAGGCTGGGCGGGCGCC